>CABVAY010000020.1 GCA_902496455.1 uncultured Collinsella sp.
TGTTAGGCGCGCCGCCAGCGTTCATCCTGAGCCAGGATCGAACTCTCCGTCCAAAATGTATGGGCTTCGAGCCCGTCCGGTCCTCTCAGTCATTCGCTGATCGGTTCCGTTCGATTCATATGGTTCTAGTATAGGAAAAGGAATTTCTCGGGGCCGCCTCTCGGCGGCCTTGCGAAAAACAAATCCAAGTTAGACCATTTCAAATGGTTCGATGTCTGCCCGGATGCGACACATCTGGTGTGTCCATCCTCGCAGTATCCGGTTCTCAAGGTGCACGCCTGCGCTGGTTCCCGGTCCGACCGGGCCGCGCGGCAAGGAGATATATTGCCAGACCGGAGGGGCGCCGTGGGCGGGAATCTGGGCGTACACATTTCCTACACATCTTGTGATCCGACTAACGTTTGCCAGCCGTTAACTACCGCTCGCCGAGCATCTCTTTATATAAGGCAGTCTCATGGTTAAAGCGGATACGTCCCCCTAGCTAAAGCACAGCCAGCATCGAGCAACTCATCACGTTCTTCCACCGAGAACCCCTCGGCGTAGACACGCACCACTGGTTCGGTCCCGCTAGGACGGACCAGCAGCCACGTGTCATCCTCGAATGACAAACGCAAGCCGTCCATATGACTAACGTTTTGCGGCACCTTGCCACAAATCGACTTGGGGTTTACGCCCGGCAGCAGGGTTCGCAACGTTTCGGCATCTTCGGCCTCAAGGCGCAAATCGCGTCGACCGTAACTCGTCTTACCAAAACTGTCCTCGAGTTGGTCGACCAGAACGCCCAAAGGCGCGTCCGTCTTTGCCATAAGCTCACACAGAATCAGACAGGCGAGGATTCCATCGCGCTCGGGCATATGCGCGGCGATGCCGATACCACCGGCTTCTTCGCCGCCCATGAGGACGCCGCCCTTCTTCATCTCTGCCGCTATATATTTGAAACCGACTGGCTTGACGGTCACGCGGCAGCCAAGCGCCTCGGCAATGCGACGCACGAGCGTCGAGCACGAAAGATTGACGACGACGCGCCCCTCCAAATTACGAAATTGAACCAAGTCGCCCAAAACGAGCGCCATGATCTGATGCGGATGTATATATCTGCCGCGCTCGTCAACCGCGCCGATACGGTCGGCGTCGCCGTCGGTCACCAGGCCAGCGCAAGCTCCGTCCTCGACAACCGTGCGCTCGCAAGCGTCCACCCAAGGCTCAACGGGGTCGGGGCAGATATCTTCTTGGTCAGACGCCTGCCCGGCGTGAATCTCGTGCACCTCAACGCCAAGCTCGCGCAGCAAGTCGGCTAGATAACCCTGGGCTGCGCCGCCCATGGGATCGACAACCACGCGCAGGTGCGCGCCGCGGATGGCTTCGGCATCGACAAACGATGCCACCGCCTGCATATAGTCAGGAATGATATCCGCGGTGCGATATTGCCCCTCGATCCCCATTGGCTCGGGAGCCATGGTCTCTTCGAGCTCTTCGATGACATCCTGGTTGGCGGTCGAGCCGTCACCCATGCGAATCTTGAGGCACAGATAACCCTGCGGATGATGGGACCCCGTCACCATGAGCGCGCCGCACGCCTCACCGTCATAAGCCGCCGCCCACGTAAGGGCAGGGGTCGGAACAGGTCGCGAAGCGAGCACGGCGTCCAGCCCGTGCGCTGCTAGCACGCCCGCCGCAAGCTCAGCGAACTCGCTCGCCAGGGGCCGGGTGTCGAACCCTATATATACCATTTTGCCCGGATTGGTCTTTTGCCACAACTCGCCGACGGCATCGGCGATACGGGCAACGTTATCGGCAGTGAAGTCCTCATCGACGCGAGCGCGCCAACCGTCAGTTCCAAAATGAATTATCGCGCACACGCGCAGACACCTCACAGTGTTTGGATCATGGTACGCGTGAGGTATACCCGCAACACGCACTCAGCAACCTGCCGGCACCAGCATTCACCATTTGGGCAAATGCTGCCGAGGACATGCAAGCAATAAAAAAACCGCCCCGTATGGAGCGGTTTTGCCCTTTATATATCGAGCGCCTCGGCCATCGCTGCCGTAGTGATTGCCGTGGTTCCACAGCAACTGCCCACCATTGCGGCGCCGGCATGTCTCCATTCGATGCATGCGCGCGCGAAAGCTTCGGGATTCTCGTGCCATACGGGGCCATCCTGAGTCTGGACCGGATCGCCTACGTTGGGACGCACCGTAACGGGAGTAGTCGCCGATGCAACCATCCTGGGCACCGCCGCATTCGCGGCCGTAAGCGAACAGCAATTAACACCAACCGAGTTTGCGCCGTGTTTTTCGGCGTACAAAACGGCTGCCTCGATGTTGAGGCCATCGCCCAGCAGGTCGCCTTTATCGTCAACGACAAAACTCACCAGAACAGGCATGCCGTCGGCGGCATCTCGGGCGCCGGCAAGCATGGGCTGCAGATTACGGATAGACGTCACCGTCTCGATCAGCAGACCGTCAACACCAGCATTGAGCAAGGCGTGCGCCTGTTCGCGCGCAATGCCGCGGATTTCACGATACTCGACAGAGTCCTCGGCAAACCACTCAATACCGATCGGGCCCATCGAGCCCAGCAGTAGCTGAGGGTGCGCCTGGCGGGCATCGTCGACGGCCCCGCGATTGACCTCCGCCACGGACGGCGCAATCTGGTCGTGCTTGAGGGCATAGCTCGATGCCTGAAAGGTATTGGTAATGAGCACCTGCGCGCCGGCGGCGACATACAAGCGATGGATACGAGAAACGGTCTGCGGCTCTGCCAGATTCCAAAACGCCGGTGGAATGTCGGCGGCATCGTACTCACTCAACAAAACACTGCCCATGGGGCCCTGCGCCAACAAGGTCTCGCTCGACAAGCGGCGCGTAAGTTCCTCGGCACCAAAGCGGTTGTAATAACTCGTATCCATATATATCCCGCTATTCCTCGACGCTGATTCCCTGCTTTTCGAGATAGGCGAGCCAGCGGCTCATCGTGTCCTCGGATAGTGCATGCTCCATCATGCAGGCCTCGGAATCGGCTCGCTCAAATTCGACACCGAGCTCCTGAACCAAAAACGTGCGGATGAGGCGATGACGGTACCAGATAGCCGCGCCAACCTCGCGGCCGCGATCGGTCAGGATCACCTTGCCGTAGTGCGATTGCTCGACAAGCTCGGATGCCTTGAGAGCCGAAACCGCTTTATTGACCGATGCCTTGGAGACGCCAAGGCGCTGCGCGATGTCGACCGATCGAACGCCGTTGGTTTCCCCCTCTTCGCTTTCAATGCGAACCATGCACTCCAAGTAGTCTTCGTTCGCCACCGTCAGATGTAGTTCGCGCGAGCTATTTGTCGTATCCATGATCTTCCGTCCCTTCTGCATTCAATGGCTGATTCTACCCCATCCAAGCGTCGCGGTATGCCGTGGCATACCGTGCTAGAGTTCTTGTTGCACACGACGACCAAGATTGGAGCGGTCTTTATGGAAAACACCACCACGAACCCCGATGTCCTCGAGCGCTTTTTGCGCTACGTCCAGATCAACACGCAGTCCGAGGATGCAAACTGCGACCAGGTACCCTCGAGCGCCGTTCAGTTTGACCTTGCCAACGTGCTGGCTGAAGAGCTGCGCGAGCTTGGTGCGGAAGATGCCCACGTGACCGAGCACGCCTATGTCTGCGCGCATATCCCCGCAAGTGCGGGCGCTGAGGACAAGCCCGCCCTGGGCCTGATCGCCCATCTCGACACCACCGAAGTTGCACCGGGCGCCGGCGTGAAGCCGCACATCGTACACCACGAAGGCGGCGACCTGGTCTGCGGCACGGTTGACGGTAAGCCCGTTGCCATGAGCACCGCCAAGCTTCCCGCCCTGAATGACCTCGCGGGTGAGGACCTGGTCTGCAGCGATGGCACCACGCTGCTGGGCGCGGACGACAAGGCAGGCGTCGCCGAGATCATGTCGCTTGTCGCGCGTATCGCTCAGGACCCTTCTCTGCCCCATCCTGCACTCGGCATTTGCTTCTGCCCTGACGAGGAAATCGGCCACGGAGCCGAGCTGTTGGATATCGATACCTTTGGCTGCAAGTACGCCTACACGGTCGACGGCGGCCCCATCGGCGAGCTGGAGTGGGAGTGCTTTAACGCCGCCGAGGCGACCGTCCGCTTTGAGGGCCAGTCCATCCACCCGGGCGACGCTAAGGGCCGTATGGTCAACGCAGGCAATCTGTTCTGCGACTTCAACGCGTTGCTCCCCTACGTGCAGCGCCCGGAGTATACGGAAGGCTACGAGGGCTTTTATCACCTTGAGGGTGTATCTGCGACCGTCGATCACGCCACAGCGCGCTATATCGTCCGCGACCATGACGCCGCCAAGTTCCAGCAGAAACTCGACCTTATTGATGCCGCTGCCTCGATGCTCAACCAGCGTCTGGGTGAGGAGCGCGTGACGGTCGAGATTAAGCAGCAGTATCGAAATATGGCCGAGATCGTTCGTGACTATCCCGAGCTTATTGATGTTGCCAAGGAAGCCTACCTTGCCTGCGGCGTTGAGCCCCAAGTGCTGCCGATCCGTGGCGGCACCGACGGCGCGCAGCTGTCGTTCCGCGGTCTGCCCTGCCCCAACCTTTCCACCGGCGGCTATTGCTACCACGGCGTCAACGAGTTTGTCCCGGTCAGCTCGCTCGTCAAGATGACCGACGTGCTCCAGGAGCTCGTCGCCCGCTTTGCATAAGCCTGGCTGCATAAGCCCAAAAGACGAATCGCCCCGTCCTCAACCGAGAACGGGGCGATTTTTTTGCTGCAACGAGAACAGGTTGACGCACGCCAGCCTCTTAACGCAAGGAGTGTCCCAAACTGCCGGCACATAAGGAACGTCCCCAAGTGCCAAGTGCATCAAGAGTGTCCCCTTTGACCAGTCGTTTAAGAACGTCCCCAATGACTAACGTCGCAGGTTGAGGACGGGCAGCGAGCGGGTCGCATTTGAGACAAGGTGACGTGAAACGAAAGGGCGCTGACCTTCTGGTCGCGCCCTTGAAGTTGAACGTCAGATTGTCCAAATGCGGCCCGCGCAGCGTCAAGCGGTTACGCGGTTTGGTAAAACCGCGTAACTTAGTAGTTAGCTTCGTAGCCGTTGCCGTCGCCGGTGGGCTCTTCGTAGTAGTCCGAATCGCTCGAATCGCTTGAGTCATCGGAATCGTCAGAGCTGACCGATGAGGTTGCGGTACCGTTTGCGTAGTCGTCAGACGTGTTGTTGTTCAGGTCGCCGATCGTAGAGCTGGAACCGTCGGAAAGACCCATGGTGTTGGGACCCTTGGGATCCTTGCCGGCATCGACGCGCTCCATCATTTCCTTGAGCTCGTCCTCGTAGACAAAGACGTAGCTCACACCGTCGATCATGGTGCTGTCGTCGGCATACGAGGGCAGGTTGGCCGAGTAGATGCCGTCGACATCCATACCGCGCATGGCATTGACCGTAGCCACGATATCCTGAACGCTCATATCGGTCACGAGCATATCGGACAGCGAATTAACCAGGCCAAAGATCTTCGTGGCATCGAAGTTATTGAGAATCTGGTTGGCAAGGGCGCCAAGCACCTGACGCTGGTGGCGCATGCGCGTGTAGTCGCCGTCGGCATAGGTGTAGCGGCAGCGGGCATAGGTAAGGGCGGTGGCGCCGTCCATATGCTGCTGACCAGCGGTAATCTTAATATCCAGGTGCTCGGGGTCGTCAACATCATCGGTTGCGTTAATGTCGATACCGCCAACCGAATCAATCAGCGCCTGCATACCGTCGAAGCTGACCTCGGCATAGTGGGAAATCTGAACACCGCACAGCTCGTTGACCGCCTCGACCATGGCCTCGGCGCCGCCAACGGTATGGCAGGCGTTGATCTTCATGGTCTCGCCCTTGTACTCGACCTTGGTGTCGCGCGGAACGGAAATGAGCGTCGCCTGCTTTTGCGTGGGGTCGATGCGTGCCAGGATAATCGAGTCGGCACGATACGTATCCTCGCCCGGACGGCCGTCGGTGCCAAGAATCAGCACGTAGAACGGATCCTTTGCCTCATCGGTGTCAACCAGAACCCGACGCAGATTGTCGGTAATGACATTAGAATCGCCGAGCTTGCCCATAATGGTGGCAAACCACAGGCCGGCAGCGGTAGTGGCACTCAGCAGCACGCCAAGCACGACAATGAGCGCGACGTGACGAATCGTGTGGCTACGACGACGTTGACGAGCGCGCTCGGAATAGCGAGCCACGTTATCGCGACTGTAGATCTTGGCCTGCGCACCAGTTGAGGGTCTTCGGGCGGTGGTATCCGCGAGGGGCTTTTTATTAAACATAGGCAACCTGTATTAGTAGATGACGGGATCGGGGACGGTAGCATGCTCGACATGCGCGCCGAGCGCCTGCAGCTTTTCGACAAACTGCTCGTAGCCGCGCTTGATGTGATGGATGGCCGAAACCTCGGTCGTCCCGTCGGCGATCAAGCCCGCTACGACGAGGGCCGCTCCGCCACGCAGATCGGGCGAGGTAACCTGTGCACCCGAGAAGCCCTTGACGCCATGAATCATGGCATGATGGCTCTCGATACGAATGTCGGCACCCATGCGCACCAGCTCAGAGGCAAACATAAAGCGATTCTCGAAGATGTTTTCGGTAATAACGGAACTGCCGTCGGCAAGGGCGGAGAGCACCATAATCTGCGCCTGCATGTCGGTCGGGAAACCGGGGAACGGAAGCGTCTGGATGTCGACCGGCTTGATACGCTCGGCACGGTTCACATGGACGCCATCTTCGACGCGCTCGCAGTCGATACCCATGAGCTCCATCTTCTTGAGCACCATGCCCAAGTGAATGGGGCAAAAACCCGTGACGTCGACACCGCGATCGTCGGCCATCAACGCACCGGCAACGATAAAGGTACCGGCCTCGATGCGGTCGCCCACCACGCGATGGGTAACGGGATGGAGCTCTTCCACGCCTTCGATAGTCACGACGGGCGTACCGGCGCCGACAATCTTGGCGCCCATCTCGTTGAGCATGTTAGCGAGATCGACGATCTCGGGCTCGCGGGCGGCATTATCGATAACCGTGGTGCCCTGTGCGCGCACAGAGGCCATGATGAGGTTCTCGGTCGCACCGACGCTGGCGAACTCGAGCGTGACGGTGGTACCGCGCAGACCTTGGGGCGCATTAGCGTTGATGTAACCGTGGGCGGTATCGAACTCAACGCCCAGGGCCTCAAGACCAAGAATGTGCATATCGATCTTGCGAGCACCCAGGTTGCAGCCGCCCGGCATGGCAATTTTGGCGCGATGGAAGCGGCCCAGCAGGGGTCCCATGACGGCGGTGGAAGCGCGCATCTTGGCAACGAGCTCGTAGGGGGCCTCCCATGAATCGACCTGAGAGGTATCAATCTCGAGCGTGTGCTCGTCGAGAACATCGATCGTAGCGCCCATGCCTTTGAGCACCTTGCCCATCACGTGGACATCGGAAATATCGGGCACGTTCTGCAGCGTCGTCTTGCCCGGCGCCAGAAGCGTTGCCGCCATGAGTTTGAGCGCGGAGTTCTTGGCGCCCGAAACGGGCACGGAGCCTCCGATGGCGTGGCCACCCTCAACGCGGATAATATCCAAGGTCTACCCTTTCAAAAAGCATGCCCGGGGTGGCTGGGCCATCCCGGGCATGATGTGTTCGCAAATGGTCGAACGCTAAATCGTTTGACTATTGGGCAAGCTTGAGCTTACACCATGCGATTTCATTATAGAGGTAGGCGCGGCGTGCATCATCCTCCGACAAATTACCCAGCTTCTCTTCAAAACCTTGAATATCAGCTTTAAGCTTGTCGGCATCGACGGTCGCCAAATCGCAAGCGCGCTCGGCGAGAACGGTCACGACATCGTCCGCAACCTGGGCATAGCCGCCGGCCACGGCAAACGTGTGGTCGACAGTGCCCATGGCCTTATCGGAAACGCGAACGTAACCGCGGTCGATCGTGCAGATCTCGCTGGAGTGAGCAGGCAGAACGCCAAACTCGCCATCCGTGGACGGAATCGACACAAACGCAGCGTCGCCCTCATAGGCGCAGCTCACGGGGCACACGATGCGGATACGCATAACCTACTTCTCCCCCATCTTGCGGGCGCGCTCGCGCACGTCCTCAATCGTGGAAGCATAGCGGAAAGCCTGCTCAGGCAGGTCATCGGCCTTGCCGTCGACAATCTCGGCGAAAGAGCGGACGGTATCCTCGACGCGGACGTAGACACCGGGGTTGCCGGTGAACTTCTCGGCGACGTGGAAGGACTGCGAGAGGAACTGCTGAATCTTACGGGCACGGTTGACCGTAAGGCGCTGCTCCTCGGACAGCTCGTCCATACCCAGAATGGCGATGATGTCCTGAAGGTCGGAGTACTCCTGCAGGAGCTCCTGGACCTTGACGGCGACACGGTAGTGCTCCTCGCCAACGATCGAGGGATCGAGAGCGTCGGAGGAAGACGCAAGCGGGTCGATAGCCGGGAACAGGCCGAGCGACGAAATGCTACGCGAAAGAACCGTGGTGGCATCGAGGTGCGTAAACGTCGTGGCAGGCGCCGGGTCGGTCAGGTCGTCTGCGGGGACGTAGACAGCCTGGACGGAGGTAATGGAGCCCGTCTTGGTCGAGGTAATGCGCTCCTGGAGGTCGCCCATCTCGGTTGCCAGCGTGGGCTGGTAACCAACGGCGGACGGCATACGGCCCAGCAGTGCGGAAACCTCGGAACCTGCCTGAGAGAAGCGGAAGATGTTGTCGATGAACAGCAGAACGTCCTGGCCGCGATCGCGGAAGTACTCAGCGGTGGTAAGGCCGGCCAGACCGATGCGCAGACGCGCTCCGGGCGGCTCGTTCATCTGACCATAGACCAAGCAGGTCTTGTCGATAACGCCAGACTCGCTCATCTCGAGGAACAGGTCGGTGCCCTCGCGGGTACGCTCGCCGACGCCGGTGAACACCGAGGTGCCGCCGTGCTCCTGGGCGAGGTTGTTGATGAGCTCCTGGATCAGAACGGTCTTGCCGACGCCGGCGCCGCCGAACAGACCTGTCTTGCCGCCGCGGATGTAGGGCTCGAGCAGGTCGACGGCCTTGATGCCGGTCTCGAAGATCTCGGTCTTGGTGGTGAGCTCGTCGAAACGGGGCGCTGCATGGTGGATGGGGTAGAACTCCTCCACCTCGGGCATGGGCTTGCCGTCGACGGGCTTGCCCATGACGTTCCAAATGCGGCCGAGCGTCTTGGGACCAACGGGCATCTTCATGGGCTCACCGGTATCGGTGGCGATGAGGCCGCGCTGCAGGCCGTCGGTCGAGGACATGGCGACCGTGCGGACGACGCCGCCCGGAAGCTGGCTCTCGACCTCGAGGATCGTGCTCAGATGACCGATCGGGGTCTCGGCCTCGACCGTGAGCGCGTTGTAGATCGGGGGCACCGCGCCGTCAAACTTGACGTCGACGACAGGGCCGATGATTCGCACGATGCGACCATCACCGGCAGTCGTCTTCTTGGTGGCTTCCTCGACCGCAAGCTTTACGGTGTTATTAGCCATTACTGTTCCTCCAATGCTGAGGCTCCGCCGACGATCTCGTTAATCTCGGTCGTGATCGAAGCCTGGCGCACGCGACTATACGTGCGGGTAAGGGTCGAGATGATCGCGGTGGCGTTTTCCGTCGCGGAGTGCATGGCCTTGCGGCGTGCACCCTGCTCGGCAGCCGCCGAATCGATCAGGGCCTGGTAGATGACCGTCAGGATATAAGACGGCACAAGCTTGCCGAGAACATGCTCGGGAGAGGGCACGAACTCGAACGTGGACGAGATGCGCTTAGGGGCGTCGGTCTCGTTCTTACGCGGACCGTGGGCCATAGCGATCATCTCGGGGTCGAGCGGCAACAGATGCTCGACGCGAAGCTCCTGATCCACGCGGTTCTTGGCGTGGTGGTAGACAAGCTCGACACGGTCAAGCTCACCGGCACGATACGCATCGCAGATATGAGAGGAGATCATGCGGGCCTGATTGAAATCGGGCTCAGAGGAGTTGCCCTCAAAGTGCATGACAACGTTTGCGCGGTCACGGAAATACGTGGCCGGCTTACGCCCGCACGCGATGATCTCGTATTCGATGCCGTCGTTCGCCCAAGAAGCGGCGAGCTTTTCGGCCGTGCGCTCCACCGTCGTATTGAAACCGCCGGCAAGGCCGCGGTCCGAGGCAATAACGACAATCAGGCCATGCTTGACGCTCTCATGCTTCTGCAGCATGGGATCGGTGCCCGAACAGGAGGCGTCGCCGGCGACCGTCAACATGACGTCGGTCAGCGCCTCCTTATAGGGCTCGGCCTGCTTGGAGCGATCGAGGGCACGACGAATCTTGGCCGTAGAGACCATCTCCATCGTGCGCGTGATCTGCTTGGTCGTGGTAACCGAGGAGATTCGCTTCTTAATGTCGCGAAGGTTGGCCATAGGGCTTAGTTCTCCTCTGATCCAGTCGTATCGGCATGGTGCTTAGCCATGAACTGCTGCTTAAAGTCGCCGATGACGCGCAGGAGCTCAGCCTTGGTGTCATCATCGATCTTCTTGGCGCGAACCTTGTCGAGCAGCGAACCAAAGCCATTGTCCATGTACTCGATGAGCTCGGCACGGAAGGGCAGCACGTCGGCGATCTCCAGGTCATCCAGGAAGCCCTCGTTGCCAGCGAACAGCGTAACGATCTGCTCGCCAACCTCAAACGGCTTGTAACGCGGCTGCTTCAGGAGCTCGGTCATGCGAGCACCGTGGGTCAGCTGCTTCTGAGTAGCCTCGTCGAGGTCGGAGCCGAACTGCGTAAAGCCAGCGAGCTCCTGATAGGAAGCGAGGTCCAGACGGAGGTTGCCGGCGACCTGCTTCATGGCCTTGGTCTGCGCATCGCCACCGACGCGGGACACGGAGATACCCACGTCGACTGCCGGGCGCTGACCCTGGAAGAAGAGCTCGGACTGCAGGTAGATCTGACCATCGGTAATGGAAATGACGTTGGTCGGAATGTAGGCCGAGACGTCGCCGTCCTGGGTCTCGATGATCGGCAGTGCCGTCATGGAGCCGTAACCGTTCTTCTTGGACATCTTGACGGCACGCTCGAGCAGACGAGAGTGCAGGTAGAAGATGTCGCCAGGATAGGCCTCGCGTCCGGGCGGACGATGCAGCGTCAGCGACATCTGACGGTAGGCCACAGCCTGCTTGGACAGGTCGTCGTAGATGACGAGCACGTGGCCGCCGGGGTTGGTCTCGCTGGCGGGCTTGCCGTCCTCGCCGTTGTACATGAAGAACTCGCCAATAGCGGCACCGGCCATAGGCGCGATGTACTGCATAGGGGCGGAATCGGCAGCAGTGGCCGAAACGATGATGGTGTAGTCGAGCGCACCGTGCTGAGCGAGGGTCTCACGGATGTTGGCAACCGTGGAGGCCTTCTGGCCGATGGCGACATAGATGCAGACCATGCCCTTGCCGCGCTGGTTGAGGATAGCGTCGATGGCGATGGCGGTCTTACCGGTCTTACGGTCGCCGATGATGAGCTCACGCTGACCGCGGCCAATAGGCACCATGGAGTCGATAGCGAGCAGACCGGTCTGAACCGGCTCGCACACCGGGGTACGATCGATGACGCCGGGAGCCTTGAACTCGATGGGGCGACGGTGCGTGGCGACGATGTCGCCCAGGCCGTCGATGGGCTGGCCGAGCGGATTGACGACGCGGCCGAGCATGGCACGGCTCACGGGGATATCCATAATGCGGCCAGTGGTGCGGCACTCGTCGCCTTCCTTGATGGAGTCGACGGCACCAAACAGAACGGCGCCGACCTCGTCACGGTCAAGGTTCTGGGCAAGGCCGAAGACGGTCTCACCGGTATCGGAGCTCTTGAACTCCAGAAGCTCGCCTGCCATGGCGCTCTTGAGGCCGGAGACGCGCGCGATGCCGTCGCCTACCTCGTCGACCGTTGAAACCTCATGCGTATCGACCGTCGCGGAGAGGCTCGTGAGCTGCTCCTGCAGTTTCTTGGCGATATCCTGGGCATTGAGGGTTTCGGACATTAGGCTTCACCTCCGTACGAATTAGCAGAGTTTGCGAGGGTCTCCTGCGCGATGCGCAGCTGCGTCTTGACGGAAATGTCACGACGCTCACCGCGGGCCTCGAGCACCAGGCCGCCCACGATAGACGGGTCGACCTGCTCGATAAGGAATACCTTGCGGCCGAAGTCCTGCTCGCATTTCTTAGTGATGGTTTGACGCAGCTCGTCGTCGAGCGGGATCGCCGTGGTGACGGTCACGCCCACTACATCCTCGTCTTCCTCGGCAACATACTTAAAGGCAGCTGCCACCTTGGGAAGAAGGTCGAGCTGGTCGCGCTTGGACATGGTGTCGAGCACGGCGATGATCTCGGGGCTGGCAGAAGCCAAGCGCTCGACCATCTCGAGATCCTCGAACACATGGTTCTCGGCCTTGGCGGCTTCCAAAAGGGAACGCGCGTAGGTCTCGAGCACCTTGTCCTGATAGCGGCTAGTCGGCATTCAGGCTACCTGCTTCCTGGATGTAGCGCTCGATGAGCTTCTTCTGCTCGGCATCGTCCTCGAGTGCCTCGCCCACGATCTTGGTGGCGACGGCAACGGACAGGTCGGCGATGGAGCTCGCGGCACCGGCATAGATGGACTTGCGCTCGTCCTCGACGGTCGTATGGGCCTTGGCGATGATCTCCTCGGCCTCCTTGTGAGCAGCCTCGATGATACGGGCACGCTCGGACTCGGCGTCCTTACGGGCCTCGAGAACGATGTCGGCAGCCTGACGACGGGCGTCGGTGACGATCGAGTCGGACTCAGCGCGCTTGGCGATGGCCTCCTGCTTGGTCTTCTCGGCCTCGTCGAGGCTCTCCTCGATCTTCTTGCCGCGCTCCTCCATGGTTTTCATGATGCCCGGCAGGGCGACCTTGGCCAGCACGATCCAGATAATCAGGAAGGCGATAAGCGCCGGGATGAACTCCGCCATCTTAGGGATGAGGATGTCCGCACCGGCGGCGCCGTCCTCGGCGAACGCGGAAACCGGCATGAGCAGCGCGGCCGCGGACGCGGAGAGTGCGATCGCGCTCTTCTGGGATGAAAGATTCATACTTGACGCTCCGTGCTATTTAACGATCAGCGCGACAACGAAGCCGATCAGAGCCAGAGCCTCGCCGAAAGCGGAGCCCATGATGAAGACGGTGAACACGCGGCCCTGGACCTCAGGCTGACGGGCCATAGCACCCGTAGCACCCAGAGCAGACAGGCCGATAGCAAGACCAGCGCCGATAACACCGAGACCGTAACCGATAACTCCCACGATTCCTCCTTTGTCGTGCGTGTCTTATTTCACGCAGGATAACCTTTTTATAACTGCCGGGCTCCATGGGTACGGGCACCGGCGGTTTAACGAATTGCCTTACCTTTAAGGCACGAACGGAAGACTACTCCTCCTCCGCGACCTCCTCTGCCTCGGAGACATACACGGCGGTAAGGACCGTGAAGACGTAAGCCTGGATGGCGCCGACCACAAGCTCGATCGCATAGATCAGGATGAGGATGGCAAGCCAGGCCAGCGAAGGCAGGGCGCCGACGGCGTGGGCCGCGGAAACCTGCTGAAGCAGCGGCTGCATGAACATGCTCGCCATGATGGCGAACGAGCCCATGACCACGTGTCCTGCGAACATGTTGCAGAACAGACGGACGGCAAGCGTGATGAGGCGCAGGAAGGTCGAGAAAAGCTCGACGACCCACACGAGCACGTTCATCGGGAAGCTCACGCCCTGCGGGGCGAGGCTCTTGATGTAGCCGATCACGCCGTGAGCCTTGCATCCGTAGTAGATGAAGTACACGAAGGCGAAAATGGCGAGTGCGGCGGTGGAGCCGATTGCGCCGGTGCCGGGCTTCATTCCCGGGATCAGGCCGATCATGTTATTGATCAGGATGAACAGGAAAAGCGAGCACAGGAACGGGAAGTGCTTCTTCCAGTTCTCACCCACGACACCCTTGCCGATATCGTTCTCGACGTACTCGATGATGTACTCGAAACCGTTGACGAAGAAGCCCTTGGGAACCAGGGTCTGCTTCTTCTTGAACACGGCCAGGACGATCAGGAGCACGATCGTGGAGACGATCAGCCAAAACGAGTACTGCGTGATGCCGCAGCTCAGATCGCCCACGACAGGGGTGGAGCTGAACTCGCTGACCAGATGATTAATCTCATCAGGCAGCTTTTCAAAAATTTCCACGACTTACCTTTCGACCTCATGAGGATCTCGCAGCGCCTTGGCGACGCGAACCGCGCAGGCGGCCATAAAGGCCACGAAGCCGATTGCCTCGCCCAGGAGGAACATGCGAAATGCCTCTCCGAACAACACAAACACAACCAAGGTAAAGACAAGCAACGCGATTGCCGAGACCGCGAGACTCACCATACCCTTGAGCATGTCCGCATTCTGCTTATCGTCAAGAACCGGCTTGAGCGTAAAGACAAAGGGAAGGAAGGCAATCGCGCCCGCGATGGCACCTGCAACGATAGCGAGCAGATCGGCTATCTGAAACACTGGCGTCCTCACTTTCCTTTTTTATCGCCTCACAGGACAGTTCCCGCCAAACATTGGTGACTATTGTACGAGCCAATCGCTAAAGTACAACCGAAAAAGCATCGGTTAATACGCACCTGTTCGTTTTCTTAAGACCTTCTTTATGCCGCAGGTACGGTAATACGTTTTTCTCGAACCCCTCAGCGCAAAACGTCCGTTAACAGGAGTGCGCGTGGACGTCTTTTGCTCGCCCGCGCGCACCATTTCTTCGTATTTTCGACGTTAGCCGGTATGGCTCAGAGATTACAGCGTGCCGTAGATGCGGTCGCCGGCGTCGCCGAGGCCGGGAACGATGTAGGCAGCCTCGTTGAGATGGTCGTCGATGGCGCAGGTATAGATATGCACATCAGGATCCTTCTCAGTCAGCGACTTGAGGCCCTCGGGGGCCGCGACGATGCACAGCATGCGGATGTCCTTGACACCGCGCTCGCGCAGGTAGCTGATGGCCATCTCGGCCGAACCGCCCGTGGCAAGCATGGGGTCGACGACCAGGCAGATGCGCTGGTCGATATCCTTGGGCATCTTGCAGTAATACTCGTGCGGCTCGTGGGTGACCTCGTCGCGCTCCATGCCGATGTGGCCCACGCGAGCGGAGGGCACCAGGTCGAGGATGCCGTCGACCATGCCAAGGCCCGCACGCAGGATGGGCACGATGGCGAGTTTCTTGCCGGCAAGCTGTTTGAACGTGGCGGTAGTGATGGGGGTCTCGACCTCGACGTCTTCCATGGGCAGGTCGCGCATGGCCTCGTAGCCGTCAAAAAGTGCGAGCTCGCGCACAAGCTGGCGGAACTGGTTGGTGCCGGTGTTTTTGTCGCGCAGGATCGACAGCTTGTGCTGGACGAGCGGGTGGTCGACAAGCGTCACACGGGACGCGTCGTAGGTGACGGTCATGGGTTGATTGCCCCTTTCGTTGCGGCCGCAAAACGACCTTGCTGACAAGGCGCGAAGCAATGTTGCCGCCGCACGCCATGCATTAGTTTAGCGGTTTGTTATATCGAGCAGCCCATCACAGCCCTACTGTGCGATGCTGAGCGAGCGCCTGACTGCATCACGCCAGCCCGCAAGGTTTTGCTCGCGGCGCTCGGCGGACATGTGGGGAAGGAAGGTCCTAACGATCTGGGCATTTTGCTCCAGTTCTTCCAGGTCTTCCCAATAGCCGACGGCAAGACCCGCCAAGTACGCGGCACCGATTGCCGTGGTCTCCACCGTCTCGCATTGCAGCACGGGGATATCCAGCAGGTCGGCCTGGAATTGCATGATGAACTCGTTGCGTGAGGCGCCGCCATCGACGGACAGGCGCTCAATCGAAAGTCCCACGTCCTGCTCCATGGCGCGCAGCACGTCATAACTCTGGTAGGCCATGGACTCGCAGGCCGCACGCACAATGGTCGCGCGACTCGAGGCACCGGTCAGGCCACACACGATACCGCGGGCACGCGGGTCCCACCAGGGAGCACCCAGGCCAGCGAAGGCGGGGACGAAGTAGCAGCCCTCGTTGTCGTTGATCGAAGCGGCGAGTTGCGCGGACTCGCTCACACTCGAGATGATGCCCATGTTGTTGCGCAGCCAGTTCATGGTTGAGCCGGCGGCAAAGATAGAACCCTCGAGCGCATAGCTGATCTTGCCGTCCGCGGCGATGCCGATCGTGGAGACCAGACCGTTCTTGGATTCGACGACCTCGTCGCCGGTGTTCATGAGCATAAAGCAACCCGTGCCATAGGTGTTTTTGGTCTGGCCGGGATGGAAGCAGCAGTGGCCGAACAGCGACGCCTGCTGATCGCCCGCCACGCCCATGATGGGCGGCATGTTGGTCATGATGTCGCTCGCGACGCGGCCGTAGTCGCCCGAGCTCCAACGAACCTCGGGCATCATGGAACGTGGAACGTCAAAGAGCGCCAGCAGGTCGTCGTCCCAATCAAGCGTATGGATATTAAAGAGCGCCGTGCGGCTGGCATTGGTGTAGTCGGTGGCAAAGACCTGACTGCCGGTGAGGTTGTAGATGAGCCAGGTATCGATGGTGCCAAACATGAGGTCGCCCGCCGCCGCGCTCTCACGCGCACCGTCGACGTTGTCGAGGATCCACTGCACCTTGGAAGCCGAGAAATACGGATCGAGCGTGAGTCCCGTGCGGGAGCGCACCAGCTCTTCTGCGCCCCGCTCGACCAGCTCGTCGATCAGAGGTGCGGTGCGACGGCATTGCCACACGATGGCGTTATAGATGGGTTGGCCGCTTATGCGGTCCCACACCACCGTGGTCTCGCGCTGGTTGGAGATACCGATGGCGGCGATGCGGTCAGAATGGATGCCGCTCTTAAACTGGACCTCCATCATCACGCCGATCTGGCTGGCAAGCACCTCCATGGGGTCTTGCTCTATCCAGCCGGGACGCGGGAAGCTGGTTTTGACGCTACGACGTGCCTGCGCGACGATGCAGCCGTACTCGTCGACGATGGTCGCAAGTACCGAGGTGGTGCCGCAGTCGAGCGCCATGATGTAGGAACCGCCAAAGTTAAACGAGGCATCTTCCATGCCCAGGCTGCCCAGATTCAACGACATCGCTTACACCTTTCTATTGCATCGGGTCGGACAGGACCCGTTCGATCTCTGATGCGGGAAGTGCGCCTTGGCGCAGGATCTGGAGCCCGCCGTGCTGGAACGACACGATGGTCGAGGCGTCGCGACACGGGGTCTCGCCGGCGTCGACGGCAACATCGACCCCCTCCAGGATGCGACCTTCGACGGCGGCAAAGCTTGCCGGCGAGGGCGCGCCGTGTGTGTTGGCGCTGGTGCAGGCAAGAGGGCTGCCGCAGGCGCGGATGAGCGCTTGCACCACGGGCGAAGCCGAAGCGCGAAGTGCCACCGTGTCGTCGGCGGCGCGCATAAAGGTCGGCACGCAGGGGGCCGCCTTGACCACGATAGTCAGGGCGCCCGGCCAGCATCGTCGGGCAAGCACGCGGGCCTCTTCCGGGATATCCACGCCATAGCGGTCGAGTGCTTCGACGCCATCGACCAGCCAAGCGACGGTTTGCGTGAGCTCACGTTGCTTGAGAGTGAAGATACGGCGATAGCCGGTGCCGAGCGCAGGAACTGCGGCGCCATTGACGGCAGCCTGCGGATCGCGCGGCCACGATGGGAATTCGCTTGTATCTTGGGGCACGGCGTCCGAGAAGGCGTTGACTGCCACGGCGACACCGTAGACGGTCTCGGTCGGAATCAAGGCCAGGCCGCCGCGGCCGAGCACCTCGGCCGTGCGCTCGACGGCAAGCCGATGCGGCTCGCGCGTTCCCTCGTATACCCGATAGACCGTCTGCATGTGTATGCCAGCCCCTTACGCTCCGGTGCAAGTTTGTTTACTGTGGGGCATTCTCGCACGAAACATTCAACCTATTTGCCCAGAGCGCATGTTGGTTTGGTGAGCGGCTCTAGTAGTCGGTGAAAGTGAGGGGGTTAATTGAAGATTTTTAGCGCGCAAGCGTAACGGTACGATCGGGAAACTCGATGCTTGCAACCAGTTTTCCGCCGAGGCTCTCTGCGTACCTGCTCAGCGTGTCGAGCCTCATCGAACCCAACTCCCCACGCTCGAGCTCGGATACACGTTTTTGAGAAACGCCCATCGACTGGGCGACCGACGCCTGTGTTAGATCTTTTAACCTGCGAATCTGAGCAAGCTTATAGGCTTCGATACGATCGCGAGTCCTCTCCTGCTCGGCGGTAATGGAGTCGCGTGTTATCCCGCGAGATTCCATATACTCATGCAGTTCCATCTCGATCGAGCCTCCTTACGTGGCGACGGTATATTTGCTCGGCCCTTGGAATGTTGATCGCATACCAACCGTTCCATTTTGCCCTTGACGATCCCGCTCGCGACTTATCACCCGCCAATAGCAATACCGCCTGGCGCTTGGGGTCAAAGGCGAAGAGGATGCGAATCACCTGCCCACCACACGACGTCACTCTCAGCTCCTTTAAATGATGAAGCTTCGAGCCCTTTACGCGGTCAACCAGCGGACGACCAAGGCTGGGACCTTCCTTCTCGAGCACCAAAAGGTCTGCATAAATCTGCTTCAGCGTAGCTTCATCCTGCTCATCAAGCCAAGGTTCAATGTAATCAAGCACGATACGGTACCGATGCAGCTGATTTGACATACCTTTCTCCTTCTATAGTAGAAGTTTTACGGTATATTGCAAGGACAAACTTGCGCAAATGTCTATTTATTCAGCTTAAATACGCTGTTTGGGCTCGGTGACGATGGCTCGAACGATGCGGGGACGATCGGTGAGGTCGTGGACGATACGCACGTCCGAAAGGCCTGCTTGACGACAGAGCTCGGCCGCGGCGTCGAGCGCGCCCTCGTAGAGCTCGCAGGCAAACAGGCCGCCGGCACGCAGCATGTAGGGCGCCGCGTTGAGCAGGCGGCGGAAGATATCGAGACCGTCGGCACCGCCCTCGAGCGCCAGATCGGGCTCAAAGTCCTTGACCTCATGCGGCAGCGAGCGCATGACATCGGTGGGGATGTAGGGCGGGTTGGAGACGAGTACGTCAAAGGTGCCCCACTCTTCGCGGGGAATGGAGCTCACCAGGTTTGTGAGGCTGAAGGCGACCTCGTCGGACGTGAGGCCAAGCGCATCGCGGTTTTTGGTAGCAAGGTCGATGGCGCGCGGCTCGATATCGGTAGCAGTGCAGGTAACGTGCCCGCGGCGCTCCCAGGCAAGGGAGAGCGAAATGCAGCCCGTGCCGCAGCCGACCTCGAGAACGCGGGCAGTGCGGGGCTCGGCTGGGGCAGATACGTTGGCCTCGGCGGCATCTTGCGCGGGAGTCGCCTGTTGGTCGTTGTCCTCAATGGCGATGCCGTATTCGTCGAGCTCGGGCTCGGGGGTTTCCATGGCCTCTGCTTCTGCCGCTTCGGCTTCTGCTGCCTGCGCGGCGGCTTCCTCGGCCTCGCGGTCGGCCAGTTCCTCGGCATAGGCGCGGCTACCGAGCACGTCGCTACCCAGCGCAGCCTCATCGGCGGCCGTCAGGTTGGCGGCACGACGCTCGGCGGCCGCGCGTTCGTCAGCCAGCGCCGCCTCGGCTTTGCGGGCCTGCTCGACCTCATCGTTCCAAGGCAGCTCCACGCGCTGGCGGGCAGCGGCCTCGGGGCTCAGCACCTCGGCATCCAGATAGTTCAGAACTTCTTCGACGAGCATCTCGGTCTCGGGGCGCGGGATGAGCACACCGGGGGCGCACGCGACGTCGATCATGCGAAACTGCGTGCTACCGGTGATGTACTGCAGCGGCTCGCCCTTCGCGCGACGGACGACCGCCGCGTGCATGGTCTCGAGCTGCGCTGCGTCGAGCGTCTCGTCCATGCGCATATATAAGTCGATACGCGCCAGACCCGTAGCTGCGCACAGCAGCCACTCGGCAGAAAGACGGGGGTGCTCCTCGCCGCGCTCGGCCAGGTACTCCTTGGTCCACTCGAGACAACGCTTGATGGTCCAAATCTCGTTTGCCATGGGGCCCTCCCCTCTTAAGCGCCGGACGGCGCGCGAATGTCGGAGCAGATTGTACGCGAGACCAGCGCTTGGCAAGGGACGATTGAAAGCGATTATCGAGAATCAGCCCAGAATTTTGCACCGAGCTCGCTCAAAGTGTTCATTCGCCGACGTCTAGATTTGCATTCGTCAAGCTTTTGGCAAGGTTGACCCAAAACTGACCAATATCTAACCAAGAACTTGCCAAATCACTTGACGCGCGACGCATCAAAAAATGACACGCGACTTCTTGGACGATTTTTTGAGCATTATTTTCGATAGCAGATGAATGCCGCTAATTTCTTTGAGCAGGTAGCCGGCTTAATGGCCATCAAAGCCGATTAAATAACATCTCAAAGCAATGTGCCCAACCTAGTCGTTTAAGAACGTCCCCAATGACTACATCTAAGGCGCCGCAGGTTGAGCATACCGCATCCGGAGCAAGGCAACACCGCAGGTAGAGGACGGACAGCGAGCGGGTCGCATTTGAGACAAGGTGACGTGAAACGAAAGGGCGCTGACCTTCTGGTCGCGCCCTTGAAGTTGAACGTCAGATTGTCCAAATGCGGCCCGCGCAGCGTCGGCTGGTCCGCCGTTCGGTAGAACGGCGGAACCTACACAGCCTGTGCCAGCTTCTCGGCACGCTCGGCGGCGGCGAGTGCCTCGATGACGGTGCCGAGCTGATCGCCCAGAAGGACGCCGTTGTAGGTGGAGTTGAAACCGATGCGGTGATCGGTCACGCGGTCCTGGGGCTGGTTGTAGGTACGGATCTTCTCGGAACGGTTGCCGTGGCCGATCTGGCTCTGGCGCTCGGCACCGAGCTCAGCCTGCTGCTTCTCGAGCTCCATCTCGTACAGACGGGCGCGCAGCATCTGCATGCAGACTTCGCGGTTCTGAATCTGGGAGCGTTGTTCCTGCGACTGCACCACGGTGTTGGTGGGCAAGTGGGTGATGCGCACGGCGGAGTAGGTAGTGTTAACGCACTGACCGCCAGGGCCGGAGGCGCAGTAGGTGTCGATGCGCAGGTCGGACTGGTTGATCTGGACGTCGATTTCCTCGGCCTCGGGAAGCACGGCTACGGTAGCCGTGGAGGTCTGAATGCGGCCCTGGGACTCGGTCTTGGGGACGCGCTGGACGCGGTGCACGCCGGACTCGAACTTCATGACGGAGTAAACGCGGTCGCCCTCGACCTTGAACTCAATGGACTTAAAGCCGCCGGCCTCGCTGGGGCTGGAATCGAGCACGGTGGTCTTCCAGCCGCGCGACTCGCAAAAGCGCTGATACATCTTGTAGAGGTCGCCGGCGAAGATGGCCGCCTCGTCGCCACCGGCGGCGGAGCGAATCTCGACGATGGTGTTCTTGTCGTCGTTGGGGTCGCTCGGGATGAGCATGTACTTGATGTCTTCCTCGAGCTGGGGGAGCTTGGCCTCGTTTTCGGAGATGTCCATCTGGAGCATCTCCTTCTCATCGGCATCGGTGGTATCGTGCAGCATTTCCTTGGCAGCCTCGATGTCATCGAGCGCGCCGATGTACTCGCGCGAGGCGGCAATGAGGTCGGACTGGTGCGCGTACTCCTTGTTGAGACGCGTGAACTCCTTGATATCGGAGGCGACGGCCGGGTCAGAAAGCTTCTTCTCGAGCTCCTCGTAGGCCTTGATGATCTTTTCGAGCTTGTCGCGCATGACGGACTCCTTTATATGCGTGAAGGCGAAAATCGGCAGAATTGATGGGGCGCGGGGCGCCGCTGCGGGGGTAAGTCCAGCTAGAGCATGTCGATCTTCAGATACATGCGCATCCCTTCGCGTATGGGGTACATAATTGCGGTCTAACCCATACATGATAGCGTGCGCAGGCAAACCTGCATATAACCCGCACGGAATGATTGGTGCAAACAAACCTGACCCCATTGCACCAAGGGCTTGCTTTTTGGCTAGAGCGTATGGAGCAGGGCGATGAGGAAGCGGACACCCTGGAGGTAGGCGCGGCGGGTAATGCGCTCGTTGGTGCCGTGGACGCCTCGGTCGCACTCGTCATCGTCTACCACAAAGGCAGAGAAGCGAATGCACTCGGGGCAAATGCGCTGGTAGTTGGCAGCATCAGTCGCGCCAATCACGGTCGAGGAAACGATGTCGACAGGAGCTCCGCCCACCGCACTCGGTCCGTTTTCCTCTGTCCCCCTTGAATCACGGAAATAGCGGGCGGCGATGGAGCGAACCACCTCGAGGCCGGGACCACCGATGCGCGGGGACGGCGAGGGTTCGGAACTGCCGGGGCCCAGCTCCACTTCGACACGACCGGCAAGGCCCGCCGCGGCAACCGCCTCGCGGCAGCGCGCCACAACGTCGGCCACGCTCGTGCCCTCGAGCATGCGGAAGTTAATGTTGGCCCACATATCCTGCGGCATTACGTTGGCGCCGGTGCTGCCACCCTCGATCTGCGTGGGCGCGCAGGTGGTCGTCACCAGCGGATAGAGCTTCTTGCTGGCGAGGCACTCGCGCACGATGGTGTCCTTGTTGGAGGCAATCTCGTCGGCCGTGTAAAGCCCCAGCTCGACGAGCTGTGCGGCAAGCAGGTCCGTGACGCGCGTCGGCCATTCGATATCGCAGATTGCGGTGATGGCACGGCTCAGCACCTCGAGCGATGTGCCGCCGTAGGGGTTGGACGAATGCCCGCCCTCACTCTTCGTCTTGAGCACAATATCGGCGTAGCCCTTCTCGGCAAGGTCGGCATGCATAAGCCAGCCCTCGCCCGCGCCGTACTCGGCAGCTGGAACGATGCGGTAGTCACCCTCGTCGATCAGGTACTCAAGCTCAATGCCGCGCTCCTCGAGCGCGCGGCCGATGGCGCCTGCGCCGTACTGCGTAGTCTCCTCGTCCTGGCCAAAGGCCAGGAGCAGCGTGCGCTCGTGCTGCCAACCGTGCGCCAGCGCATACTCAACCGCCTCGAGAATGCCTGCGACCTGGTCTTTCATATCGATGGCGCCGCGACCCCAAATGTAGGTGTCGTCTACATGCCCGCTAAAGGGGACATGCGTCCAGTCAGCCTCGGCGCCGGGTACCACGGGAACCACGTCCATGTGGCCCATGAGTATAATGGGCTTGAGGGCAGGGTCGGAACCGCCAAGCGTCACCAATAGCGAATGGTCGATAAGCTCGACCTTACCCGCCGTAAATACGTGCGGCCAAGCCTGCTGCATATACGCGCGCAGGTCGTCGAACGGCTGCCAGTCCACCGCCTCGGCATCCATACTCGAGATGGTCGGAAACGACAGCACGCGACCCAAGCGCTCGCACGCGCCAGCCTCGTCTATATCGGCAAAATCATCCTCATGCGCAAAGAAGCGCCAAACCTCGGCCATGACATCCTTTCGATTGTGATGACGAGGGCCGCCCCACCGGAGCGGCCCTGCCACATAAGCGTTTGCGGTCGGTTATTTGTCCTCGAGATAACGCGAGAGGAACTCGCGAGTGCGCTGGTGCTTGGGGTTGCCGAAGAGCTCGGCCGGCGCGGCGTCCTCGAGCACCACGCCCTTGTCCATAAAGACCACGCGGTCGGACACCGTGCGGGCAAAAGCCATCTCGTGCGTGACGACGACCATGGTCATGCCTGCGGCAGCGAGCTTGCGCATGACCTCGAGCACTTCTCCCACGATCTCGGGGTCGAGCGCGGAGGTCGGCTCGTCGAACAGCATGATCTGCGGATTCATGCACAGGGCACGAGCGATGGCCACGCGCTGTTTTTGACCACCGGACAGGCGGCCCACGGCGGCGTGCGCGAACTTCTCGAGTCCCACGCTGGTCAGGTGCTCCATCGCGACCTTCTCGGCCTCGGCCTTGCTCATCTTTTTGAGCGTGACGGGCGCGAGCGTGCAGTTGTCGAGCACATCCATGTTGTTGAACAAGTTAAAGCCCTGGAACACCATGCCGATGTCCTCGCGGAGTTTATTGATATTGCAGCGCTCGGCCGTAAGGTCCTGGCCGTGGAACCAGATGTGGCCCGCGTCCGGGGTCTCGAGCAGATTGAGGCAGCGCAGGAAGGTCGACTTGCCCGAGCCCGAGGCGCCGATAATGGTGACGACCTCGCCGGGGTTAACGGACAGGTCGATGCCCTTGAGTACCTCGAGCGAGCCGAAGCTCTTGCGCAGGCCCTCGACGCGGATGAGCGGCTCATTGGTCTGTGCGGCGGCCGCAACGCCGGTAGTGGCGGTATCTGCCATGATGATTCTCCTCGTCTTAAGCCTAGTTAGAGCTGGGCAGCGTGGCCGGAGCCTCGGCGCCGAGCTTTTTGCCAAAGGCCTCGAGCAGGCGGCTCGCCACGAGCGTCAGGATCAGGTAGACCACGAGTGCCACGCAGTAGACCTCCATCTGGCGGTAGTACACGCCGGCGACCGTGGTAGTAGCGTACATAAGGTCGAACACGCCGATGACCGAGAGCACCGACGAATCCTTGATGTTGATGATGAGCTCGTTGGTGAGCGCCGGAATCGCGTTTTTAATGCCCTGGGGGAACACGACTTTGCGCATGGCTTGCCACTGCGACAGGCCCAGCGAGCGTGCTGCCTCGGCCTGGCCGGGATCGATGGACTCGATGCCGCCGCGCAGGACCTCCATCATGTAGGCGGTGGAGTTGAGCGAGATGGTAACGAGGCCGGCGGTGAAGGTGCTCCAAATCTGGTTGGCCTGGGCGGTCTCGAAGCCCATGCCGCGCAAAACGGTGAAGCCCGCGTAATAGATGAGCAGGCCCTGGACCATCATGGGCGTGCCGCGCACGATGGTGGAGTAGACGGTCGCAAAGCCGCGGCCGATACTCTTAAAGAAGCGCACCAGGTCGTTATCCACGCGGTCGAACGTCTGAATGCGTAGGAACACGAAGAGCAGCGCCAGGAAGAATGCGATGACGGTGCCGAAGGTGGCAAGCGCGATGGTGATCTCGATGCCGCGGATGAAGAAGTCGCCGCTCTTGTAGGTCATGTAGACCAGGCTCGACAAAAAGTCGCTGGGGTTGGAATCCGAGACAATGCTCACCTGCACCAGGTCGATAAACGACATGATGCAGCGGTCCACGAAAAAGATCGCTGCGATGGCGACCACAACATAGCTACCCAGGCGCGCGCCGCGGCGGAAACGCTCGGAGGCGAACGGCGACTTTACGCGATAGTCGCTCCAGTGCATAAGCTTGGTGACCAGCGCCGCCGCCGACACGACAATCCAGGCCCAAAGAATCGCCCAAAGGCAATCCTGGAAGATACCGGTGGGGGCCAAGAAGCTCAGCGGCGTGGGGTTGCGCTGGCTAAACGCCAGGCCGAGCGCCGCGATAACGCTCGTGCCCAGGTATACATAACGGTGGTCGGCCTTAATAAAGGAGGCCAGGCGATTGACGGTTTTCATGCTGCCTCCCTATGCCGGCTGACGGTCGAGGCACGCGTCCCACATTTGGTCGCGCTCCTCTTGGCTAATGCCCTTGAGTGTCTTGTCGATGAGCTTAAGCAGTTTGTCCGAGCCCTTGCGGCAGCCGACGTTTGCCGCGACCTCCTGCTTAAAGCCCTCGCCTTCGGCAAAATGAATGGGAACGATGCCCGGGTTTTGAGCCATATAGCCCTTCTCGTTCTCGGTGTTGTAGGTCACGGCGTCGCAGGTGCCCTGCAGCAGGTTCGAGAACACCGTGGGGACGGAGTCGACCGGGTTTTTGTGCACAACGCCCGGGATCTCGTCGATGACGGTGTCGAGCATGGTGTCCTTTTGGCCGAGCACCGTGGCACCGCTAAAGTCGCTAAGCTTGGTGGCGTTTTGGTAGGGCGAGCCCTCTTTTACGAATAGGCCAAAGTAGCCAATGAAGTACGGGTCGGAGAAGCCGACCGACTCTTCGCGCTCGGGCGTGGCGCTCATGCCGGCGATGATGAGGTCGATTTGGCCGTTGTTGAGCGAATCGATAAGGCCCGAAAAGCTCTGCTTGACGGCAACGGGCTCGCCACCGAGGGCCTTGCAGACGATCTTGGCGATCTGCACGTCGTAGCCATCGGCATAGGCGCCCTGCACGTTGTCGATGGGGATGGTGTACTCGCTGGCTTCGGAAACCTGCCAGTTGTACGGGGCGTAGGCCGCCTCCATGCCAATGCGGATCTTATCCTTGCCGATAACGGAATCGGACAGGTCGTCGCGACCGCCACCCGTCGTGGGCTGAACTACTTCCAGCGTGGAGGGGCGCTGGCAACCGGCAAGTGTGCCGGCGACGACAGTAGCGCTCGCAGCGAGAGCGCTACCCAAAAAGATGCGACGGCTGCATACCGGCTGTGGATGCGCGTCGCGTTGATGGGGAGAATGCATAATCTGCCTTCCCTGTTGAATCGTATGCTGACGACTTAACAGGATACCGCTCAGCGCTACCTCCAGCAAATGCATATATAAATGCATATATACAAGTTTACGAACTGAAAACGATTGATAGTCGTTGGGGACGTTCTTAAACGACTAGTCAAACAAGAACGTCCCCAACGACTAGGCATGAAAAAGGCAAGGCATAAATCTTCTGGTCATGCCTTGCCTTTTGAATGACAAATTATCGCTCTGGACGGCGCGCAGCATCGACCGAGCGGCGGAACCTCTAGAGCAAGGTAACGCTAAAGCTGCGCTTGTCCGTCTCGCCGGGAGCCAAGGTGATGGTGTTGACCTTGTGCTCAAAGACGTCGTCCTCGGTGTCCGTGGTGGTATGACCGGTCCAGGGCTCGAGCGCCACAAACGGGGCGTCGTTGGCGGCAGACCACACGCCGATGTACTTAAAGCCCTCAAAGTCGATCTTGACGCCGTGGCCCGACTTGCGGCCGCGCAGCGTGAGCGTGGAGCCCGGGGTATCGGTGAACATGATGGCGTCGTTATCGAAGCTGCGGTGCGTGATGGGCAGCACGTCCGAGTTATCGGGAGCCTTGTAGCTACCCTCGAACGTCATGAGGCCATCGGGCGTGATGATGGGGGCCTCGTTGGTCCAAGCCTCGGTAAATGCCAGCTCGTAATCCTCGAACGCCTCGTCCTCGGCACCGGGAGCAGGTACGTTAAATGCGGGGTGGCCGCCCACCGAGAACGGCAGGTCCACGTCGCCGGTATTGGTGACGGCAAAGGTCTGGGTAAGTGTGGCGTCACCAGTCAGGGCATAGGTCATGTTGAGCTTAAAGTGGAACGGAAAGGCCTTGAGCGACTCGGGCGTGTCGGTGATCTCGTACGTTACCGAGGAGCCGTCCTCCGAAACCTCGACCAGCTTGTGCTCGACGATGCGCGCGAGGCCGTGGCGCGGCATCTCGCAGATGCCAGCCGCAGACGTCGCCGTGTTGTTGCGCAGCGAGCCCACAATGGGGAACAGGATGGGCGCATGCTTGCCCCAAAAGGCGGGGTCGCCCTGCCACAGATACTCGTTGCCGTTGAGGGCAAGGCTCGTGAGCTGAGCGCCCATGGAATCGATGGCCGCGGTGAGGCTGCCGCGCTTGATGGTAGTGACGGTAGACATGCTACTTCCTCCAAAAGTAAACAATAGTGTCGAGGGCTATTGTCCCACTCTTGGCGGCGGGGTTGAGCGACAGGCGCAGTTATTGAGCAATAGCGTAAAGGTCAAACCCGCCCTGCGGAGTGCTATCGACCGTATCGGGCGCCTGCGAGTTAAAGCTCACGGGAACCATGCGCTTTGAGGCGCGGAAGCGCGTGCCGTCGGTGGCGACGGGCGGTTCATCGACGGTGAGCTCGTAGTCGCCGGGCTTAAGTTCGATGCCGTCACCAGCGGAATTGACGTATTGATACTCGTCAATCGTCTGCCCTTTGAGCGTGCGCCCCACGATATGGATGAGCATTTGGCTGTCGCCGCGCGCGGTGTCCCACGTCGCGCCGTCCTTGACCTCGACCGACACATGTACCGAGCGCGTGCGGCCGAGCGATTGCTCGACAGACATCTCGACCCTGGCGGCGTCTTTTCGCTGCTGCTCGACATGGCTCCAGACGTTTCCAATTACCGAGCATGCGATAACGCCGGCCATGAAGGCGATAAGGATGGGGCCAAGCGGAGAGCGACGTCCTGCATCTTCCTCGCGAGACAGATTGGGGCGATGCGTGGGGGCGGGCGCCTGGGCACCCTGCGCGGGCACGTCGAGAATGCTGAAAGATGCCGTACTGCCGGGATCGATGTTATGGCGCGGCTGCGGGGTCTTGGCCGGCGAGATGGACATGTCGGCTGGCTCGCCGAGCGTGGCCGTAGCGTCGGCCTTGGCCTCGTCTGCCTCGGCCTGGGCCCAAGCTTGTTCGAAGGTCAGGGGCTCGACAGGGTCGAGGGCGGCGTCCGAGTCGGCGGCGACGTCGTTGCCGGTCTCGTCCTCGTCGCTCGACACGTCACGCGGCGCGGGCTCGTCCCACCCCTCGTCCGGAGCCTCACCCTCGCTATACCACCATTCAAAGTTATCGATATCCATACGGGGCGCCCCTTAGGCCTCGCAAATAAACACTCGCTAGTCTTATACCCCCAGACGGCACCGAAGCTCACCCGCGCCGGACACGAAAACCGTCACAACATTCGACGCTTTTCCTCGATTTCGAGATTTTCGCCGAATGTTGTGACGGTTTGGATGTGACAAAGGGACTGTCCCTTTGTCACATAGCGAGGGCCGTACGGATGGATGGGTCGCTGAGAGCCTCGCGGAGCCAGGGGGCCAGCTGCTCGGGGTGACCCTGCAGGTAGCCGTCGAGCTCGGACGGGGCCACCGGACGCACTTCCGAGATCTCCTCCCGGTTGATATGCAGCTCGCCGGGCTCAACATGGGCGAGGTAGACCTCGCACCATTCGCACTCGCAGCGACCGTCACCGTGGTCCTCGCGGTACACCACGTGACCGAGGTGCTTGAGCTGATCGGGCTCGCGCGTAATGCCGAGCTCTTCGTTGATGCGGCGCGCCGTGGCGGCCGCGACGTCTTCCCCGGAGAGCGGATGGCCGGCACAGCTATCGGCCAGCACCCCGCCCCACAGTCGCTTGAGCGGACTGCGGCGACAGAGCAGCAGGCGCGCGTCTTCGCCCTGGCCCTCGACCAAAAGCGTCAGAAATGCTTGATGCAAAATGCCCTCGCCGGTATGGGCCTCGATGCGGTCGACGGGACCAAGCGCCTCGCCGGTCGCGGCATCGACCGCCACGACCTCGGCGCCCGCGCCGCCCTCATCCCAGCCGGCGCGCAGAATGCGGGCTGCGGCCTCCTCAAGCGCAAACTTGCCCTCGCCCACTGCAACCTTTGTCGTGTGCATACCCATGGGATCTCCTGTCGCCCGCAATGTACCTGAGACCATCTTCACCTGTATTGCGACTATACAGGCAAGCTTTCCATGTGACAAAGGGACTGCCCCTTCGTCACATTCTGTTAGAGTTGCAGGGATTGAATCCCGCTTATTCATGCGACATTGGAGTGACAACCTTGACCGCCGCAACCACGCCTAAAAGTAAGTCAACCGCCGCCGCGCTCTCCCCCGCGCGCACCAAGCTCTGCCTGGCGCTGCTCGTGCTGTTGGGATTCTCGCTCGGCTGCTCCGAGTTCGTGGTCATCGGCATCGAAAGTGACTTGGCAACGGAACTCGGCGTATCGCTTGCCACCGCAGGCCAACTTATTAGCGTGTTCGCACTGGTCTACGCTATCGCGACGCCGGTGCTCGCGCTCAGCACGGGGCGTTTTCGCCGCTACCAGCTGCTCGTGTGCTACAGCATCGTCTTTGTGCTCGGCAACCTGGTCATGGCGTTGACGCCCAACTTCCAGGTGCTGTTCATCTCGCGCATCATCCTGGGCTCCGTCTCGGGCGCACTGCTCGCCGTGGGCGTGACGTACATCCCCGAGCTGCTGTCCCCGCAGCAAACTTCGCTTGCCATCTCGGTGGTATATGGTGCGTTTTCCGTGGCGATGGTCTTTGTGACTTCGATCGGCAAGTTTGTGGCCGACACGCTCGATTGGCACGTGGCCATGTACGGCACGCTGACCTTTGCCGTTTTGATCTGCGGAGCGCTCGTGGCGTTTATGCCGCGCGCCGGGCAAACCGACGAGCCTGCCACCTTTCGCGAGCAGGCGGGTCTGCTACGCGAGCCGAGCATCATCACCGGCATGCTCATCTTTTTGTTTGGCGTGGGCTCGGTCTATGTGTTCTACGGCTACGTGACGCCTTATCTTGAGCAGGTGCTGGGCATGGGCACGGTCGAAGCCAGCACCACGCTCATGGCCTACGGCGTGTTCTGCCTGATCTCGAACATCCTGGGCGGGTGGATCGATGCGCGCTTTGGCATGAAGGCGCTGCTTGTGACGTTTGTGCTGCAGGCTGCGGCGTTACTCGGGCTGTTTGCTTTGGGCGGCACCATGCCGCTCGCGCTGGTCTTTGTCTTTAGCTTGGCGCTGCTCATGTACCTGTTCTCGGTGTCGTGCATCACACACTTTATGGATGTGGCACGCAGCCGCCACCCCAAGTCGATGGTACTCGCAAGTTCGGTTGAGCCCATGGCGTTTAACGTCGGCATCTCGTTTGGCACCGCAGTGGGCGGCGCCGTGGTAAGCGGAGTTGGCATTGCATATGTAGGCGCGGTCGGTGCCGTGTTCTCGCTTGTGGCCTGGGCGCTCACGCTGGTGACGATTAAGTTGGCTCGCTGGGAGCGCCGTCGTCAATCAGCACAGCCCCGGATGCAGGCATAGGGGCGAACATAGCCCAAGGTGGCGAGCAACCGGTGAAAACCGTCCCATACGAGTAGTGTTTATCCGCCTGCAAGCTCCAGTAGTGCAATTTCGGGTACTTCAGATACACACTTTTCTACTATTTCGTGTATTCCAAGTACATGAAATCGTACTAAACTATGTATCTGAAGTACACGAAATTGGAAAGGCGGCCCCATGCGCAGATCAATCGAATCCGTTATCGAATCATGGGCGACAAAGGACGCGTCGCGCCCCCTCCTCATCCGTGGTGCGCGACGCGTAGGCAAAACGTACGTTGCCGAGGAAATCGGCAGACGAATCGCCGGCGATGCGTTTGTCAAACTCGACTTTCAGACCGATCTTGAGCTGATCGCTCCGCTGTTCGACTGTCCCACCGACGACGTTGACGCCATCGTGGCGCGAATCTCAGACTATAAACGCACCCCCATTCGCAAAGAAACCGCCTTCATCCTGTTTGACGAGGTGCAGCTCTGCGAACGGGCGCTCAACTCGCTTCGCTTTTTTTCGGGTTCGGGCTGGCGCATATGCGCGACCGGCAGTCAGCTCGGCGTCGCCACGCGCAAGCGCAAGTTGCCTTTTCCCAGCGGCGTTCGTCAAGAGACCATGCATCCTATGTCGTTCGAGGAGTTTCTCTGGGCGCTCGACGAGGAGCAGATGGTCAATGCCATTCGTACCCACGCCGGCACGCTCGAGACCTACGCCGTGCACCAAGCCGCGCTCAGCCTGTTTCATCGATACCAGATCGTGGGCGGCATGCCCGCCGCCGTCAACGCATATCGCAAGACGTTATCCATCGAGGATGCGCGCGTCGAGCAGCGCGAAATCGACGAGACCTATACCGCTGATATGACCGACCCCGAAAACGGGATCAGCGGCGTGGCGGCGCGCAAGGTCTGGCGCTCCATTCCGTCCCAGCTGCTGAGATCGTCCACAAAAAAATTCAAGTACTCCGAGGTCGAACGCGGAGGCCGTCGCGCCAAGCTTATCGAGCCGCTCGACTGGCTCGAAGGCGCCGGCATCATATCGGTCAACAACCTGACCGAAGGCATCGAGCCTCCCCTCGTTCCCTTCGACGACGAAGATGGAAGTTTCTTTAAGGTCTATCTTCTCGATACCGGCCTCATGTTCTACAAACTCGGCATCAACCCGCGGCTCTGGCTCGACCTCAAAGAGGATTCCGCCATAGCGCTATCTTCCGACTTCCGAGGCGCCCTGGCGGAAAACTCGGTCATGCAAGCATTTTCGGGCAATAGCTTGCAGACGTATTACTGGGTGCCGCCGTCGTCTTGGAAGACGACCGGCGAGCTCGATTTTTTACTTCAGACCGACCGTATGGAAATTGTGCCCGTCGAAGTAAAGTCCGCACGCAACGTGCGCGCGAGAACCCTCGGGTCGTTTATGGACAAAGCCCGATCGCCATATGCCTACATTTTGTCCGAGAACAATTTTTCCCGCAGCGAAACCGATGACGGGCGCGAGCTGCGCCACCTCCCCTTGTACGCAGCGGGCTTTATTGGAGCAAACTGCCTCAAGAGCAGTCTGTAAGCCCTGCGCGACCGCCTAGAAAGGAAGCCGCTCATGCAACGCATTCTTTTTATCTGCTATGGAAATATCTGTCGCTCGACGATGGCTGAGTCCGTGTTTACCGAGCTAGTGCGGCGCGCCGGGCGCGCGGGCGAGTTTGTCATTGATTCCGCTGCGACCTCGACCGAGGAGATCGGCAACCCGCCACACCACGGTACCGTTGCCAAGCTACGCGAGGTCGGGATTCCCGTCGTCGCACATCGCGCACGTCAGGTACGTCGCGCGGAGTATGGCGACTGGGACCACATTGTCTATATGGACGACGAGAACGCCCGCGCCCTGTACCGAATTTTTGGGAAGGACCCCGATGGCAAGATCTCGCGCCTGCTCGATTGGACCGATCGCCCCGGCGACGTGGCCGACCCCTGGTACACCGGCAATTTCGACGCCACCTACCGCGATGTACTCGCCGGTTGCACCGCCATGCTCGAGCAGCTGTAGGCGCTCGGGCGGCGCGGGCACACGGGCCACGCCATCGGCATAAAACGAGCGTGGATTTTCTCCCACTTTGAGCGTTCGAGTGCGCTCTAAACGGGAGAAAATCCACGCTCATGAATGTGACAAAGGGACTGCCCCTTTGCCACATCCGGGACTGGCCCTAGACCGGCTTGACCTCCAGCTTTATCCCCTCGGCGCAGGAGTCGCCCAAAACATCCGAAAGGGCCCAGGTCGCATATAGCGGCAAATAGAGAACCGCTCCGTTGCGCTCAACGTTGCCTCTCGAGAAAACAATCCCGAGCCTTACGCCATATTCAGCCGTATCAAGCACATGACCGAGCGCAGCGTGCGCGTGGTAATAGGAGCCCGATTTAACCTCGATCGGAACAGCCGTCCCATCCGGCCCATCGACCACAAAGTCCACTTCACCGCGCTTTTTTGTCTGATAGTAGTAAAGCTGGCGATTTTGGGCAGCCAGCTGCTGGGCCACCACGTTTTCGTAAATGCCGCCCAGATTGGGCTCCTTGCTATCAAGATACGCCGCTTGGGCGACTCCAACGGGGTAGCGCGCCATCAACATGCCCGTATCCGATTGGTATAGCTTGAACTGCGATGGCCGTGCCGTCTTGAGCAGGGGCGACTTTGGCTCGGTTACGATATCGGCTTTGAGAGCAACGCCGGCATCGACAAGCCAGACAAAATCTCGCTGGTACTTCTCATAATGCGCCTTGGGGTCAATGGAATTGAGCACGAAACGCTTGTGTTCGCCCTCAAGCATAATGGGGAGCTGATCGTAGATGCTCTGCACCTGAAGGGCACGCCCGCTTGCATACTTGGAAATATCCCGTCGGTACTGTTCGTTGAGCTCTGACTGTAGCTGACGAACAGAGGCAAGGTCGCCCTGCGTGTCAAGGAAACGCTGCACGACCTCCGGCATTCCGCCGACAACGGTATAGGTCCTGAAGTTTGCCATCATCGCGTCATGAATGTAATCAGGAATGGGCCTCTCGCTGATACACGCGTTACGTATCGTTTGGCGAGCCCCCTCGCTCACCCCGGTTGCCCAGCAAAACTCCTCAAAATCGAGCGGGAACATCCTAAGCTCGTGGACATACCCCACGGGATAGGACCTGACGCCCTTGAACTGAGTCCCGAGCATTGACCCCGAAAACGCCCAGCGGCACCTCCCGTCCTCAACAAGGAACTTTGCCATCGTCATGATGTCGGGGGCCTCTTGGACCTCATCGATAAACACGAGCGTTTTGCCTGGTGCAATCGACTTTCCCGAAAGAAGCGTCACCCTGCTGATGAAATCATCGGCATCCCGCGCCTCGAGAAGAGCATCTTTTGCCTGGCCGTTTTCCATGAGGTTAAGCTCGATGTAGGTTGCATGGTTGGCTTTGCCAAATGCGCGAATCGAATAGCTTTTGCCAATCTGGCGAGAACCCGTAATGAACAAGGCCTTTTGCTCGGAAGACTTCAGCCAACGCTCCAGCTCTGCCGCTATTTTCCTGCGTAGCATAGGCTCTCCCCTCGGTGTCATCGAATGAAATGCAAAGTTTTATACGCTTGATTATCGATGAAACGCAGAATTTTTAGAACCTAAAATCAAATGAAGTGCAGAGATTTGAGATTGTAAGCAAAAGAAGGGGCACCACCGGCGAATGTGGCAAAGGGGCTGTCCCTTTGCCACATTGCGCTCGACTACTCGTCAACGATCTCGGCAAGCCAGACGTTCAGCGTATCGACCTCGGGGCAGCAGAACTTTGCCGTACCAGGCTCGTTGCCAGGCACGGTTCCGCCATAGCGCAGGATATCGATATAGGGAAAGCCCACATGGCAGGCCATGGCACACATCTTGCCGCGGTCGCGGTCAAAGTCGAAGACGTCGCCCGGCTTGTGACCATGGTGGCAGCGGCACGCACCCAGCTGGTCCACGCAGCTCACGCGGATACGCGGACGCTTGCCACGCGGCGCGCCGAGCGGCTTGCCCCCGCCCGCAGGCTTGGCGCCGCCCTCGCCAGCATTACTCATGGTCAATCACGTCCAGGCAGGCCTCGATGGGAAGGCCAGCCGACTTATCCTCTTGGTCGGCATTGCGTTCGATAAGCTCAGCCACCACGCGCATGGCATCGGACGTCGCGCGCTGCAGACTCCAACCTGCCATAACGCGGCCGACGAGCACCGCCGAGAACGTGTCGCCCGTGCCCGGGAAATAGACCGGGATCAGGTCGAAGGGAATCGTGAAGTACTCCCCCGCCACATGGTCGTAACCGATGACGACATTCGCACCGTCGACCACAGCGCTCGTAATGACCACCGACTTGGCGCCCAGGGCACGCACGGCATCCACAAGAGTGCGGCCCTCATCGGGCGTGATTTGCTCGGCAATGGGCGTATCGGTGAGCAGGCACGCCTCGGTGTAGTTTGGCACCGCATAGTCGGCGCACTCGAGCAGGCTGCGCATGAGACCGATCGTGGACTCGGGCACGCCGGCGTAGAGCTTGCCGTTGTCGCCCATGATGGGGTCGACGAACACCTTGGTACCCTTTTGCGCGCGACGGTGGCAGAAGTCCGAAATGATGCGCGTCTCTTCCTCGGTCACGATAAAGCCGGTAGAGATGGCGTCGAACTCAAAGCCGAGCTCCTCCCAGATGGCGAGGCTCTGGCGCACGTACTCGGTGGTGTCGTGGATGTAGAACTTGGGATAGTTGAGCGTATCGGACACAAGTGCCGTCGGCAGGTTGTGGATGCGGTAGCCCATGTGCGACAGCACCGGCAGCATGGCGGAAAGCGCGACCTTGCCGTAGCCGCACATATCGTTGATCAGCAGCAGCTGAGTGTTCTTCATGAGGGTCTCCCTTGGTTCGGGCACGGCGCAGCAGCGCCACAGTGCGACTAAGTGTAGCGCAGGGAGCGTTTGCAGCGTCGAGCGGTTACGGCGTTTGGCAAAACGCCGTAACTTAATAAGTTTGGTACCTTGACATTGATTTCTCACGCTCCTAAATTGGTTAGGCACAAAACAATTCCACTACCTAACTAAAGAAAGGAGCGAAGCTTAGATATGTGTGTTGAACCACTCGTCCTTCCGCATGAGCCCGGCGGTGACCCGTCGCAACCGGTAGACATACCCGAAGCGGTCAGCGCCGAAGACAAACTCGCCAAGCGCATCCTGAGCGGCCTGGGCTTTTGCGGCCATTACATGCATTTTCACGGCGGAGGCGTGTCCGGCAAGGCGCCTATTGTCTGCCTACTCGCCAAGCAGCCGACCGGCGAGCTGTCCCAACAGGAGCTCGGCATGCACTTCGACCTCAAGCCGGGGTCCCTTTCCGAGATTCTGTCCAAGCTCGAACTGGGCGGTCTTATCGAGCGCAGTCGCAATCCCAAAGACCGTCGGCAGCTCACCATCCGCCTGACCGAAGCGGGATGGGAAAAGGCCCGTGTTGAGCAGGCAGCCCGCATTCGCTTTAGGGGACAGGCCTTTAGCGCCCTCACCCACGACGAGCGCGAACAGCTCGCCGAGATGCTCGAAAAAATCCGCGTAACCTGGGAGGAACTGGATGATTAAAACCCTCATGGGAAGCATCCGCGATTACAAGAAGGTCACGATCGCCACGCCGCTGCTGGTGCTTGGCGAGGTGCTCTGCGAAATGATGATCCCGTTTATCACCGCCGACATGATCGACGCCATCAAAGACGGTGCCACCGTCGCCCAGATGCTTCCCACCGCAGGCTTTTTGGTGCCCATCGCACTGACGTCGCTCGCTTTTGGTGCCGCTGCCGGCGTCACCTGCAGTCATGCGAGCTGCGGCTTCGCCAAGAACCTGCGTCACGACCTGTTCTACAAGATCCAGACGTTCAGCTTTGCCAACATCGATGAGTTCTCGAGCTCCTCGCTCGTCACCCGCCTCACCACCGACATCAACAACGTGCAGCAGGCCTTTATGATGCTCATCCGCATCGCCGTGCGCGCGCCGCTGGTGCTGGTCTTTGCCTTTGCCATGGCCTACGCCATGGGCGGCAGCGTCGCCATGGTCTACCTGGTCATCATTCCGCTGCTGGGCTTTGGCCTGTTCTTTATCATCTATAAGGTGCGCCCGATCTTTGCCCGCGTGTTCCGCAAGTACGACGCGCTCAACGAGTCCGTCGAGGAAAACGTCACCGGCATGCGCGTAGTTAAGAGCTATGTGCGCGAAGACTTTGAGAAGGAGAAGTTCGCGACCGCTGCGCGCGACGTCCAGATGGACTTCACCCGCGCCGAGAAGCTGCTTGCCTTTAACAACCCCATGATGAACATCTGCGTCAACGGCGCGTTTGTCGTCATCATCTACCTGGGATCCAAGCTCATCATCACGAGCCAGGGCACGCTGTTCGACGTGGGCCAGCTCTCCTCGATCTTTACCTACGGCTTCCAGATCCTCATGAGCCTGATGCAGCTGTCGATGATCTTTGTCATGGTGACCATGGCCGACGAATCGGCGCACCGCATTACCGAGGTGCTTGCCGCCGAGCCCACAATCGCCAATCCCGCCGAGCCCGTGCTCGAGGTTGCCGACGGCTCCATCGACTTTGACCACGTGAGCTTTAAGTACTCCGAGCACGCGAAGCGCCAGGCGCTCGACGATATCGACCTGCATATTAAGAGCGGCGAGACCATCGGTATTATCGGCGGCACCGGCTCGGCCAAGTCGACGCTCGTGAATCTGATCGCCCGCCTGTACGATGTCACCGAAGGCACCGTGCGCGTCGGCGGCGTGGATGTGCGCGACTACGACTTGGACGCGCTGCGCCACCAGGTAGCCATGGTGCTGCAGAAAAACGTGCTGTTTAGCGGCACCATCGCCGAAAACCTGCGCTGGGGCGACCCGAACGCCACCGACGAGGAAGTCCGCGAGGCAGCACATCTGGCCTGCGCCGACGAGTTTGTCGACGGCTTCCCCAAGGGCTACGACACCTGGATTGAGCAGGGCGGCTCCAACGTTTCCGGCGGCCAGAAGCAGCGCCTGTGCATTGCGCGTGCCCTGCTGCGTCGCCCCAAGATCTTGATCCTGGATGACTCCACGAGCGCCGTCGACACCAAGACCGACGCCAAGATCCGCGAGGGCCTGGCGAGTTATCTGCCCAACACGACCAAGCTCATCATTGCCCAGCGTATTAGCTCCGTGCAGGATGCCGATCGCATCATCGTCATGGAGGGCGGCCGCATCAAGGACATCGGCAACCACGACGAGCTGCTCAAGACGAGCGAGATCTACCGCGAGACCTTTACCTCGCAGAACAAGATGAGCGCCGAGGGCGAGGACGCGGGCGAGACCGCTGCAGCCGGCACCGAGGCATCTGCATCGCAAGCCCAGACCCAGGAAGGAGGCGAGGCACATGAGTAAGGCCACTACCGCCGAGCGCGTACGCAACCGCAAGGGCGGCGCCATGACGCGCCTCATCAGAATGCTCTTTGGCTTCTACCCGGTGCTTTTGCCCCTCGTCGTCGCCGGCGTGGTGCTCTGCGCCGTCATCAACTCCATCGGCGCGACGTTTCTCCAGAGCGCGCTGCAGGTCATCAGCGAATCATGGCAGTCGGGCGACTGGACGGCCGCGCAGCCCAAAATTCTGAAGCTTGTGACTACCCTCGGCTGCATCTACGCCGTGGGCGTCGCGTCTTCGCTCTTCTGGAACCGCGCCATGGCCGTCATCACGCAGGGCTCGCTCGAGAAGCTGCGCGAGAAGATGTTCAACCGCATGCAGGACCTGCCGATCCGCTACTTCGACAC
>CABVAY010000021.1 GCA_902496455.1 uncultured Collinsella sp.
CGATTCTAGGCGATGGCCCTCCCTTGCTTCTTACACCACGACTGTGCGCGCTACCCCCGATGAGGCGCTCGACGGAAAATACATCCCAGAAATGGCCTTTGAGCTGGGATAAGATTTCCGCGGCATCTCGGATTCTCAAAAATGAGACACGCCGTTGGCGAAAATGAGACACGTGATATCGGGCATCGGATGTATCATTTGCAAAAATGAGTCCACTCCACTCGAATAAAGCGAGGTCCCTCATGTACGTTCCACACCCCCGTATCCGTAGGCTGTCGAAAATCCCGCTTGTTGGGACGGCGGCGCTTGCTGCGTTGATCGCCACGAGCGTCGCCTGCTTCACGGCCACGCCCCAGGTTGCCCAGGCGGCAGACGCGCCCGCAATCACCGATATGACCGAGCAGGATTATCAAGCCCTGGGTCTGGGCACGAGCGAGGACATTCCGGCCGATACCGTTGGCCCCTATTCCACTGATACCCCCACGACGTTTGCCACGCGCAGCGAGGTCTATATGGCAGCTAACGGTAGCCATGGCAATCGCTACACTCTGCGCGACAAGCTCGAGAACGTCGAGCGCGGCGATATTGGCGGCAGCAGCAAACTCACCGATGGCTATGGAAGTGTGTGGGGCGCCGCAAAGTTCTGGCAAAACGTCAACAATTTCGATACGAACAGCGACCTCTACAAGCATAGCGACTACGGTGGCGGCACCTGGTCGTATCTGAGCAACAATGAGTCCTCGACGGTACTTGCCAACGACAACAACGGCTTCTCGGGCATTCACGCCACAAGCGTTGAGTTCTGCAGCGATGCCAAAACGGGCAAAAAGAGCCGCGTTGCCGAGCTTCGCGCCTATGGTGACAGCTCGTCCACGACGATCGACGGCAAGTCGTACGCCGGAAAGGTTGAGCTGGTCCTCTATTCGTTTAGCAACGGGCGCACGCGCAGCCTTGATACGCGCCTGCCGGTGACGGTCAACACCAATATGATGGACGGAGGCCGTTTTAAGTATCTGAACGCCGGCTACCTGCAAGAGCACGACGCCGTCTTTGATGTCGAGGCGGGCGATGTCGATGGTGACGGCGTGGACGAGCTTTTTGTCTATGTGGGCTGCTATGTCGACGAGAGCGGCGTGCGTAAGGCTGTAGTCGATATGTACGACCTGGAGGGCGGCAACTGGAGTCAGAGTGTCGTCAAAATCGACGCCGGTAACGCCGCGGACTACACCACGCACAACGAGGGCGGGAACGACTCTTGGACGCAGCTGCAGTCAGCTCCTGTCGTTTCGCTGGCTGCCGGAGACCTCGACCGCGATTTTTGCGATGACCTCGCCATCGTGGTCTCGGCACCCTACGGCAAAAAGAATATCGCCAAGTCAACGCATTGCGAGCTGTTCTCGTGGGATGCATCCAAGGGTGCACTCGTCCATGTCGATGCTCTGGGTGACGCGGGCGCAATCTCCCTCTCCTCGAACGGCAAGACCATGGTCGCTGCGAATGCGACGTTCGGCACGTTTGCCGCCTACGATGAAGAAGGAAAGAAGACGGGTGAAACCGTCACGGGCCTTATTCTTGCGGGCTATGACTGGCAACGCAGCGCTTTTGATTACGACGCCTATGACGGCAGCAAGGGGCTGTACGGCGCGCTGTACCGCTACGCGTATTTTGACTCGGAGTCTGGCGAGTTCAAACTATCCGATTGCAAGGAATACAGAGACGGGCTCCTTGCCTCCTATGGACTGATGCATGTGCCCAGCAGCGCATGGAAGGATAGTGCTCAGGATAAGCGCTATCCGTGCACCTTGGCGCCTATTGCCCTTGCCACTGCCAACCTTGACGGTCTGTCTGAGCAGCCGGCGGTCGACGAGGTGCTCGTGGGCGGCGATGTGTTCCGCGACTTTGCCTGCAACACGGCGCAGAGCGGGGCCCAGGGCTTGGGTTCCATGGTCGGAACCATGAGCATGAGCGGCCAGCAATACAACAGTAGCAACAAGCATGACCACAAGGGTATCGAGCAGGTGTGGATCAGCGACGTTAAGGCGGGCAGCGTCTCGGGTTCGGACCGCTATAACGAGAGCTTTATCGCCGTAGTGGGCAAGCACCGCGACGAGGACCTGCGCAAGAACGATGACTACTATTGGATGACCGCCTCGCATTTTTCGCTCGACGAGAACGGAAAGGTACGCCGCGGCGAGGAGCAGGTGATTAGCGAGAGCAACCGTCGCGGCACTACCTACGGCACATTTATCTCGCTCGCGCTGCCCGATGTCGACAACGACAGCGTCAAGATCACGTACAAGGACCGCTACAAGGTCTATACCAACCCGCGCGTGCTTGCCGTGCTGCAGGATGCGCCCTATGTTGAGGATCTGGAGCAGGCATACGGCTATCTGGTGTTGGGCGGCACGTCATACGGAGAGGAAAAGGGCACGGGGACATCCCAGGGCTATACCATTGGCGCCGAGTTGGGCGTTGCCGTCGAGGTGCAGACCGGTCCGCCCCTGGTCGCGATGAATGCTTCAGTCGATTTTGCCGCCGAGGGATGCTATGACTACCGGAGCGAGCGCACGGTCAGCGCAAGCGTAAGCTATGAGTCGCATGCCGGCGAGGGTGACAAGGCCGTGCTCTACACGATTCCGATGGTCTATTACGAGTATGAGATCGAAAATGAGGAAACTGGTGGCAAGGGCGTGATGGCGGCGCCCGTGTCGCTCGGCGCGCAGACCTCGGTCGTTAATGTCGAGGCCTATGACCGCATTGCCAAACAGCACAATATGACGCCGCTCAGCTACTTTTTGACCAACCGGTCGGGAGAACCCGGAACCTATCAAACGACGCTCAACGGCGAGACTCCCGTTGGGGATTCCTTTGGCCTGGGCAAGCCTGGCGTAACGCGCGCCTACACGCACGATGGGTTTAACGGCGCCGCCGCGCAGTCGGGGGCGAGCATTGAGCAGACCATCGAAGTCGAGGAGGGCAAGGAGCAGGAGCTCGAGCTCGGCTTGACGCTGAACGGCAGCGTTGTCATGGGCGCGAAGCTCGCAAAGCACGAGTTGTTTGGCGGCCTGTGCTTTGGTGCCAACGCCGGCTTTACTACGGGTAACTCCTCGAGTGAATCGACCGAATACGGCGGCACCGTCGACAACCTGCCCGAGGCCGCGCAAGGCAAGTACGGTTTTGTGTGGCGTCTGGGCGTCAACGCGGTGGATGTCGACAAGTTCGAGGCAGACTCGGGCGACAAGCTCGGCACCAAGGACACCGACCAGTTCTGGATCGTGGGCTATGACGTTAAGGACGTCGAGATGCCCGACGCGCCGGCCGTGACGGGCTTTACGGCAAACGCCGTCGATTCGACCAGCGTTACGTTTAGCTGGGACGATGTGCTCGCAAACAAGAGTGGCTTTAGCTACGGCGTGGGCATGCTGCAGAGCAATGCGGCGGATGCGGTCGTCAATAGCTGGAAGATTGCCGACAACACGCAGACCTCGCTCAAGTGGGATGGGCTGCAGCCCAATACGGAGTATCGATTCGCCATCGCCGCCGTTAAGAATGGATCCACGACCGAAACAGGTATTCGCTCGGCAATCATCACGGTCAAGACCATGCCCGATGGCATGACGATGACCGTGAGCGGACCTGCGGCGGATGCTGCGGAGGGGTCGGATCTTGGATACGACTCTTCGGTTGAGCGCACGGCGGGAAGCCACCTGACGCTCTCGGCGATTGGCCATGTGAAGCAACTCGGTGCCGACGATAGCGAAACAGGGCTGGCACCGACCTATATGTGGTACCGCAAGGGCCGCGGCGAGACAGAGTTTAAGCTCGTGGGTGCCGATGGCAACCTCGCGGCTGGAACGGCCTCAAAGCTCGAGATTGACCTGACCGCAGACGATGACGGTGCGCAGTATTACTGCCACGTGGGATACAACGACGTGGGCCTCGACACCGGCACGACGCTCGTGAATATCGAGGCCGAGGAGACGGCGCTCACAACGGTGAACGCCACCCCGATCCGCACGCGCCGCCTGTTCTCACAGGCAAGTGCGGGCGCCAAGAAGTTCCTGGACCATACGCTGGTAAACATCGCCGGCCCAACCGATTCCGAAGGCTCAAAGGACCCCGAGACTCCTGAGACCCCGACGAACCCGGACAAGCCCAAGTCCGACAACGGAGCTAAGACCGACACCAAGGTCAAGACTACGACCACAGCGAAGAACCTCGCAAACACCGGCGACCAAACATTCGCCCTAGTCGCCACCGCAGCAGCAGCGGGAGCAACGCTCGTAGTGATAGCCCTCATCATGCTGATCAAGCGCCGCAAGACCCACTAGTAGCCAGTCGAACATATCGACAACCCAAAAACCCGGGTAGCCAAAAAACAGGCCACCCGGGTTATCTGTTGAGTGGAGACTCCGCAAGCGGAAACTGCATCCCGTTCCGGACGTGAATTCTGGGACACGGTTTCCGGATGCAAAAAGGCCACATGGCGTGGCCTTCAACTTATATATGTTCAGCAGGTGTCCCCATGACAAGCCGCGCTTCAACACCGAGGCGTCTGCCCGGCGACGCGGAATGTAAGGTTCATCGCGAGTTCCGCACGAGCCGGAGAGCACTTAATGTGCTCTCCGTGCGAGCAGGACTGTCCGAGCAGGGAACCTTACGTTCCGCGCCGCCGGGTAGGCGAATCGGGATGCGTCCCGTTACTTGATCTTGGTCGTACCCGGTGCCAGGTTGGGGTCGGTCTCGTTGGCCTCGGTCTGGAAGTGCTCGGTGTAGACGTTCTTGCCGTCGCGGAACATCTCGTAGTACTGCATCTTGGCGTAATCCTCGCGCGCCTTGGTTGCGGCTGCGGCAGCGGCGTCGTCACCGGTGACGTTGGAGGAGAGCGCCCAGCGCAGGCTGGCGTCCTCGTAGCCCACCGAGTTGATGGCGGGCAGCGACTTACGCAGCGTCATGTGCGCTTTCTGGTAGTCGGTCAGCGGGGCGCCGATCAGCTGCATCAGCTGGGTGGACAGGTAGTTGGTGGACAGGTCGTCGGTCTCGCTCGTCTGGTCGCAGCCGGCAACGTCGTAGTTGGCCCAGATGATGTAGTCGGTCTGCCACAGGCGCTCCTGATGCGTAGCATCGTCTTCGCCGGTAAACCACTTGTCATTGAACTTGGACGGGAAGAACGGCTGGTGGTCGCCCCAGAACACCACGACCACCTTACGGTCGAGCTTGCTCAGGGCGTTGAGGAAGTAGCGCAGCGCCTGGTCGGACTGCTCGATGCACGAGACATACTCGTCGACATCGGAGAGCGTGCCGTCCTCGACGGTCTTGGCGTCCAAATCGGTCGTGTCGATATTCAGGTGCATCTGCTTGTCGACCGGCAGCAGGCCCGTATCGTAGCCCGAGTGGTTCTGCATGGTCACGTCGAAGATAAACTGCGGATCGGCGTTCTGGTCGAGCAGCTCAAGAATCTTGTCGTAGGTAGCCTGGTCGGTCACCATGCCGCGCAGGGTGTCGGCTCCCTGGAAGTCATTGATAGACAGGAACTGGTCAAAGCCAAAGTCCTTGTAGACGTTCTCGCGGTTCCAGTTGGTGGCGTGGTTGGGGTGCATGGCCGTGGTGGAATAGCCGAGCGATTTGAACTGTTCTGCCAGGTTCCCGGTCGTCTCCATGTTGTAGATGGTGTAGGGGTACACGCCCGAGCCCAGGTTGGCCATGGAGTTGCCGGTCATAAACTCAAACTCGGTATTGGCGGTACCGCCGCCGTAGGCGCTCACATAGAGCTTGCCGCGGCTGAGGCAGTTGGACAGGTTCTTAAAGTACTGCGGGCCCTCGTAGCCGGCGCGCATGTTCTGGTAGATCGAAAGGTCTGAGAAGGTCTCGTTCATGATGGCGATGACCGTGGGCTTCTCGCTGTCGAACTGCTCCTTTGCGGCGGCGCGCTCGTCGCTCTTGGCCGCGTCGGACTTGTCGTAGGCCTTGGCGTACTTTTTGAGCGTGGCCTTGGCATCGTCGACGGAGTAGTCGGCGGGTTTGGGCGGCTTGATGGACTGCGCCGCACTAATAAAGGCGGGCAGGTAGCCCTCGCGCCAGTAGCTCTCGAGCGGGCGCCAGGTGTAGACGGTGATGCCGAGGGTGTTGTAGTAGTCGATGAGCGTGACATGCGCGGTTACGCCGCCCAGGCACAGCACTGCCACGAGCAGGTTGGTGAGCAGCATGCGCTTGGCGTTGGCGGCACCCTTCTGACGGTGCGGTGCCACCAGGCCGGCGTACTCGCACAGCAGCATGGCGATGGCGGTAAAGCCCATGGACAGCACACAGAACAGCGAGATGGAGAAGGTGTAGCCGGTGCCGGCGACCGCGGCGGCGGTGGAGATGGCCGAAAGGTCGCCCGGCTGGATGGGCATGGATTTAAACGTGATGACGAAGAACTCGGCAATGCCCAGGACAAAGAGGGCAAAGGCCAGGACCGCGGGAGCTGCGCCGTGGCGCTGGAACAGGAAGAACAAGCCGATCATGAGCACGGTGATGATGGCCCACTCGAGCAGGATGCACAGGGGGTAGACCCAGGTAAAGTCGTGGTTGGACGAGACCTCCATGCCCAGCAGCGCAAAGACGCCGGCGAGCAGCAGGCACAGGACGGCGGCGACGAGTGGTTTGCCCACAAAGGCGCCGCGCAGGCGGGCGAGCTTGCCGGTGGGGGCGGGGGCGTCGGGCTTGGCGAACGCAAAGACGCGCGGGGCGATGCGATCGCGGGCGATGCTGGCCCAGGCGCATCCGGTGAGGATGGCGTTGGTCAGGATGAGCATCACAAAGGCGAGCGGCTCGTTTTGGGCGACGAGGCCAATGGCGCCCCAAATAGTCAAAAAGACCTGGAACAGGCCGAAGACGACGCTCCACCCAAGAGCGCTTTTGGCAACGGTGCCCGACTGAGCGCGAATGGCCTTGGCCTCGCGCAAGACAAGGTAGACGGTCGCCGCAAGACCGACGAGCGAGATGGCGGCAGCGAACATGCTGAGACTCCTCACAAACTAAAACGTACGAAAGCGGGGGTTTACCCGATTGTTACCAAGATATGCGCTGCAATTGGTGGCTGCGCACAACAACCAGCCATATTAACGCGCACGTGCGGCGGTGTGGCGCAATGTAGTGGCGGCCTGCGCGATAATGGACGGGAATTACACGGAAACGTAAAGGCTTCTTAAAGAATTAGCGAGGATAGAGCTATGGGCGAGCAGGTTTGTATGACGGGCACCGAGTACTGCGGCGGAGCTGTGGGCGTGGACGCGGGCGGCTATCCGGTCGAGACTACGGGCAACGCGGCGCTGGACATCTTGGAGCACCGCTCGTCTACGCGTGCCTTCGCGCGTGATGACGACGACCGTCCCGTGGCGGTGACCGACGAGCAGCGGGCGGCGATTCTGCATGCGGCGAGTCGCGCACCGTCGGCGGGCGCCATGATGATGTATTCCATCGTAAGCATTCGCGAGCAGGCCACGCTCGACCGCCTGGCCGATCTGTGCGACCACCAGCCCATGATCGCCAAGGCGCCCTGGGCACTTATATTTGTGGTCGACTATGCCAAGTGGATCGATCTGTTTGAGCACGTGGGCTGCTTTGAGCCAGAGTTTGTAGAGCGTACGGGCAAGGCGCCCCGCCGCGCGCCGGGTCTGGGCGACTTTGCCATCGCGGCTCAGGATGCCGTGATCGCCGCGCAAAACGCCGTGGTTGCCGCCGAGGCCCTGGGGCTGGGGAGCTGCTATATCGGCGACATCGTCGAGAACGCCGAGGAAGTTGCCGCGCTGCTCGATCTGCCGCCCTATACCATGCCGCTGTCGATGCTCATCATCGGCACGCCCCGTAAGGAGCGCCCGGCCATTGCGCACCCCGTGGTGAACCTGGTGCACGAGGAGCGCTACTGCCGTGCGGATGCCGCGACTATGGATGCGCAGGTGGCCGAGATGGATGCGATGTTTCGCCCGCACGCCCGCGAGGTGGGGGAGCGCGTCGTGGATATCTACACCCGCAAGCACACGAGCCCCTTTATGGCCGAGATGAGCCGCTCTATGGAGTGGTGGTTCAAAAACTGGCTCGGAAAATGACGAATGTGACAAGGGGATAGTCCCTTTGTCACACTTCATATCGCCGCGGTGGCCTAAAGACTGTATAAATCTTTATCTAGCTGGGAAAACAGTGCATTAAAACATGGGCCGATTACCTATAATCCCTTCGAACATTAAAGTTGGGAGGAAACCGGCTTATGGAACAAAAGGCCAAGGAGGCAGCCTCGCACGCTGCGATTCCTGTGAGCATCTCGGCGATGCTCGTCACGCTGGGCGTGGTGTACGGCGATATCGGCACCAGCCCTATGTATGTAACCAAGGCGCTCGTTGCCGGCAACGGCGGCATCGGAAGCGTCACGGAGGAGTTCGTGCTCGGCGCGCTCTCCCTTGTCGTGTGGACGGTCACGCTGCTGACCACCATCAAGTACGTGCTCATCTCGCTGCGCGCCGATAACCATGGCGAGGGCGGCATCTTTGCCCTGTACAGCCTGGTCAAGCGTTGCGGCAAGTGGCTTATCATCCCCGCCATGCTGGGTGGCGCCGCGTTGCTCGCCGACGGCATCCTGACGCCGGCCGTTACCGTTACCACGGCCATCGAGGGCCTGCGCACTATCCCGGCGGTTCATGCCGTGCTGGGCGATGACCAGGGCCGCGTCGTCGCCATTACGCTCGCCATCATCATCGTGCTCTTCTTGGTACAGCGCATCGGTACGGCCAAGATCGGTCACGCCTTTGGCCCCATCATGACGCTGTGGTTCCTATTCCTGGGCGGCACGGGTCTGTTCTTTGTCTTACAGCACCCCGCCGTGCTGCTGTGCCTCAACCCGCTCCGCGGCATCGCCTTTTTGTTGAGCCCCAACAACCACGCGGGCATCATGATTCTGGGCAGCTGCTTCCTCGCCACCACCGGTGCCGAGGCGCTCTACTCCGACATGGGCCACGTCGGCCGCGGCAATATCTACGCTACCTGGCCGTTCGTTAAGTGCTGCCTGCTGCTGTCCTATATGGGCCAGGGCGCTTGGCTTATGAACAACGCTGCCAACCCCGAGCTCATGGGCATTGCCGATCTCAACCCGTTCTACCAGATGCTCGCCCCGGGCCTGCGCCCGTTTGCCGTCGGCCTTTCCACCGTCGCGGCCATCATTGCCTCGCAGGCGCTTATCACCGGCGCATTCTCGCTGGTGTCCGAGGCCAGCCGTCTGGACCTCATGCCGCACATGCAGGTCTTCTACCCTGCCGAGACCAAGGGCCAGCTCTACATCCCCATGGTCAACAACGTCATGCTTGTCGGCTGCGTCATCGTGGTGCTGCTGTTCCAGAACTCGGCGCATATGGAAGCCGCCTACGGCCTTGCCATTACGCTGACTATGATGTGCACCACGCTGCTGCTCTTCTTCTACCTGCACGAGGAGCGCAAGCTCAAGGTTACTCCGTGGATCTTCGCGGCCTTCTTCCTTTTGCTCGAAGGCTTCTTCTTCGTGAGCTCGCTCACCAAGTTCTTCCACGGCGGCTACTTCACCATCCTCATGGCTGCACTCATCATGGGCATTATGGTGTGCTGGTACAACGGCACGGCGGTCGAGCAGCGCCAGTTTACACTGCTGCCGCTGCGTAGCTACCTGCCGCAGCTCAAGCGCCTGCGCGACGACGACCGTTACGAGCGCATGAGCGACAACGTCGTGTACCTGACCAAGGACACCCATACCGACTACATCGACCGCGATATCGTTTACTCGATCTTGGACAAGCATCCCAAGCGCGCTCGCGCCTGGTGGTTCGTGAATGTCGAGACCATGGACGAGCCGCATACCTTTGCCTATTCGGTCGAGACGTTCGGCTCCGACTACGTGTTCCGCGTGCATCTGTACCTGGGCTACAAGATCAACCAGCGCGTCAATGCCTACCTGCGTCAGGTTGTTCAGGACCTGGCTGCCACCGGCGAGCTGCCGCCGCAGACGCATGACTACTCGGTCTACAAGGATCCGGGTAACATCGGCACGTTCAAGTTCGTCCTGATCCGTAAGCTTCTGGCGCCCGAAAGCGATGTGGAGCCCAGCGAGCGTACGGCCATCACGCTCAAGTACATCATCCGCCGCGCCGCCGGCACGCCTGCACGCTGGTACGGCCTGGAGAACTCCAACGTGAGCTTTGAGTACGTGCCGCTGTTCACCAAGTTCAAGGCTGTGAACAAGATGCAGCGCCTGGCCCCCAACGAGCGGCCGTAGTCGACGCTCGAGGTTTGTCTGCGAACGGGCGGGTTTGTATTGACGGGGATTGAGTCCTGGGAGGAAACCATGGATGCAAAGGTGCTTGACGGTTGCGATCTTGCGACCGAGCTGGTGCGTGAGGTACGCGCCGATGCTGCCGAAGATCGGTTCTTTACGAATCGGGCCAACATGGACATGGCCGACCGCGTGATTTCGATCGTGGTGACGGTGCTTGTCGCGGCGTGCGTGTGCGCACTGCTCGCGCACGTGCTGTTTGTCTAACGACCGCAGGTTGCAAAGGCTTTACACTTGGAACCACCACAAGGGGAAACCACCACAAAGGTGCCTGTCCCTTTGTGGTGGTTTTTGTTTTTGAGAGAGGGGCGGGGCGCTGATGGACGTCCGTACGGACGACGATATTGCCGATAGCTTTTGGTGGCGGCGCACAACGCTGACGCGCCGCACTCCTCTGTATGACGCCTGCGTGTCGGTGGGGCTGCTGGTCGCGGCGACGATTGCGGGCGCGCTGCTCGACCATCCGGGTCTCGCGCCGAGCATCATGATCGTCTATGTGTTCGCCGTTCAGCTGTGCGCATTCTTTACCTGGAGTCGCCTGTATTGCTTGCTGAGCTCGGCTGCCGCCGTGGCGCTCTACAACTTCTTGTTTGTCGACCCGCGCTACTCGCTGTCGCTTATCGACCGCGGCTATCCCGGCATGTTCTTCATCATGTTCGTGGTCTCGCTTGTGTCGAGCTCGATTGCGTTGGCCCTGCGCCGGGCCTTGGCGCAGGCTGCCGCTAGCGACCGCCGTACGCATATGGTGCTCGAGACCAACCGCATGCTGCAGCGCTGCGCCGACGAGCAGCAGATCGTTCATGCCATGGCAACGCAGCTGGCGCGTCTTTCGGGCTGTCCGGTCGTGTGGTACAGCGCCGACGCCGAGGGCGATGACCTGCTGCCACGTGCGACATACACGGCCGTGGGCGATGCCGCGCCGGTGCATGAACTGGCGCCGCAGATGCCGCCGCGGCTCTCGGCGTCCGCCTATGTGGGAACGCCGCTCGATGCCACCTATGGCGGCTCGGCGTTTTATGGCATCTACCTGACGGTTCGCACGGGCGACGGCTTCGTCCGTTCGGGCGACCCCGCCTCGGTGGTGGGCGTGCTGGCTATCGTTGCCGAGCCCGACGTGCTGACGCACGAGGAGCGGACGCTTGCCGATGCCATCGTGAGCGAAGGCGAGCTGGCGCTCGACCGCGCCCGCGCCATGGAGGCCCGCGAGGAGGCGGCGGTGCTCGCCAAAAACGAACAGCTGCGCGCCAACCTGCTGCGCTCCATCTCGCACGACCTGCGCACGCCACTCACCAGTATTTCGGGCAATGCCGACGTGCTGCTCGACCAGGGCTCGACCGGCACCGCCGTGCTCGATAGCCAGACGCGCCGCGGCCTGCTCCTGTCCATTCGCTCGGATGCGCAATGGCTCAACGCTACCGTCGAGAACCTGCTCGCCATCACCAAGCTCGAGGGCGGCGGCATGCATCTGTCGACTACGCTCGAGCTCATGGACGATATCGTCGAGGAGGCACTGCGCCACGTAAATCCGGCCGTGCGCGAGCACGACCTTAAGGTGGTGGCGTGCGATGAGCCGGCGCTCGTCAACGTCGATGCGCGCCTGATGGTGCAGCTGGTGGTCAATCTGGTGAACAACGCCATCACCTATACGCCCGCAGGCTCGCATATCGTGATCTCGATTAGCGTCGACGATGGACGCGTGGCGTGCTCGGTGGCCGATGATGGTCCGGGCATCGCACCCGAGGACCGCGAGCGGATCTTTGAGTCGTTCTATACCGCCAACCACGGTCTTGCCGACAGCCACCGCAGCGTTGGCCTGGGTCTTTCGCTCTGCCGCTCCATTGCGTTGGCGCATGGCGGTAGCATAGAGGTTGCCGCGGCGGACCCGCACGGCTCGGTCTTTACGATTGAGCTTCCCGTCGCCGACGTTTCGTTTGATAAGGAGTAGCGCCGTGCCGAACTCTGCCGTAAAACCGCTCATCTTAGTCGTTGAGGACGACCCCGCCGTTCGCAACTTAATCGTTGCCGCGCTCGAGGCGCACGGCTTGCGCCATATGGCTGTGGAGACCGCCCATGCCGCCATCGCCGCCGCCTCATCGCAGGCGCCGAGCATTGTGCTGCTCGATTTGGGCCTACCAGATATGGACGGCGTCAAGGTGGTGGAGTCGGTGCGCGCATGGTCGGGCATGCCGATCATCGTGGTTTCGGCGCGCAGCGAGGACGCGGACAAGATCCGCGCGCTCGATGCCGGTGCCGACGACTACCTGACCAAGCCGTTTTCGGTCGAAGAGCTACTCGCGCGCATTCGCACGACGCTCAGGCGCCTTTCGTATGCGCAGATTGGCATGGGTGCGTCCGAGGGCTCGTTCGATACCGGTGAGCTGCATATCGATTTTGATGCCGGCATCGCCACGATGGATGGCGAGGAGCTGCATCTGACGCCGATCGAGTACAAACTGCTGTGCCTGCTGGCCCATAATGCCGACAAGGTGCTCACGCACCAGTTTATTTTGCACGAGATTTGGGGCACGGCGACTAAGAGTGACCTGGCGAGCCTGCGCGTCTTTATGGGTACGCTGCGCAAAAAGATCGAGTTCGACCCCGCGCATCCGCGCTATATCCAAACGCACGTGGGTATCGGTTACCGACTGGTGACCCAGTCGTAGCGGGGTGGGGGCAAGGGAGGCATAAGACGTGAAGCTCACACTTGAGGTGAACGGACTAGCGTACGACGCGTCCTATCGTGACTGCGATGTAGAGGGCGTTTTCAAGCCGCTGCTAAACGAATGGGCAGGGTTGTATGGATTGAGCTTGCAGAGACGCACGGTCATCCTGCTCGCTGCACCTCCTGGCACGGGAAAGACGACGCTCGCCCTTTTCTTGGAACGGTTTGCTTCGACGGCGCCCGATATGCCCAGGGTTCAAGCGCTTGGAATGGACGGGTTCCATTATTCCAATGCCTATCTCGACACTCACGTCGCCACCGAGGACGGAGAGCGTAAAACACTAAGATCTCGTAAGGGAGCTCCGTTTACGTTTGACGTCGAGGCGTTGGCTCGTTCAATCGCCGACCTTCGCCATGCGAAACCTTCGCCGTGGCCGGCTTACTCGCGCGAGCTCCACGATGTGGTTCCGAGTGCGATCAACATTACGGGCGAAATCGTCCTTATCGAGGGCAACTATCTTCTTCTTGATGAGTCCCGGTGGCGCGATCTTGCCGCGATGGCGGACCAGACGGTCTTTCTCTCCGCCGACGAGCGGATGCTTCACGACCGTCTGGTCCGGCGCAAGATGATGGGCGGGGCGACGCGGTCAGAGGCAGAGGCGTGGTATGAGATGAGCGACGGTAAGAACGTTAGGTTGGTTCTTGCCTCCCATATTCGTGCGGATGTCGAACTCGTACTCGCCGACGACGGCTCGATGAGTCGCTTGCGGTAAAGCGCCGCAATCGCCCGCTTCTCGACACTTCGGGGGCGTTAGGGATTAAATTGTGTTGACAGGCCATCGCCTTGTCTATAATCGTGAACATCTGAACGGTTCACGGAGGCGCGGCATGATTTCATACGATACCAAGGCGGAAGTGCTCGATAGACTCGACAGGCTCACGCGTGATTTGAATATCAATAGTGTCGGAACGCTCACAACGGCGAACATCGCCTCGGAATGCCATGTGAGTCGAAGCCTCGCCAGCCAGTATCTCAATGAACTCGTGCGTCAGGGGCTTGCGATTAAGGTGAACGCACGTCCCGTGATCTTTCTTCACCGCCATGCCGCGGAGCGTTACTTCCGTTGCAAGCTCGATACGTTTGAATTCGCTACGATGCAGGAGCTGCTCAAGACTGTCGGTATGGATGAGGCTCACGATTTTGATAAGGCGATCGGATTCGAGCTGAGTTACGGCACGTGTATCGACCACCTCAAAAGCGCGATCCGCTATCCTCCCCACGGGCTACCGGCGCTTTTGGTAGGCGAGCACGGAACCGGCAAGCAGCTTATGAGCGAGCTGACGTTCGAGTATGGTATCAACAGTGGAACGCTGCCTCAGAAGGCCCGCTACATCCACATCGATTGTGCCTGCTACGAGGGGCGCGATGCCGATCTCGAGGAGGCGGTTTTTGGTAGGGGGCCGCAGGACGGCGCGGTGAACGAGGCTCAAGGCGGTGTGGTCTACCTGAGCTGCTTTGACCATGTGTCCGCGGCGGCGCGCGAGCGGATGCTTCAGCGAATCGGAAGTGGAGGTAGCGAAGAGGGGACCGATGTCCGGCCACCCCGTTTTCTCCTCTCGACCAATCGTTCAGCCGACAGCGACATTGTGCGTGCCATCGCGCGCCGTGTGCCGATTCTGGTCAACCTTCCCCGACTCGCGGAACGTGGCATCGAGGAGCGGACGTCGCTCGTCATGCACTATCTTCGCGTCGAAGGCCGCCGGGTGGGTGCCGATGTCGCCATGAGCCGCGGCGCGTTGAGAGCCCTGGTCAACGCTGACTTTAAGGACAACATCGATGGACTGCGCTCGTGCATCACTAACTGCTGCGCCAGCGCATATCTCAATCGCGATAGCGAGATCCTTACCATCCAGACATATAACTTGCCATCGAGCGTGATCGGCCATGCAGAGCCCGAACCCGATGACGACCAGATCATCAGCGGCGACAAAGACGTCAACGATCCCTCGGCACGTGTGACTGGGCTTTTTCAGAAGATTATTGACCCGGTCGATGCGCTCGATGCAGGAAACATCAGCTTCACGGAGTTTTTCACCGGCGCAGCTATGTCGGTACATGCCTACGATGACTACATGAACTTTGAGAACCAAAGCGTTAATCCCCGCATCAGCTCATATGAGCAGCTGCTAGGACCGGTGGTCGAGGAGGTCAACCGTGCCTACGGTATTGAGCTTACACGCAAGATAACGCGTTCGATCGCGCAATCGCTCTTTACGCAGCTATGGGGTGGGGCGAACCTCGCCAAATGGCGGCAACTCAACACGGTTCGCATCAAACGCGCGCTTGATATGCTGGCCAAGAATCAGCCAGGCACGGCAACGGTCGTCGAGCAGGTGGCGGCCAAGACCAAGATCGCTCTCGGTATGGAGCTCGATGATCTTTCGCAGCTGATTTTGTTCATTGAAGTGGGGGATGCCCTGCGAGCGACGGGTGGACCGCGTGATTATCTGGGCGTGATCGTTTGCCACGGCTATTCGACCGCCACGAGTATCGCGGATGCCGCCGATCGAATCCTGCGGACGCATGTGTTCGAGGCGATTGACATGACGTACGACCAAGATGTCACCGAGATCGTGGGACAGCTGTCGCGCTCGCTCGAGCATTATGCACATTGCAAGTCCATGGCGATTCTAGTTGACATGGGCTCGCTAGAGAAGATCAACGATGCTATCAGTGGCCTCACCGCCTGCGATATCCACATTGTTAATAATGTGTCGACGGGGCTCGCCCTCGAGGTGGGCAGTGCACTCATCGCTCATGCTGATCTTTCGGGCGTGCTCGATCGTGCTACCGAGGCGTGCGCTCCGGGCTATAGCATCGTGCGAGGCTCGCGCGAGAACGATGCCGTCGCGTTTTGCTCCGAGTCGGGGATCGATGCGGCGGATAAGATCCGTGGCATCGTGCAGAATAGCCTTCCGGGAAGGTCGAACGTCCAACTTGTCACCTGCGATTATTCGACGCTGGCACAAAAGGGCGATGCTGCGCCCCTGTTCGATGGGTATCGGGTCAGAGCGATCGTTGGAACGATGGACCCCGGTGTTGCCTCGGTCCCCTTTGTCGGGCTCGAGGATATCTTGTACCAGGGAAGCTCCGATGCGCTCGACCGGGCGCTGTTTCCGCTCGTTGATCCCGAGGGGGTTGCGGAGTTCCATTCCAACCTGCTTCGCAACCTTACGCTCAAGAGTGTTATCGAGTCGATCACGATTCTCAATCCAGAGATGCTCTATATCGAAGCCGACCGTGCCGTGAAAAGGTTGGCAGAGCTTTCAGGAGAGGAGATCGATGAACGCCGCAGGATCGGTGTTTATGTGCATCTTTGCGGTTTGATCGAGCGTCTGGTGACTAAGAACTTTGTGGATGAGGCGCCCGATACCGAGGCGTTCGAGCGCGACCATGTCGATTTCATCGAGTGGTTCCGCGAGGCATTCGTCGACATGACAAGGCGCTACCGTGTTGAGATTCCCGTGTCCGAGATCTCCTACGTACACCATATGCTCCACGTCAAGATGGGTGACGCCAAGGGTCGTGCCACGATCGCGGGCATGATCTTGGAGGATGAGTAGCCCATATGCCTGACTGGTATATGCCAGTCAGGCATATGTCTCGACACTGATGCCAACGGTTTGAATCGCGAGTGTTGACAGCTTCACAATTCCTGTTTATCGGCGCCCCCGGGTTGTTGTAACCCGGGGGCGCTTGTCGATTCGGTGCATTGTCGCCCAGCAAGAGGGCTTCATGCCGCTATCTTGGGGTCAGCAAGAGATGAGGGCGACGCGATTACCACAGTAGCCCTCTCAAAGGAGCGGGTTTTGGGTCCGCAAGTTCGGAAAGGAAGGGTTGCAATGAGCATCGTCGCAGGGCGCATCGATTATCGACTCCTGCATGGCATCGTCCAGGGCTTCTGGTGTCCCACCTATGCCACGCAGCGCACGATGATCATCGACGACGCCACGGCCAATGACGAGGTACGGAAAGCTGCCATGAAGCTTTCCAAGCCCTCTGGTCAGGCGCTCTCGATCATCACGGAGGAGAAGGCCCTCACCAATTTCAAGGCCGGTAAGTACGACGACCATACCGTGTTCACCATCGCCCGCGATCCGCAGACGTTCCTTGACCTCATCGAGGCGGGCCAGAAGGTCCCGGTGCTCACCTTGGGTCTGACGGAGCTTCCGCCCGAGGGCACCCCGGGCGTTCAGGCAGGGCGCCGTGCCTTCATCAAGGAAGAGGATATCCCCGTCTATCAGAAGATCGCGGCATCTGGCACCAAGATCGAGGTCCGCTATATGACCACCGACAAGCCCGTGCCCATCTCCGAGTACATTTCGTTGTAAGGAAAAGTGATAAACGTGGACGTCAACGCACTCCAGTTTGCCCTGCTCGTCCTCCTTGCGGGTTTCCGCGCGGTCGACGCGTACTCCACCCAGGCGATTCCCTTCATGCACGCGCTCGTGTGCTGGCTCGCCGGCATTATCCTGGGTGATCCCAATACCGGCCTGATCGTCGGCGGTACTATCCAGCTCATGTCCATGGGTGCCGCAGGTCTGGGCGGCTCTTCTGCTCCCGACTACGGCATGGCCGGTATGGTCGCCACGGTCACGGCCTGCATCACCGGCAAGGGCGATGTCTCTGTCGGTCTTGCCATCGGCGTCGTTGTCGCCATGCTCTACGTGCAGCTCGACGTTATCTTCAAGATCTACAACTCCTGGGTCTTCAAGGTTATCCGCGGCTATGCCGTCAAACGCGACTACAAGAAGATGCTTGCCTCGTGCTTCCTGTCTCACGTGTGGCTGTTCCTCCAGGGTGCGCTCCCGATGATCATCGTTCTCGCCTTTGGCAAGTCCGCGGTCGAGGCCATCAATGCCTTCATGCCCGCTTGGTTCACCGGCGGCCTTTCCATCGCTGCAGGCGTGCTGCCCGTCACCGGCTTCGCCATCCTCCTGACCTTCATGCCGGTCAAGAAGTTCTACGCGTTCCTGATCGCCGGCTACGTACTCGCCGCCTATCTGAACCTCTCCGTCCTGCCCATCGCACTCCTTGGCGCTGTTGTCGCTATCGAGTACTTCCGTTTCAAGTCTGAGACCCCCGCTGTCGCCGCTGCCGAGATTGGAGGCGAGCTCGAAGATGAGTAACTTCTTCAAGCCCAAGGATTTCAAGGATTTCGATGAGGCTCCGGAGCGCCAGCCGCTTCCCGATGGTTCCTACGAGCCGGTTCTGACCGACGAAGACCTTAAGATCTGCTCTCGCCGTATGTGCCTCATGGATACCGTGTCGTACTCCTATGCAACTCAGAACGCCCCGTGCGCCATGTTCGCCTCGTACTACGCGCTCCGCAAGATTTACGGCAATGATGAGGATGCCTTTAACACGGCGATCCTGAACCAGCTCGACTGCGTGTTCAACGCGACTCCCCCCGTTTCGGGCCTGCTGCTCGGCGCCGGCCTCGCTATCGAGGACAAGGGCCATCTGAACGGTATGAACGCCGAGAACGATCTCAAGGTCGGTCTCATGGGCCCCATCTCGGGTATCGGCGATGTCTTTATCTGGATTCTGCCCATGACGATTCTCGGCTCCATCGCCGGCTACATGGCCCAGCAGGGAAGCCCCGTCGGAATCCTGCTTTGGCTCGCCGTGTGGGTCGCCCTCTACTTCTGGCGCATGCAGAATTACGTTCAGGGTTACAAGGCCGGTGCTTCCGTTGTCACCAAGATGGGCGATAAGCTCAATGTCCTGACTGACGCCGCTTCGATCCTCGGCCTTACCGTGGTGGGCTCGCTCATCTACAGCGCCGTCAAGATCTCTACGCCGCTTACGTTCACCTATGGCGAGATCTCGCTCGGCATCCAAGAGGGCGTGCTTGATCAGATCTTCCCCAACCTGCTCGCGGTCCTGCTTGCAGTGCTCGTCTACAAGCTGATCAAGAAGGGCGTCAAGCTCAACTGGATCATCTTGGGCATCCTGGTTGTGAGCTGCGTCTGCGCCGGTTTCGGTATCCTCGCCGCCTAAGCGCTTTCCACCCGCATCCTTCCTTTTGCCGGGAGGCCTTTCCCCGGGTCTCCCGGCGTGTCGCGGGCGCCATCCCGCGACAACGGTTCGCATCGAACCGTTCCATAGCAGCCGCCGCATCTTACCTACACGCCGCGGCGGCTGCTATGGAATGATTCGTCTAGACGACGCTTCGCCGCTGCATGGGGCGCCGTCTTCGATTCAAGGAGATAGCTTATGAGACACGTCGTGCTCGCATCGCATCACCGGTTTGCCCAGGGGCTTCTCGACACGCTTGAATTCTTGGGTGCCAAATGCGATTTTCACGTTGTATGCGCCTACGTCGATGAGCGGCCGCTCGAGCCTCAGGTTGCCGCGGTGTTCGAACAATTTGGCCCCGATGACGAGGTGCTTGTTCTGACCGATATCCTTGCCGGAAGCGTCAATCAGAAGTTCATACCCTATGTGGGGCGCAACGTGTTTGTGGTTGCGGGCGTGAATGTGGTGCTCGCCATGGAGCTTTGTCTGGCGCCTGCTCCGCTCACGACCGAGGGCATCGAGGAAGCCATTGCGATGGCCGGCGCATCTATCAAGCTCATCAACACCCTCACTGTCGAGGATGACGAGGACGACGAATAGCTCATTTGGGCGTGATCGGTTAGATGACTGCGTACCCTTTTTCTGTTCCGTGGATTGAAAGGAAGAGACCATGCTTATCAGCGAGGTTATCCAGCGCGTCAAGGACTATAGCGGCGGTATCGACTCGTTCACTGGCAAACCGATCGATGAGGAGACCACCCGTGACAAGGTACTTTATGGCGATACCGCTCAGGAATGCACGGGAATCGTGACGTGCATCTGGCCCACGGTCGACATCATCAAAAGAGCGCGCGAACTCGGTGCCAACTGCATCATCAGCCACGAGGCCATCTTCTGGAACCATGGCGACCATCAAGATACGGTGGGCGACACGGCGGCATTCAAGGCCAAGAAAGAACTACTTGATGACTGGGGCGGCGCGGTCTGGCGTTGCCATGATTTTATCCATTCCCGTGTGCCCATTGATACGGACAGGGCCATGGCCGACGGTATCTTCTATGGCCTAGCCGATAAGCTTGGCTGGCTCGATTACCGTGTGGGCGACGATAGGGGCTTCTGCCTTGAGTATGAGATCCCCGAGACGGACGCTACCGAGCTTGCCCGCGAGCTGGTCGCAAAGCTCGACCTCAACGGTACGCGCATTACGGGCGATTCGCATGCGCGCGTGCGCCGTGTGCGCATACCGATGCATGTGACGGGCGAGGCCAAAAGCGACACGCATGAGATTAACGAAACCGACGCCCGCGGCGACGACTGTCTCATGACCATGGAGTTCATTGATTTCACTACGTGCGAGTACATCCGTGACGCCGGCATGCTTGGACAAAACAAATGCGCCATCACCATCGGCCACTTCAATCTTGAGGAACCGGGCATGGAGTACATGGTGCACTGGCTGCCCGAGGCGCTGGGGACCGATGCGATTCCGACGACATTTGTACGTATGGAGGATACGTACCGTTACGTCGTTGCCTAACGGATAAGGAAAGTATGCCCGGGACGGTCCATGTGACAGACCCCGGGCTTTTTTTGAATGGAGGAAAGCTATGAAGGCCGCAAGCGTTTCCGTTGATATCACGCCTCAAGGCAAATTCTGGATGGAGGGCTATATCCACCCCATCCGAAAGGAGCCGGGACTCGGCACCCACGACGAGCCGCGCGCGACGCTACTTTTGGTCGAGGTCGAAGGCGTGCGGGCGCTGTTCGTTTCGATCGATGTGTGCATTCTCAAGGCCGAGACGACCGCCGCGATGAGGGCTGGGCTGTCGGATCTGCTGGGGGTCGAGACGGAGCACATCGTCATCAACTCGATCCATACGCATTCCGCCGCGAACGGATTCGAAGGTGCTGGGGCCATGGGCATTCCCACCACGCCGGGATACGTTGAGTATGTGACCGGCTTGGTGCTTCAGGCCGCAACACGGCTTTGCGATCGTGAGCGTGACGTTAAGGCCCAGATGCTCGTGCGCCACGTGCGCGGCTGGTATTCGAATCGTAACGACGCCGAGCTCCCGTTCGACGATGAGGCCCTGATTCTGCGCTTTGTTGACGAGGGTGGGTCCGTGGCGGGTGCCATGCTCAACTTCAACTGTCACGCGACGGTCGTCGGGCCCACCAACCGCCTGCTCACGACCGATGTTCAAGGTGGTGTGCGCGACGAGCTCGTCGATTGGATTGGCTGCGTGCCCTATATCTTTACGGGCGCTTCGGGCGACCTGGGCAACCGTCAGTTCCGCCAGGGCAACGATTTCGCCGAGCTCCGACGCGTCACCAACGGTATTGCCGGCGAGATCATGAAGGGTTCGTTTGAGCCGGTCGAGCTTTCGGCGCCCAAGGTGAGCCGTTTTTCGCACCATGTCCACTACAGCAACGAGCAGTTCTACCCTGAGTACCAAAAGCAGCTTGACGAGGTCCTTGAGGTGCTCGCCAACAATCCTACCTTCGACGAGAAGAAGCTCGCCGATACCGAGAAGGCTATGCTCGAGGACCAGCTCGAGCGCCACGAGATGGACTTTACCGTCGAGATGACCACACTCGACTTTGGCAACGTGGTGTTCGTGACCTTCCCCGGCGAGCTGGCGAGTGAGCTCGGCGCCATGGTCAAAGGAGCGTTCGAGGGAACGGGCAAGCATCCCGTGGTGATCGGCTACGCCAACGATTATCAGGGCTATTTTGTTGCGGCGCATACCTATGGCGGAACGAGCTACGAGAGCTATGTGACGCAGATGCCCAAAGGTTGGACCGAGGAGATGCTCGAGATCTATCGGGAGCAGCTGTGAGGTCGCCGGATACGCTGAGACCACAGGCAGATGAACTTGCGGTCGGGTTTTTTGACGTCGACGGCACACTTGTCTATCGCGATCCCGAGACAGGGCCCGGCAGCGTGCCAAGCGAGCGGGTTTGCGAGGCGATTCGGGCGTTTGCCCGTGCGGGCGGGGTTCCCGTTATCGCGTCGGGGCGTGCAATGCCCGGACTCGTTCAGCTGTTTGACCTGCTTCCGTTTCGCGGCTGCGTGAGTCTGGACGGCGCCTACGTTCAGTTCGACGGCGAGGTCATTGCCGACCGATACTTCGAACGCGTCATGCTGGAACAGATGGTCTCCGAGATGCTCCGGTGCAGGATGGCGGCCTTTTTCGAGGGAACGGACGGGTGTGTCGAGCTTTCGCCCACGGGGGAAAGCCTGTATGACTGGGGCGAGGTTGCCTGCGATCTGGAAGGCATGGCCCGCGCTAATCCGTCGCTGCGTTTTGGCAAGGTCGACTTTATCGATTCCGCGACGCCGGCGTATCGGGACAGTGCGTATCTTCAGCGTGAGCTCGGCTACTACAACGTGGGCGACGGATGTCACGAGCTGGTGATGCCGGGCGTCGACAAGGGCTCGGGCCTGCGCCTTTTGGCAAAGAGGATCGGGCGGGATTTGCCGGACGGTTTTCGAAGGATGCGGACGTATGCGTTCGGCGATTCGGAAAACGACCTTGCGATGTTCGAGGCCGCAGATGTGTCCGTCGCGATGGGGCAAGCGGTCCCGCATGTGCGTAAGGCCGCCGATTATGTGACCGATTCCTGCGCCGAGGACGGTGTGGCGACGGCATTGGAGGCACTCGGCCTTATCTGAGGGGCTTCATCGGAGGTATCGTCGAAATGGCGAATGGGGCAAACAGAATTACCCGTTTGCCCCATTTTTGTGTCTAGTCGCGTTGTTTAGGCTTGCTGGCGTAGAACTTCTTCTTTTTTGGTTTACCGGCGGGGGAGGGCTTGCCGTTGCCGCGCGGCCCCCGGTCGCCTGCCTGCGCGTGCGCGGGCGCCGTTGCGCGAGGCTTACGGGCCTCGGGGTTGCGCAGCTCCTCGGTTCGCTCGGCAATCTCCTCGGCGCTAAAGCCGACCTCGGCCATGGCGTCCTCGATGGGCAGGCGGCGCACGATATAGCAGTGGTGCACCTTCTGGTTGCGCGCGAAATCCTCGGGGATGGTCTGCGCCGTAATGTCCTCCAACACCACGCCCGCGCGGGCGAGCTTGCGCGTCTCGGGGCGGAAGCCGCGCAGGTTGCAGCTAAAGATGGCGTGGCCGCCCTGTGCGAGCAGGCGCGATACGCCGGCCAAAAGCTCAACATGGTCGCGCTGGACATCCCAGGTGCGGCGGCCCATCTTGGATGAGTTCGAGAACGTGGGCGGGTCGACAAAGATCAGGTCCCAGCGGTTGCGCGTCTGGCGCTGGTCGCGAATCCAGGCGAGCACGTCGTCGCGCACAAAATGATGCTGAGGCCCCACAAAGCCGTTCTGGCGCATGTTGCGCTCGGCCCAGTCCAGATAGGTGTTGGAGAGGTCGACTGTCACGGTCTCCTCGACGCCGCCGTCTGCCGCATAGCAGGTGGCGGTGCCGGTGTAGGCAAACAGGTTGAGGAAGCGGCGCGCCTGCTTGGCGTGCTCGCGCACTAGGTTGCGGGTGACGCGGTGATCCAGGAAGATGCCCACATCCAGATAGTCGTCAAAGTTGACGGCAAAGGTGAGCCCGCCCTCTTCGATGAGCGGCAGGCGACGGCGCGCGATGTTGGCGCGCTCGCCTGATGCGCCCTTACCGGCGCCCTGCTTGCCGTACTGCGAGCCGCCGCGCGAACGCATGCGGGCCTTGGCGTGCACATGCTCGGCCGGAACATCCAGGATGCGCGGCGCGATGGCCAAGATGTCGAGCATGCGGGCCTGGGCTAGCGCGGGATCGATGGTCTTAGGCGCGGCGTACTCGGCGATGACGAGCCAGCGGCCCGGCGTCTGCGGGCAGCCCTCGTACAGGTCAATGGCGGCGGAGTAGTCGGGCAGGTCGGCATCGTAGACGCGGTAGCAGCTCACGCCCTCGCGCTTGGCCCACTTGCGGCGCAGACGGGCATTCTTGCGCAGGCGGTTGGCGAACTGCTCCGACTCCGGGATGAGCACGGGCAGTGGCTTGCCGTCGCCCAGGTCGAGTGTGGCGGCAGGCTCGGGCATGGGGGTGTCGGTGGCGTTGTCGTTGACTTCGTCGGCATCCGTGACCTCGGCCTCGGCATCCGCACTGGTCGAAGCCTCAAACGCCGCGGCGGCCTGCTCGAGCGAAGGCCAGACTTCGACGGTCGCCTCCTCGTTGTTGGGCATGACGGCAATCGAGCGCTCGGGCTCGGCGTGGAGCGCGCGGGCCAGCAATCCGTCGCGGGTGAGCGCGGCGACCGGTGCCGAGGCAAGCTCGGGCGCGCGGCGCAGCTCACCGACCAGCGTCATGGCGTCGTGCATGAGCGAAAGCGGGGTTTCGGTGGTGTCTGCGACCACGGCGGCACCGGCGACGGCGCCCGCGTGGTCCAGCACGGTGGCGGACTTGGCGGCGCAAAAATCGACAAAACGCTTGTAGCCGGCGCACTTGACCATGCGCTCGGCGGTCTTGCGGGCGGCGGGGTCGATGTCTACGGCCACAATGCGTGCTTGGCGCTCGCGTGCTGCCGCCTCGCGCTCGCGTGCCTCGGCAAGCAACTGCTCCCACAGAGCGGCGTCGTGCAGCTGCCAGCCCTCAAAGCCCCAGTGGTCGCGGGCGGCGCCCGGTGCACGGTCAGTCAGGATATTCACGGCCTCCAGCAGCAGGCCGCCGCCGGCGCACGAGGCGTCGATCAGCGTGGGCAGGGCCTCGTTCTCGTAATCGTCGGCCGTCAGCTCGCGCTCGCACAGCGTGGTCCAGCCGACCTGCGAAAGCACCAGGGCGGCGTAGTCGGGGCGCAGCACGTGCGAGCCCTCGCCGGCACGGGTCGCCGCGGGCGGCAGGCGCTTGAACAGCGGGTCGCCCGAAAGATCCAGGCTGATGCTCGCGCGGCGCTGGCGCAGCGAAAGCAACAGGTGAACGTCGGGATCGGCAACGTCGACATCGGCGCGACGGCCCGTGGTCTCGGCCAGACGGTCGCACAGCGCGTCCTTGGCGCGCAGGGACGAGAAGCGCGTGTTGCGCAGCTGCTCGGTCACGCCGCGGGCGGTGATGGCGATGGTGGCGCCGGGGCGGATGATGGTCTCCCAGGTGATGTCGTAAACGCTATCGTACAGCTCGTCGGCATCCTGCGCCTCAAAGCGCCCGAGCACCGCAAACACGCGGCTCGCTAGGCGCGACCACAGACAGGCGCGGTAGCCTTCTTCGAGCTCGCCCTCAAATGTAGCGCGGCCCTTCAGCCGGCGAACATGCGAAAGCCCGAGGCGTTTAAGCTCATCGGCGAGTGCGGACTCAAAGCCCTCGGGGCAGCTTGCGTAAAATTCCATGGGTGACCTCTCTGGTTGCGTCGCTCCATTATATGATGGATACTTCGTTTACTCTCGCCCCCGAAAGGAACCCATATGATTGATGCGTGCCCCGATTCCGCCGTGCTCTTTTTTGACGTGGACGGCACGCTGACGTCGTTCGATCCCGACAACATGACCGACAAGGACTTTTCGGCGGTTCACCCCTCGCAGACGGTCGTCGAGGCGTTTCATCGTCTGCGCGACGCGGGACACCAGGCATTTATCTGCACGGGTCGTCCCCTGTGGCTCATCGCGGACAGCTTGCGTGCGCTCGATCCCGCGGGCATCGTTGCCATGGCAGGCGCCACGCTCGAGGTCGAGGGCCGCGTGGTGCATGAGGACTGCTTTGACGAAGACATTGTTGCGGAGCTCGCTCGCCGTATGGTCGCGGCAGGGATTGAAGCCTTTTTCGAGACCAACGTGGCTACTTTTGCCCTGGAACCCGCGGGCGTTGAGCAGTCGTCTCTGATCGGCACTTCTGTGGTGCACAGCACCGAGGAAATGCGCGTCGACGGCCGTCTGCGCGTGGGCAAGGTAGGCATCGTCGCGAGCGACCTGGCTCGCGTAGCCAACGATGATGGCTTTATCGATCGCGAGTTTGAGCTGTGCAACACCGGTGGTCAGAATCGCGAGCTGAGCCCCAAGGGCATCGACAAGGGCGTGGGCGTGGCGCGAGCGCTGGAATACCTGGGTCGCACCGGCAACGCGCGCACCTTTGGCTTCGGCGATTCGGGTAACGACCTGGGCATGCTCGCTGCGGTCGAGACGGCTGTCGCCATGGGCAACGCCATGCCCGAGGTCAAGGCGGTCGCCGACTACGTGACCGACGATGTCGCACACGACGGCACCGTCACAGCGATGCAGCATTTCGGCCTCATCTAATGAATCCCGCATTCTGACGTTTGCTCAAACTGCGACTCTTTGCTTTTGCATGCTCAATCGATTTATTAATCCAAACACTGAGGTGTTTATACCGTTCGCCGAGAAGATAAAAAACCGCAGCTCACGCCTTGATAAACGTAGGTAAAGTGTTTAGCAGCTCAATGCCCGCGTGCAAACGAAAGGAATCAGGCAGATGGCAATCAAGGTGTTCGCTGACGGTGCAAACCTCGAGGGCATGCTCGACATGTACGAGAACGGCAACGTTCAGGGCTTCACGACCAACCCGTCCCTTATGAAGAAGGGCGGCGTGACGGATTACCGTGCGTTTGCCAAAGAGGTCTTGACCCACATCACCGATGTGTCCGTCTCGTTTGAGGTCTTTGCCGACGACGTCGAGACCATGGAGGTCGAGGCGCGCGAGATCGCTACCTGGGCCGAGAACGTCTACGTCAAGATTCCGTGCGTGACCACCAAGGGCGAGTCCACCGCCGAGCTGGTGCGCAAGCTTTCGGCCGACGGCATCAAGGTCAACGTCACCACCATCTTTACGCCTAAGCAGGTTGACGAGATGGTCGAGGCCGTTGACACCGAGACGCCGTCCATCATCTCGCTCTTTGCCGGCCGCATCGCCGACACCGGCGTCGACCCCATTCCGTTTATGACGGAGTCGGTCAAGAAGGCCGCCATCAAGCCCAACTGTGAGGTCCTGTGGGCGTCCACGCGCGAGCTCATTAACATTTACCAGGCAGAAGCCTGCGGTTGCCAGATCATTACGGTGCCCAACAGCATCCTGGCCAAGCGCAAGAACATCGGTCGCGACCCGTACGAGGTCTCGCTCGACACCGTGCGCGGCTTTGCCAAGGATATCGCCTCGCTCGGCTTTCATATTCTGCCGTAAGCAAGGGTACCCCCTGTAGCGACGTGCAAAATCGCGAGTATTCAGCAAGGTAAAGGTCTTTATCAGTTAACCGAAGCATGGAACGGCCCCCGTTTTGGCTCTGACGACGCTAAAACGGGGGCTGTTTTTTTGTTTTTTCGTCTCTGAGGGGCATCCGGAACGGTGGAATTTGCAGAATACTCGCGATTTTGCACATCGCTACAGGGGGTACCTTTGCTTTGGCGGTTTACTTGCCCTGCACCATGGTGAGCGAGATCTTCTTGCGGTCGCGATCGACCTTTTCGACCCACACCTTGACCGTGTCACCGACGCGCACGACGTCGCTGGGGTGCTTGACAAAGCGGTTGGCCAGCTTAGAGATATGTACGAGGCCGTCCTGGTGCACTCCCACGTCGACGAAGGCGCCAAAGTCGACGACGTTGCGCACCGTGCCCTTGAGCTCCATGCCGGGTTCCAGGTCGTCGATGGAAAGTGCCGAGCGGCTAAAGACCACCTCGGGCGCGTCGTCGCGCGGGTCGCGGCCGGGCTTCTTGAGCTCGTTGACGATGTCGATGAGCGTGAGGGTGCCGCAGTCCAGGTCGCTTGCCAGCGTCGAGATGCTGCCCAGACGGCGCTCGATGTCGGGTACGCCGCCGCGGCTAAGCTCGCTTGCCGCCACGCCTGCGCGCTCAAGGACGGCCGTGGCTACCTCGTAGCTCTCGGGGTGGACGCTCGTCGCGTCGAGCGGGTTCTTACCGCCGCTGATGCGCAGGAAGCCCGCGGCGTTGAGATATGCCTTGGGCCCCAGCTTGGGGACCTTCTTAAGCTGGCGGCGATCGGTAAAGGCGCCGTTTTCCTCGCGGTAGGCCACGATGTTCTTGGCCACGCTCGGCGTGATGCCCGATACGTATCCCAGCAGGCTCGCGCTCGCGGTGTTGACGTCGACGCCCACACGGTTGACGACGTCTTCCACCACGTGGCCCAGGGTGCACGAAAGCTCGGCCTGGTCAAGGTCGTGCTGGTACTGACCCACGCCGATGGACTGAGGCGGAATCTTAACGAGCTCTGCCAACGGATCCTGCAGGCGGCGGCCCAGGCTCATGGCGCCACGCACGGTGACGTCCAGGTCGGGGTATTCCTGACTGGCGAGCTCGGAGGCGGAGTACACCGACGCGCCGGCCTCATTGACGATGGTGTAGCGAAGGCTGGGCGCCTGCTCGGCAATGAACTCCGAGACGACTTCCTCGGTCTCGCGGCTGGCGGTGCCGTTGCCGATGACGATGGTGTTGACGCCATCCTTCTTGACGAGGCGGGCGAGCTCGCGCTTGGTGCCGGCGACGTCGTGGCGCGGCTTGGTGGGGTAGACCACGCCGTGGTCGAGTAGCTTGCCGGTCTCGTCCATGACGGCGACCTTGCAGCCGGTGCGGTAGCCCGGGTCGAGCGCGAGCACGCGTGCGCCGCGCACGGGACGTGCCGAGAGCAGGCCCTCGAGATTCTTGGCAAAGACGTTGATGGCCTCGGTCTGCGCGCGAACGGTGAGCTTGGCGCGGGCTTCGCGCTCCAGCGAGGGGGCCATGAGGCGCTTGTAACCGTCAGCGATGGCGGCGTCAAAGACGGGAGCAAACACGCCCTGACGGCGGGGCCAACGGCTGCCGAGGCGTGCCGTGGCGGCAGCACCGTCGACGTTCACGCGCACGCGGAGCTTGCCCTCGCGCTCACCGCGGTCGATAGCCAGCACGCGGTGGTTGGGTATACGGCGCAGCGGCTCATCATAGCTGTAGTACGGCTCGTAGGGGGTCTTCTCGGTGGGGTCGGTGGCCTCGACGACGATATCGGCGGTGTTTTGCGTAAAAGCGCGCAGGTCGGCGACGTTCTCGGGGTCCTCGGCCACCGTCTCGGCCACGATGTCCGCCGCGCCGGCGAGCGCCTTCTCGGGCGTGTCGAAGCCGGCTTCCTCGTTGACGTAGGCCGCGGCGGCATCGAGTGCGCTGCCCTTGGCCGAGGCCTGCATGATGATCATGTTGGCAAGCGGCTCCAGGCCTGCCTCGCGGGCCTTCTGCGCGCGGGTCATGCGCTTTTTGCGGTAGGGCTTGTAGAGGTCCTCGACACGCTGGAGCTGCGTGGCCTCGCGAATCTGCTGCTCGAGCTCGGGCGTGAGCTTGCCCTGGGCGTCGATGAGCAGAATGACGTCCTCTTTGCGCTGTTCAAGATTGCGCAGGTAGGACAGGCGCTCGTCGAGTGCGCGCAGGGCGACGTCGTCCATGCCGCCCGTTGCTTCTTTGCGGTAGCGCGAGATAAAGGGGATGGTGTTGCCCTCGTCGATGAGCTTGACGGCTGCCTCGATGTTGGCGGCCTTAAGGTTGAGCTCGTGGGCGAGCTGGGCGATAAGATCCATGGGACTCCTTGCGTTTAAGGTGCGTTTGCAGCACAGGGCTACCAAGGATACCACCCGTTTCAAAAGACTGTTTTGGGCCCTCGCCACGAAAACGACCTATCTACTACGTTTGAACCGTATGGGTCGACCATCCCCCGGTTTTCAGAAAATACGCAAGCCGTCTACCTGCGCTTTTGATTTTAGGAAATATGGCATGGTTGAGGGTGATTGGCTAAACGTAGTAGATAGGCCCATTTCGTGGCGAACGAATCAGGCTGAGGTGCAAAATGGCCCCCGTCTCAGAAAAATCGTCGGCAAGGTAGCAAAATGCCCCGCGGGCAGGAGGCTGCTCGCGGGGCAAAGAAGAGGGGCTTATTGGTGGCGGACCGAGGGGTTCGGCATGGGGTTTGCCGCGGTCTGCCCTAAGGCATTACAGCTCGACGAGCTGGCCGGTCTCGGCGGCCTCCTTGATGGCGTTGAGAAGCGTGAGCGTCTTGACGTTGTCGGCGGGGGTTACGACGGGCTCGACCTCGCGGCGGACAACCTTCACAAAGTGCTTGAGCTGCATCTTGTGTGGCAGTGCCGGGTCGACAGCCGGAATCTCCATCTGCAGCGGCTTGTGCCAGTTGGAGGCGCCGTCGTAGGAGAACTGGTGCAGGCGGGGCAGCGACAGGGCGCCCTTGGTGCCGCCGATAAAGTAGGCGTCGGCGTCGAAGGGGCGGTACTGCGGATCCTCGCGAGCGGTTGCCTCCCAGTTCCAGGGGCTGGCGGTGGCGTCGGAGATGGTCATGCTTGCGAGCGCGCCATCGGCAAAACGGACGTTGACCACGGCGGAGTCCTCGGTCTCAAAACCGCGGGCGGCGCTGGACTGCATACCCTGGACGGCAACAGGCTCGCCCAGCAGATAGCGGAGCAGGTCGACGTCGTGAACCAGGTTGACCAGGATCGGGCCGGCACCCTTCTTGCGGCGCCACTCGACATCGAAATACTCGTCATTCTTATAGATCATGTAGTGGAAGCTCGACACGGTGAGCTTGCCCAGCTCGCCGGACTCGATGATCTCCTTGGCCTTGTTGACGAAGGGGTTGTGGCGACGGTGCTGACCTACGAGCACGGGCACGCCGGCGGTCTCGGCCTCGGCGGCGAAGGCCTGGGCATCCTCCAGGTCGTTGGAGATCGGCTTTTCGACCAGCGGCACGATGTTGCGCTTCACAGCCTCGCGGGCAACGCCCAGGTGCAGGTCGTTGGGGGTGGCGATGATGACGGCCTCGGGCTTGACCTCGTCCATCATCTGGGCGGGATCGGTGTAAAACGGCACGCCGGCGGCCTCGGCCGTGGCGCGGGCGCCCTCAAAGGCGTCGGCGATGGCGACGAGCTCGGCCTCGGGCTCTTCGGTGACAAAGCGGATGTGGTTGCGGCCCATGGCGCCGGCGCCGATAACGGCAATGCGGACGGGGTTGAGCTCAGACATTTCGACTCCTTAATACTGGTGACCGGTGGAATGCGACAAAGGGGCTGTCCCTTTGCCGCATCGGTAAAACTAGGCGGACTTCTTCTTGCTGTCGGAGACCATCATGTAGACGGTGAGTACGACGGCGATGGCGGCGATCACAATGGCGCCGTAGAAGGACTGCTGGTAGGCGGCGCTGCCGGCCTCGGCGTGATACAGCACGGCGGTGATGGGCTGGCTGATCCAGGTGGAAGCGGCGTAGCCCAAAAACATGATGCCGTAGTTGACGCCGATGTTGCTGGTGCCAAAGGCGCCACCGGTGAGCGGCGGGTAGATGACGAGCAGGGCGCCAAAGCTAAAGCCGAGCAGGGCGAGCGCCACAAAGAACATGCTCTGCGTAAAGCTCATCGACATGATGACGAGTGCGACGATGGTGACGACAAGGCTGATGAGCAGCGACTTATAGGCGCCGAGCTTGTCGATGATCTGGCCAAAGGACAGACGACCGACCAGGTTGGCGCAGGTGTTGACGGAGACGACCACACCGCCGAGGGCGACGGCCGCGGCGCTCGTGGGGTCGGCGAAGAGCTGGACGGCGGCGATGGAGGCAACCTTGCCCACGAGCAGGGTGCCCGCGGTGGCGGCGAAGGCGAAGGTGACGATGAGGACCCAGAAGCGCGGGGTCTTGACCATCTCGCCCGGGGTGAGGTCGCCGAAGGTGCCGGCGTGCGCGCCGCCCTTGGGGGCCTCGAAGCCCTCGGGCAGCCAACCGGCCTCGGGGGCCTTCAAGAACAGGGCGGAGGCGGCGATCATCACAAAGAAGATGACGCCGAGTGCCTTAAGGGCGCCAAAGATACCCAGGCTCGGGATGAGCAGCGAGGCGAGCACCGGGGACAGTACGGCGGGGCCGGCGGTCGAAGCGGCCAGGGTGATGCCGGAGGCGAGACCCTTCTTGTCGATGAACCACTTTTGGCCGGTGGTGAGCGCCGGGTTGTAGCCCAGGCCGTTGCCGATGGCGGCGACGAGCGAGAACCACAGGTAGAACTGCCACGGCTCGGTGACGGTGCCGGACATAAACCAGCCCAGGCCGTAGCACACAGCGGCGGCGATCACGACGTTGCGCGGGCCGATCTTATCGGAGATACGGCCGGCGAAGATGCCCGTCACGGCCATGATGGTCTGAAAGACCGGGAACGCCCAGGTAAGGGCGCTGGACCACTCGGGGTAGACGGCGAGCAGGTTCTTGCTCACGACGGAATACAGCGCGATGGAGCTGATGAAGAACATGGTGACGCACGCGGCGGAAAGCACGACGGCGCGACCCTTGTTGGAGTTGGTGGAAGCCATTGGACTCTTTCTAATCGATACGGGGGAGGAGCGGGCGTGTCCGCGGGCCTCCCTGTTAGGTTGGTTTACTGGTCAGTCGGCTTGGCGACGCCGGACTCATCGGACCAGAGCTCGACACCCTTGTTCTTAAGGTAGTTGTCGGCATAGGCGCGACGGCCGCCGGGTTTGGCGGTGAGGTCGCCCATCATGTTGGAGAAGCCGCCGTCGACCTTGATGGCGTCGCCGGTGGTAAAGTCCGAGCGCTTGGACGCCAGGAACATGACGGCGTTGGCGATATCGCTGACCTCGCCGATGCGGCGCGTGGCGATCAGGCGGCTGCGGCTCTTTTCGACCTCGGGGTCGGCGTAGAAGTTGGCCGACATCGGGGTCTTAACGAAGCAGGGCTCGACGCAGTTGGAGCGGACGCCGTAGGGGCCCCACTCGGCGGCGAGCATCTTGGACATCATGTTGACGCCCGCCTTGGTGGAGCTGTACACGCCCGAGAACGTCTCGGGGGAGTGGCTGGCGACGGTCGAGATGTGCACCAGGCGGCCCTGGCCGGCCTTGATCATCTCGCGACCAAAACGCTGCGAGGTGATGAAGTAGCCGGTGAGGTTGACGTTGAGCACCTGCTCCCAGTCGCTCAGCGGCAGGTCCTCCATGGCGGCGAAGCGCAGGATGCCGGCGGTGTTGACGAGAACGTCGACGCGGCCGAAGTCGGCGATGGTGGCGTCGACGGCAGCCTGAACCTCGGCCTCGTCGGTGGCGTTCATCTTGTAACCCTCGGCGTGGATGCCAAACTCGGCAGCGAGGTCGGCGGCAGCAGCCTTGACCTTCTCCTCGTCCAGGTCGAGCAGGACGACGTTGGCGCCGTTGCGGGCGAACTCGCGGCAAATCTCGACGCCCATACCGCCGAGCGCGCCAGTCACGGCGCAGACATCGCCCTCGAGCTTAAGCCAATTGCTCATAGGAACTTCCCTTCTTGTGCCTCCCGGTGGGTCGCTCCCATTAACCGACCCACGTGGTTTTCGCTGGTTATCGTATGCTTTGCATTTGCGCAGGTGAATTGCATATTTGTTAGAATGACGTTAACCGTAGGTTTATACTGTGCGATGCAGTTTTTTCTCAATTGAGCGCGTGACCTGCCAAAACGACCCCCTTCGGCAGTTCATTGCCATGCGTCTGGAAACGGGAGATTGACGTGTACGATCGACGACTCGAGGCCATATCGGCCGCCGCGGAGCTGGGAAGCTTCTCGCGTGCGGCGGCAAAATTGCGCGTGTCGACCCCGGCGCTCGTCAAGCAGGTGTCGGGCTTCGAGGCCGAGTTTGGCATCACGTTGTTCGAGCGCTCGCATTCGGGTGTTAAGGTGACGCCGGCGGGCGCTCTGCTGGTGGACGACGCGCGCTCGATCATGCGGCAGTCCGAGGATGCGCTGCGTCGCGCCCGACGCGCGGCGGGCGATGGCGGTGCCGTGCGTCTGGGCGTGTCGATGATGTGCCCGGGGCGCCAAACGCTGTCGATGTGGACGGACATCCACGATCTGGAACCATCGCTGCGATTTGAGATCGTGCCGGTAAGCGACCTCTATGACGAGCGCGAATCCGTCATGCGCAGCTTGGGCCGCGAGGTGGATGTAGTGCAGTCGAGTTTTTCTACTCCACGCTGGGGCGACGCCTGCCAAAAGCTTCGCATCGTTAACGTGCCGTTTTATATCGACCTGCCGCGCACGAGCCCGCTGGCGCGCAAGACGCGCATCACAGTTGCCGACTTAGAGGGCATGCGCCTGCGCGTGCTCCGTCACGGCAACGACGCTATGGACAGTCTGCGTATCGATCTGTTGGCCGACGGCGGCGTAGACGTGATCGACGTGGACAGCTTTGACTTTGCGCTCTTTAACGAGGCAGAGGAAAAGGGCGACGCGGTGCTCACCTGCGGCGCATGGTCGGGGGTGCACCCGGCCTTTGTGGGCGTGCCGTTCCTGTGCGGGCGAGAGGTGCCGGTCTTTTTGCACTATCCGCTCGAGCCCACCCTCCAAGTACAAAAATTCGTCAACGCCATGGCCCAACTCCTCAAGTAGCCAAAAGAGTCCCGTCCCAAATTAGCTACCCTTTGCTACGGGTTTAGCGGTCCTCGCGTTGCGGCCCGGCTGCCTCGGCTGTCTTTACGCGGTTCTTATCGACGTACATGTTCTTGTCGGCCTGGGAAAAGAGTTCGCGCATGGTAGGCGGCTCGTCAAAATCGCTGGAAAGCGCATAGCCCACCGCGTAGCTGATGGGCATATCGGGGTGGACTTCGGAATACTCGTTCACGTTCACGCGAATCCGAGTGAGACAAGATTCCACAGCGGCTCGGTCGGCATCCCGCAGCACCGCGATAAACTCATCGCCGCCGTCGCGACCCACAAAGCACGTCTCCGACGCCACACTTCCCAGTTGTTGGGCAAAAGAGCGAATGTATTCATCGCCCTTCTCATGGCCGAAGTTGTTATTGACCATATGCAGATTGTTAAGGTCGAAGACGCACACCGCAACGGGCTCCTCCGCGGAGACAGGCTGCTCCTGCCCCAAGATCTCCTCGCACTTGTTCTTGTTGGGCAGCCCCGTGGCTTCGTCGAGATAGACTTTGCTCTGCAGTTCGCGATTGAGCGCGGCGGTGCGCACCGCGCGAACGAGTTCGACCGCAAAGGTCGCCACCAAGCCCACGATGTCGATGATCACCAAGCCCTCGAGATAGTTGAGCGCCGACGCCTTCTCCTGAGAGTAGTCCTCTGCGAGTCGCGTAGCATCGTCGCAAATGCCAAAGAATTCCTCGCTCATGGAGATGATGTCGGTGTTCTCGTAGCCGACTTCGCGCACACGGATGATCTCGGTGCAAAGCTCATCAAAATAATTTGCAAGCTCGGTCATTTTTGCCTGATACTCATCGTCGTCGAGACGGACGAGGTTGAGGTCGTCACTTCCGTAACGCAAACCGTTGATGTATGAATCCACGGCTTTGAGCAGGTCATCTTGAGGCTGGCCCGCATCCTCGAGCTTAACGATTCGCTGCGTGGTACCGCGCACCAGACCGGCGTAGTTGACCACACGCGCCGTGCCCTGGATATCGGAGACGAGCAGCATAACATTGATGAAGAAGAAGATGAGAACTGCCGTGAGCACCATCATGAGCAGGCGCACCGCCTGGCCGGCCTTCTTGGCGACAGAAGTATTCACAAGTTCACTCCCCTAAATGACAAAAGAACAGGTAGCACGCAGTGTGCTGAAATTCATGGGTGGTTAACTCTACCATATGGGCCAGCAGCCTCAAACTGCAGCAGACGCTCGTCCAAATTGGCGTGACGCTTGCCTTGTTGTTCTTGACCTGGCCGCGCTATCGGACATGCTTCTGGTCTTGGATCACCATGGGAAAGCTCATCCCGTTTTGTGCGTCTAGAGTGGGATGCGGCTTCCCAAAGGTGCCGTTAGGGGAAATCACATCCCGGTTTACCCCCTTGAAATGGGATGCCGTTTCCCGGAGGGGGTCCAGCGGGAAACGGCATCCCATTTTGGGCCCGAAAAGTGGGATACGGTTTCCGGCCGGCATGAAAAAAGCCTCCGCGGCTCGTGTGGCTGCGGAGGCTTTATTCGTTGCGAAGCATTGTGTTTGGGTCGTTGAGATGAGTCGATTTGCCCCGAAAGAGGAGGGCATTGACCTTAGGGTCATGCCCGACAAATGAGCGGCAAATCGGCCATCTCGGCGGGCCGAACTACTCCAGTTCAAACGCTCCGGTATAGAGCTGGTAGTAATATCCGCGCTTGGCGATCAGCTCGTCGTGGTTGCCGCGCTCGATGATGCGGCCGTGGTCCAGGCAGATGATTGCGTCGGAGTTGCGCACGGTGGAGAGACGGTGCGCGATGACAAACGTCGTGCGGCCCTCCATGAGCTTGTCCATGCCCGCTTGCACGATAGCCTCGGTGCGGGTGTCGATGCTCGACGTGGCCTCGTCCAGAATCATCGCCGGCGGATCGGCGACGGCGGCGCGGGCGATCGAAATCAGCTGGCGCTGGCCCTGCGACAGCTGGGCGCCGTTGCCGGTGAGCATGGTGTCGTAGCCGTCGGGCAGGCGGGTGATAAAGTCGTCCGCGCCGGCGAGCTTGGCCGCCGCGATGCACTCCTCGTCGGTAGCGTCCAGGTTGCCGTAGCGGATGTTATCCATCACAGTGCCGGTGAACAGGTTCACGTCCTGTAGCACGACGCCCAGCGAGCGGCGCAGGTCGGCCTTGCGGATCTTGTTGACGTTGATGCCGTCGTAGCGGATCTTGCCGTCGGCGATGTCGTAGAAGCGGTTGATGAGGTTGGTGATGGTCGTCTTGCCGGCACCGGTGGCGCCGACAAACGCGACCTTCTGGCCCGGCTTGGCAAACACGGACACGCCGTGCAACACCTCGTGGTCGGGCGTGTAGCCAAAGTCGACGTTGTCCATGACCAGATCGCCACGCAGCGGCACGTACTCAATTTCGCCGGTCGCGCGGTGCGGATGCTTCCACGCCCACATGCCGGTGTGGTGGTCGGCCTCCTCGAGCTGCCAAGTGTCGGGGTTGACCTGCGCGTTGACAAGCGTCACGTAGCCCTCGTCGGCCTCGGGCTCCTCGTCGAGCAGCTCAAAGATGCGCTCGGCGCCGGCAAGGCCCATGACCACGGCGTTGATCTGCTGCGAGATCTGGCCGATCTGGCCGCAGAACTGCTTGGTCATGTTGAGGAACGGTACCACGACGGCGATGGAAAGCGCCGTGCCCGAGATGCTCAGGTTAGGCACGCCCAGCGCCAGGAAGATGCCGCCGGCCAGCGCGACCAGCACGTAGAGCAGGTTGCCCAGGTTCATAAGGACGGGCATGAGGATGTTGGCGTACATGTTGGCCTTCTGCGAGACCTCGAAGAGCTTCTCGTTGCGCTCATCGAAATCGGTCTCGGCGGCGGACTCGTGGCAAAACGCCTTGACGACCTTCTGACCGTTCATGACCTCCTCGATATGACCTTCGACCACGCCGAGCTCGGTCTGCTGCGCAATAAAGAAGCGCGCGGAGTTGGAGCCGAGCAGCTTGGTCATAAAGGTCATAAAGGCGACGCCGGCAATGATGACCAGGCACATCCAAACGCTGTAGTACAGCATGATGAAGAACACCGTGACGATAACGATGATCGTCATGAGCAGGTTGGGCAGCGACTGGCTGATCATTTGGCGCAGCGTGTCGATGTCGTTGGTGTAGTGGCTCATGATGTCGCCGCGCTGATGCGTGTCGAAGTAGCGGATCGGCAGGTCCTGCATGCGGTTGAACATCTTCTCGCGCA
>CABVAY010000022.1 GCA_902496455.1 uncultured Collinsella sp.
TCAACGATATGGCACCGTGGGGACACATGTATGTCAATCCTGGTCTAACAGAGCCAAACAAAATGGGGACGCCCCGCAGGGAGTGTCCCCCAGCTGCCGGCAGAAAAGGAGCATCCCTAAGTGCCGAGCCGCAGTTATAACAGTCCAAAGTGCTTCGCGGCGTTGTAGATCCCGTCGTCGTCCACGGCGGTCGTCACATAGGTCGCCGCAGCCTTCACCGTGTCCTGCGCGTTGCCCATGGCCACGCTCGTGCCCACGGCGGAAAACATCGACAGGTCGTTCTCGCCATCGCCAAAGGCAATCGCCTCGCTCGCATCGACACCCAGGCGCTCCAGCGTCGCCGCCACGCCCAGGTCCTTACCACCGTTAGCGGGGATAATGTCGCAGAACAGGTCACACCAGCGCGTAGTGAGCGAATGCGACACCGCATCGGTCACGATATGCTCGTCGGCCGGGTCCACAAAGGCGCAAAACTGGTAGACCGGTGCGTCAAACGCGTGCTCAAACGGCTCCTCGTGGTAGACGATTCCCGCGTTGCTGCCGGCCGTCACCACGCGCTCGGACAGACGGTTCACAAACGAGTTCTCGCCCTGCATGCACAGCGAGTCGTAGCACCCCTGCGCCACCTGGTCCACAATCACCGCGACGTCGTCCGGATCGATCGGGCAGCTGCGATAAACGCCCTTGGCGTCAAAACAGTGCTGGCCCGAAAGCGTAATGTACGCATCCCATCCCAAGTCGAGCAGCCAGTCCGGCATCTGGTAGGTCGGGCGGCCCGTGGCGATCACGCACGCGATCCCCTGCTCGTGAAAGTTGTCGAGCACCTGCTGCGCCGACGCCGGAATCCGGTGGGTCTTAAAGCTCAGCAGCGTGCCGTCGATATCGAAAAACGCGGCTTTGATCATCCTCGTCTACTCCTCGCCCTCGAGCTTCTCGCTCGCCTCGAGCCACGCCATCTCCAGCTCGTCCATGGCGGCGTGAGCCTCGTCGATCTTTGCCTGCTGCTCGCCGAGCGCCGTGTAGTTGGTGGGATCGACTTGGGCCATTGCTGCCTCGGCCTCCTCAACGCGGGCGCGCTGCGTCTCCATCTTGCGCTCGAGCGAACTCACCTCGCGGCGGAGCTTCTGGCGCTCGGCGTTGGACAGGCCGTTGGGCTGACCGCTCGACTTGGGCTTTTCGGCCGCAGCTGCCGCGGCACCGGTGTCAAACGTGCCGGTCTTGGCGCTCGGCGCGCCCACGGGCTCGCCCTCGGCGGTGGCGTTGCACAGGCGCAGGTACTGGTCCACGCCACCGGGCATATGCGTCAGGTGGCCGTCGAGCAGCGCCCACTGCTGGTCGGTCACGCGCTCCATCAAAAAGCGGTCGTGCGTCACCAGGATCAGCGTGCCGGGCCAGCCGTCGAGCAGATCCTCGACAATCGCCAGCATGTCGGTATCCAGGTCGTTGCCGGGCTCGTCCAGGATGAGCACGTTGGGCTCGTCCAGGATTGTCAGTAGCAGCGACAGGCGACGGCGCTGGCCGCCCGAAAGATCGCCGATGCGACTCCAGAGCTGCTGCGTCGTAAAGCCCAGACGCTCGCAGAGCTTCTCGGGCGAAGTCTCCTTGCCGTCGATGACGTAGTACTTCTTATAGTTGCTGAGCACCTCTCGGATCGTGTCGCCCATGTAGGGTTCGAGCTCCTCGAGCTGCTGCGACAGCACGCCAAAGCGCACTGTCTGGCCAATCTTCACGCGGCCGCGCGTGGGTTCAATCTTGCCCTGGATCACGCCGAGCAGCGTCGACTTGCCGGCACCGTTCTCGCCCAGCAGGCCATAGCGGTCGCCCGCACCAATGAGCCAGGTCACGTCAGAGAGCACCTGCTTGGGCGCGCCATCGGTATCCGCATAGCCGGCGTCCACGTCGACCACATCGATAACCTGCTTGCCCAGGCGGCTCACGGCTAGGCGCTTGAGCTCCAGCTCGTCACGCACGGGAGGCACGTCGGCGATCAGCTCACGAGCAGCCTCAACGCGAAACTTGGGCTTGGTGGAGCGCGCCTGGGCACCGCGGCTCAGCCACGCGAGCTCCTTGCGCGCCATGTTGCGACGACGCTCCTCGGTGACGGCGGCCATGCGGTCGCGCTCCACGCGCTGCAGGATATATGCGGAGTAACCGCCCTCGAAGGGATCGACCTGGCCGTCGTGGACCTCCCACATACTGGTACAGACCTCGTCCAAGAACCAGCGGTCGTGCGTGACCACGAGCATCGCGCCCTGGCCGCGCTGCCAGCGGGCCTTTAAGTGACGCGCGAGCCAGTTGATGGTGCGCATGTCCAGGTGGTTGGTGGGCTCGTCGAGCATGAGCACGTCGTAGTCGCCGATCAGCAGGCGCGCGAGGTCCACGCGACGGCGCTGGCCGCCCGAAAGCTCGCCCACCGTGCCCTCCCAGGGCACATCGCTAATAAGGCCGGCCAGAATCTGGCGCGTACGCGGGCTCGAGGCCCACTCGTATTCGGGCGTGTCACCGACGACGGCATGATGCACGGTGTCGGTATCGACCAGGTTATCCTTTTGGCCGAGCAATCCAATCGTCGTGTCGCGGCGGTGCGTCACGCGCCCGTCATCGGGCTCCAGCGTGCCGGCGAGCACGCTCAGCAGCGTCGACTTGCCGTCGCCGTTTTTACCGACAATACCAATGCGGTCGCCCTCGCCCACGCCGAGCGTTACGCTATCGAAAATATGCTTGGTGGGAAACTCTAGGCTGACGGAATCGCATCCCAAAAGAATCGCCATATGCCCTGCTCCTTCGTAGAAATTCAACGTTGTCCATGATAGCAGCGAAAAGACGGGGCGCGCACGACACAAAAAGGCGGGCCATCTCCCACAAGAGATGACCCGCCTCTCCAATCAGTCCCGCGGCAACCGTGGCCGCCGCGGGCCTCAAGCATGTCCCGGACTAGGAGAACATGCCGGTGAGGTAATCATTCAGCCGCTTGTCCTTGGGCCGTTGGAAAATCTCGTCAGTCTCGTCGTATTCGACCATATCGCCCATGTAGAAGAACGCCGTGCGGTTGGACACACGCGATGCCTGCTCCATGTTGTGCGTCACGATGACGATGGCGCGCTCGGCCACAATCGACGACATGAGGTCCTCGATCGCCAGCGTCGAGATGGGATCGAGCGCCGAGCAGGGCTCGTCGAACAGAATCACGTCGGGGTTGAGCGCCAGCGTGCGCGCGATGCACAGGCGCTGCTGCTGACCACCCGAAAGCGCATAGGCGCTCTTGTCGAGCTTGTCCTTGACCTCGTCCCACAGCGCCGCGCCGCGTAAGCTTTCCTCGACCATGCGGTCGAGCTCGTCACGGTCGGTGATGCCGTGGCGCTTGGGCGCAAACGTGATGTTGTCGCGAATGGACTTGCGGAACGGGTTGGGCTGCTGGAACACCATGCCAATGGAACGGCGCAGCTCGTAGGTGTTTTCGGTCTTGGTGTTCACGTTGCGCCCGCGATAGTTGATCTCGCCCTCCACGCGGCAGCCGCGAATCTCGCGATTCATGAGGTTGAGGCTACGCAAGAAGGTCGACTTACCGCAGCCCGAAGGCCCAATGAGCGCCGTGATCTCGCCCTTGTGGAAGTCGAGCGACGTATTGTGCAGTGCATGGTGGTCGCCATAGTACACGTTGACGTCCTTGGTGGAGAGCACGACCTCGTCGCTCACGGCCTTGCCGCTCACGCGCACGCGCTTCTCGCTCTCCCCCACGCTCGACAGGAAGTCCCGGGTGTCGGACGATGCCGCTTCGGTTGCGGGCGTTACATTCATCTCGCTCATTCGGCCGTCATCCTTCTTGCCAGTTGCTTGCCCACGATACGGGCGACTACGTTAAACAGCAGCACGCAAATCATCAGCAGTGCAGCGGTGCCCCAGACGATCTGCTGGGCCTCGGGGCTGCCCTCGCCATAGATCTTGTAGATGTGCACGGCGAGCGACTCGCCGGGACGGAACACGTTCCAAGCGCAGGTGGGGCTCGACAGGTTAAAGCTCAAGAAGTTCAGGCGAACCGGCGAGCTCATACCCGAGGTAAAAAGCAGTGCTGCGGCCTCGCCAAACACGCGGCCGGCCGAAAGCACGATGCCGGTCACGATAGCGGGCATGGCCTCGGGAATCAGGATGTGCAGCGTGGCCTCCCAGCGGGTGAGGCCCATGGCCAGGCACGCATCGCGCTGGGCCTGCGGCACGTCCTCGAGCGCCTGCTGGATCACGCGCACCAGAATGGGGATATTGAACATGGTGAGCGCGACGGCGCCGGAGATGATGGAGTACTTCCAGCCCAGCTGCACCGAGAACACCAGAAAACCGAACATGCCGACAACGATGGAAGGCAGCGAGGACAGCGTCTCGATGGCGGTGGAGGCAATGTCGCGGACGGGTCCGTCGGGTGCGTACTCAACCAAAAAGACCGCGCCACCCAGGCTGATGGGCACCGAGATGATCAGGGTGATCAGCAGCAGGTAGAACGAGTCGAACAGCTGGTAGAGCACGCCGCCCTGCGTTCCGTTGGCGCGCGACGGCTCCGTGAGAAAGCCCGGCTGGAACAGCGTCGAGATGCCCTCGAACAGGATATAGGCCACCATGGAGACGACGATGAGCATGACGATGGCGACGATCGCCGTCAACACGCCCGTGGCGAAGCGGTCCTGCTTTTGGACACGCCCGAGCCTCGCCTCGTCGATGTGGATACGCGTGCTAGCCACGAGCCTTCGCCCCCTTGCGGCCAATGAGATGGATAATCAGGATGAAGATGAGACTCATGCCCATCAGCAGCAGGCCGAGCGCCCACAGAACATCGTCTTGGGCCGAGCCCTCGGCATAGACTGCCATGGACGTGGTGAGCGTGGTGGTGATGGTCGAAGCCGGCGACAGCAGCGACGTCGGCATGGCCTCGATGCCGCCGATGACCATGCGCACGGCGAGCGTCTCGCCAAAGGCGCGGGTCATGCCCAAGATAACCGCGGTCATGAGCGACGGCATGGCGGACTTGAGCACCACGTGCCAGATGGTCTGCCAGCGGGTGTAGCCCAGCGCGAGCGAGCCCTGGCGGTAGCCGTCGGGCACGGCGCGCAGGCCATCGACCGAAAGCGTGGTCATGGTCGGCAGGATCATGACGGCCAGCACGATGGCGCCGGGCAAGATGCCCAGGCCCGTGCTCACGTGGAAAACGCTCTTCATAAGACCGACGACCACGTGAAAACCGATCAGGCCAAAGACGACCGAGGGGATGCCGGTCAAAAGCTCAATGAGCGGCTGAAAGATCTTAGAGCCAAACTTAGGGCTAATCTCGACCGCAAAGATGGCAGAGCCGATGGCGATGGGCAGCGCGATAAGCGTGGAGAGCACCATGACCGCAAACGAGGTGACGATCAGGGGCAGGGCGCCGGTATAGGGCAGGCCGTTTTCGGCTGTGTTGGCCAGGTCCCACTTGGTGCCGGTGAAAAACTCGACGACCGAGACGCCGTCCTTGACAAAAGCCGAGAGGCCCTTTTGGGCGACCATAAAGATGAGCGCGGCAACGACAAGCGTCACGAGCGCTACGCACGCGCCCGTGACGCCCAGGCCCACGTTCTCAAGGTCGCGCTTTGGCAGCTGTTTTGCCATTGCAAACCTTTCCGGGGCGATTACTTATTTAGCAGAGACCTTGCCGCTGGCGTCCTTGACGACCTTCATGGCAGAGACGGGGATGAAGCCCTGCTCCTCGACGAGCTTGCCCTGGACGTCGTCGGAAAGCATGAACTCCAGGAAGGCCTTGGTGGCCTCGTCGGCGTCCTTGGAGCAGTACATGTGCTCGGTAGCCCAGATCTTGAAGGAGTCATCAGTGACATTCTTGCTCTTGGGCTCGACGCCCTCGACCTTGATGGCGTTGAACTTGGAGTCATCGAAGTGCGAGAAGTCGAGGTAGGAGATGGCGTTATCGGTGCTGCCCATCTGAGTCTGGACGTCGCCGGACTTGTCGAGCTCGGCGTCGCCCTTAAAGTCGACGGTCTCGTCGCCAAAGACGGCGGCCTCGAAGGTGGCGCGGGTACCGGAGCCGGCCTTGCGGTTGAGGACGACGATGGTGGCGTCGTCGCCGCCGACCTCCTTCCAGTTGGTAATCTGACCGGAGAAGATACCCTTGAGCTGCTCGAGGGACAGGTCGTCGACCTTGACGTTCTTGGAGACGACGGGGCCCATGCCCACGACGGCGACCTCGTGGTCGACGAGGTTCTTGACCTGATCGGCCTCAAGCTTGGTCTCGGCGAAGACGTCGGAGTTGCCGATGGTGACGGTGCCGGCGGCGACAGCGGTCAGGCCCTTGCCCGAACCGTTACCCGAGCCGGAAACGGAGACATCGGGGTTGGCGTCCATGAACTTCTCGGCAGCGGCCTCGACGAGAGCCTGGAACGAAGAGGCGCCGTCGTAGGTCACCTCGCCGGAGACGGACTCGGCAGTAGCAGCGGCGCTACCCTTGTCGGCGGCGTCGGATGCGCCGGAGCCGCCGCACCCAACGAGACCGAGACCGACGATGCTGGCAAGACCACCAGCGAGGCCGAGGAACTGACGACGAGAATAAGCCTGATCGAGCATGATCTTCCTTTCATACATGCGAATCGCGGGCACCCTGCCCGCTTTGCTGTTTGGAAAGATACGACCCCGATCGGGTAGCGCCCGCGCCAACTGCGGTTTCTTACGGGCATTTGATAGACCCTTACCGCAAGCTCTGTCCAGCCTTTACAAACGGATAACAATCCAGCGCCGAGCATGGCGCACCTTTTACACCAATAAAAACAAAGTTGCGGTGAAATAGTTCCTGCTTGGCCATCAAATGGCCCATTCTAGGAACTATTCCACCGCAACTTAGATTGGGAAACCGCGAGACCTTAAAGCTCTAATTCATTCAAACGGAGGATCGCAACAATATAGATCTTGAGCGCCTGCTTGAGCTGTTCCTCGTTGGCGCACTCGTTGGGGCCGTGCATCTGGCCGCCCCATGCGGGCAGCTCAAGGCCGGTCTCCTCGGGGCCAAACGACACGGCGCGGGCAAAGTTGCGCGCATACGTGCCGCCGCCCATGGCAAAGGGCTCAGCATGCTTGCCCGTAAACTCGTTATAGGTATCAATAAGCGCCTTCACGGCCGAATCGTCGGCAGACACCGAGAACGGCACCTTAGCGCGACCCAGCTGGCACGTCACGCCAAAACGGCCCACGAGCGGCTCGAGCTGCTCGCGGATGGTATCGGCACTGGTGCTATCGGGGAAGCGCACGTCGATGACCTGCTCAATATGGCCATCCGCCACGCGGATGACGCCAGCGTTGCAGGTAAGCGGGCCAAACGCCGGACTCGTCGCATCGATACCCAGGCCGCGGCCATAGGCATCCGCATGCACAAAGGCCAGGAACTTGACGAACTCGTGCTCGGCAGGCGTCAGCAGGCGCTCATCGCGTGCACCAAACGCGTCCTCGGCCTCGCGCAGATACGCCACGATCAGGCCGACGGCGTTGATGGTGCCCTCAGGCATCGAAGCGTGGCCGCCAATACCGTGGGCGAAAATCTGCGCATGCCCGTTATCAAGCGCCGTGATCTCCAGGCGGTCGACGTTCTCAACGGGCGCCGGCAGCTCATCGGCGGCAATCGCAAGCTCGCAGATGGACTGCGACGGAATGGCATTGCTCGCCTCGGAGCCGCACCACGACACGATGCGCCCGCCGTCGATCTTGGGGCTCACGAACGTCGCCCCAAACTGGCCCTTCTCGGCATTGCAGACCGGGAACTCGGCATCGGGCGTAAACAGAAAGTCGGGATTCGCGTAGTTCTCCAGATAATGGTGAACGTCGGACATGCCCACTTCCTCATCGCAGCCCAGCAGCGCGCGGAAGGTGTAGCGCGGAACGATGCCGTGCTTGAGCAGGTAGGCGCCGGCGTAGAGCGACAGCACGGCCGGACCCTTGTCGTCGATCACGCCGCGGCCGAGCAGCCAGCCCTCGCGACGCTCCATCGCAAACGGGTCGGTGTTCCAGCCGGGGCCGGCGGGAACCACGTCCACGTGGCAGATAGTCGCGAGCTGTTTGTCGCCGCGGCCCGGGATATCGGCGATTCCCACATAGCCCTCGTCATCGCTCGTCTGGTAGCCGAGCTTTTGCGCGATACCGAGCGCGCAATCGAGCGCATCACGGACCGGGCGGCCAAACGGCGCGCCGGGCTCCGCATCGGCAGAAACTGCCACGGACGGATAACTCACCAACTGCTCGATATCGGCGACGACATCCTCCCAGACCTCGTCGACATACTCGGTAACGCTCTGCTCCACCTGATTCATGGACGACCTCCTTACCAATGAGCGACGGGTACGCCCGTCCCTCACATTACGTCTATTAGATAGCGAAAAGTTTAGCAAGCTCGGCCACCGAGTGCACCACTGCATCGGCACCCGCCGCCTCGTGCTCGCCCGGCGCCGCCGCGCCCGAATAGATACCAATGCACGGTACGCCCATTGCGTGCGCGCCCTCCACATCGTTAAAGCGATCGCCGATCATCACGGCATCGTCCGCGGCCGCACCCAAGGCCGCCAACGCGTCGCGAACCGAATCGGCCTTGGTCTCGCGCCCCTGCGGTGGATTCATGCCAACCACCGCCTCAAACTGCGAAAGTCCTAGCTCGCCCACCATGTCAATGCACTTTGCCTCCATGCGTGACGTCGCCACGGCCAAGCGATGCCCCTGCGCGACAAGGCCATCGAGCAGCTCGGGGATTCCATCGAACACGGGATACTCTTCCGGTCCCAGCTCATCAAAAAAGGCACGGTACTCGTCGGCCACCACAAGCGACTCCTCGCGCGTAAAGCCGTAAAAGTCGTGGAAGCTCTTCCACAGCGGAGGCCCGATCATGCGACGCAGGTCACCCATCTGCGCCTCCGAAAACCCGCGCGCGGCCAACGTCTTGCGCGTCGAGGTCATCACCGCTCGACCCGTATCTGCCACCGTGCCATCGAAATCAAACAGCACGACCGGCCGCTTGCATATCTCCAGCGCCTCCATCGGCATCCCTCTTCCCCAGTTGACGATTTCCACACCGACACTTCAAACTGTTGACTATTCAACAATTGAACCTATAAATGTGGAACGACTCCACTATACTTGTCGCACTTTGCTCTCAGAAGGCGGCGCTGCCGCGCCCCAACGAAAGGTGCAATTATGTCTTTTGCCATCATAACCGACTCCACGTCGGACATCTCCCCCGCCCGCGCCCAAGAGCTCGGCATTTACGTGATTCCGCTACATGTGATTATCGAGGGCGAGGACCTGCTCGACCAGGTGCAGATTACCGCCGAGGAATACGTCGCCCGCATGGCTGGCTCCGAGGAGTTGCCGCACACCTCGCAGCCGAGCGCCGGCGAGTTCAAGGCACTCTTTGACCGCGTGCGCGCCGACGGCCACGATAGCGCCATCTTTATCTCGCTGTGCAGCGAGTGGTCCGCCTGCTATGCCAACGCCAGTTTGACGGCCGAAACGCACGAGCTGGACGTGCGCTGCATCGACTCGCGCACCGGCTCCGGCGCCGAGGGCCTGCTGGTGGAGTACGCGCTGGCCATGCGCGAAGACGGCCGCAACTTGGACGAGACCGAGGCGCAGATCCGCGCGACGCTGCCCGACGCACACCTGTTGCTGATTCCCCGCACGCTCGAGAACCTCGTTAAGAACGGCCGCGCGCCCAAGCTCGCCGGCCAGCTCACGCAGATGCTCAACATTCGCCTGGCCGTTTCGCCGGAGTGGCAGTCGGGCGAGATCAAGGCCATCAAGAAGGGTCGCGGCGCCAAGCGCATCGTCGCCAACACCATGGCAGATTGCCTCGCGTTTTTGGACGAGCACCCGGGCTCAAGCGTGCGTGTGCTCACGACCGGCGCCGCCGAGGAGCAGGAGCTTGTCAACGAGGCACTCGCGGGCCAGGATTACGTAGACGCCGGCACCGGCCCCATCGGCTGCACCATCGCCACCCACGTAGGCGTCGACGCCATCGCCATCAGCTACTGTCCCCGCTACCAGCCCATCCACTAGGGGCACCTTTACCATTTGCGGTGGAATAGGGACTGTTTTTGGCTTATCAGCCGCCAATCAATCCCTATTCCACCGCAACCTAGAAGCAGTTCATTTGGGACGGGGCTAAAAAGACTGGTATCAAACGTTTCAGACCAGTCTTTTTAGCCCGTCCCATTTTAGCTACTCTACATCAGCCCGCTCAGGGCAATGTCGACGGCCTCGTTGAGGTCGTCGGTGATGTGCACGAGCTCGGGATCGAGCGGGCTGATCATACCGGCGTCCAGCACCGGACCGTTAAGCCAGTCGAATAGGCCCTGCCAGTACTCGCTGCCTACCAGCACAAGCGGCATGCGCTTGACCTTGTGCGTTTGCACCAGCGTGAGCACCTCGAACATCTCGTCGAGCGTACCAAAACCACCGGGAAACACAATGGCACCCGAGCTGTATTTGACGAACATGGTCTTGCGCACAAAGAAGTAGCGGAAGTCCATACCGAGGTTCACATATTTGTTGAGCCCCTGCTCGTGCGGCAATTCAATGCCCAGGCCAACTGACTTGCCGTTGACACTCGCCGCTCCCCTGTTGGCCGCTTCCATGATGCCGGGGCCGCCACCGGTGATAACCGCCACGCCGCGCTGAGCAATCTTACGGCCGACGGTGCGCGCCGCCTTGTAGGCCGGGTCCGTCTTGGGCGTGCGGGCGCTGCCGAAGATGGTCACTGCGGGTCCGAGCTCGGCCAGCGCGCCAAAACCATCGACAAACTCGGCCTGGATGCGCAGCACGCGCCACGGATCGGCATGCAGCCAGTCGGTCGACTCCTCGGGCGCCAGCAGGTTGGCGTAGGTGTTGTCCTTAGGAATCATGGGGCCGCGCATGACCACGGGGCCGCGGCGGTACGTCTCGTCGTAGGCAGGCTCGCCCTCGACGTTCTCATTCTTAATCATGGGTACTCCTATCGAGAAAAAGAAAAGCGGGCGGGGTCGACGCCATGCGCCAAACACCCGCCCGAACATCAACTATTCGGTATGGTACCCACGATGCATCAAGTGCTTGCAAGCTATCGGTCAGCGGTCGCGCAGCCGGTGTCAGCAAATGTGACGAGCGGTTGCCGCTCAGCCTTTGCCATTGCCCACGCTCTGCAAGCGTGTCTGTCGCCCTTAGTAATCCACCGCCGCAGGGCTGTTCATCCAGTCGCTCACAAACGCGCCGTAGCGGCCCTCGATAATGGCCTGGCGGGCACGCTGCATAAGGTTGAGCAGGTAGTAGATGTTGTGCATCGAAAGCAGAATGCCGCCGAGCATCTCCTTCTGCGTGACCATGTGACGGATGAGCGCGCGGCTGTAGCCGCCCGTGCACACCGGGCAGGTGCAGGTGGGGTCGATGGGGCCGTCGTCGTGCGCAAAGCGCGCGTTGCGGAAGTTAAGGCGACCCTCGCTGGAGAACGCCGTACCCATGCGGCCCGTACGCGTCGGCAGCACGCAGTCGAACATGTCGATACCCACGCCCACACCGCGCACGAGGGTGGTGGGGTTGCCGACGCCCATCAGGTAGCGCGGCTTGTGCTTGGGCATGTACTCGCTTACGAGCGGTGCCAGGGTCTCGAACATGGTCTCGTGGTCCTCGCCCACCGAGTAGCCGCCAATGCCGTAACCGGGGAAGTCGCCGCACTCCTCCAGATGGCGCAGCGAGCGCAGGCGCAGATCTAGGTGCATGCCGCCCTGAACAATGCCAAAGAGCGCCTGGTCGTCGCGGTTATGCGCCTTATAGCAGCGCTCGGCCCACATACTCGACAGCTCAACAGCGCGCTCAACGTAGGCGCGCGTGGCGGGATAGCCCGGGCACTGATCGAGCTGCATGCAGATGTCGGAGCCGAGCTTCATGGCGATTTCCATGTTGTCCTCGGGCGTCCAGAACACGTGGCGACCGTCGTAATCGTTGACGATAAAGCGCACGCCCTCGTCGGTGAGCTTGACGGCGTCGTTGTGGCTGAACACCTGGAAACCGCCCGAGTCGGTGAGGATAGGACCGTGCCAGTTCATAAACTTGTGCAGGCCGCCCAGCTCGGCGATAGTGTCCTCGCCGGGACGCATGGACAGATGATAGGTATTGGCAAGCACGATCTGGGCGCCGAGCTGTTTGACGGTCTCGGTAGGAATGCCCTTGACGTTTGCCTTGGTGCCCACGGGCATGAAGATTGGCGTCTCGATGTCGCCGTGCGGGGTGTGCAGCACGCCGGCACGCGCATGCGTCGTCGGGTCCTCTGCGATCAGGTCGAATTTAAAAAGGCTCTGGTCCATAAACTGGAACTCCTTGGTTGCGGTTCATACGCAAACCATTATACGGGCAACCCTCAAAGAGCACCGACTCGACAGAAACTGATGCATTAAACGACTAGTTGTTGGGGACACTCTTCAGCGCCATCTTGCAAAGGAGTGTCCCAATCTGCCGGCACTTAGGGACTGTCCCCAAGTGCCGGCAAGAGTGTCCCTTATGACTAGTCATTTAAGAACGTCCCCAACGACTACGAGATCATCTCCAACAGCCAAGGCAACGCCGATGCTCTGGCGACGTCAGCGAGCGGTCGCCCTGGTGACCGCGCAGCGTCGAGCCGTTACGCGGTTTGGAAAAACCGCGTAACCCCTAAGGACGCTGGCCCATGCCACCCTCGAGGGTGACGGTCTCACCGTTCATGTACTTAAAGTCGGGACCGCAGAGCTGAACGACAACGCGGCCGATTTCCTTCTCGACGTCGCCGTAGTGACCCGCCGGCGGCATGTGGACGTTGGCCTTGAACGCCTCGGGATAGGCATCTTGGAAGTTCTCGAGCGCAGCGGTCCAAGCAAGCGGGCAAACGATATTGACGTTGATGCCGTCCTTGCCCCACTCGTTGGCGGCAACGCGGGTCAGGCCGCGGATGCCCTCCTTGGCGGCAGCATAGCTGCACTGGCCATAGTTGCCAAACAGGCCGGCGCCCGAGGCAAAGTTGACCACGGAGCCCTTGGTCTCCTTCAGGTGCGGATAGGCCTTCTGCATGTACAGATAGGTAGCATACAGACCGGAGTAAATGGCCAGGTTAAACTGGTCCATGGTGTGATCGGCGATGGTCACGCCCGAGGCGCTGGCCTGAGCATTGTTGACGACGGCGTCGATGCGGCCGAACTCCTCAATGGCCTTGTCGATGACGTTCTGGACGACGGCCTCGTTGTCCTGGCCAGCCGAGACATCGGCCTGAACAGGCAGAACCTTGACGCCGTACTCGGCCTCGAGGGACTCCTTGGCGGCCTCGAGCTTGGCGACGTTGCGGCCGGTGATGACGAGGTTCGCGCCCTCCTTGGCAAATGCGATATCGATGCCGTAGCCGATGGAACCAGCGGAGCCGTCCTTAAGCGTGGCCTTGCCGCCGCCGGTGACGATCACGGTCTTACCAGTGAAAAGTCCCATACAAAGTCCTTTCAAATCGCGACGGGCACGCCCGCCGACTGCGCGTATCCAACTTCACGCGCCAAAAGCTGAGATGCAACTTTAGCGTGTTCAAGCGAAAATAAAAGACCGCGGTAGGCGAACGGCACCACGTCGTTCGGCGAAGGGATTGTCAAGTACAAACTGGATAAAACGGCCGAGTTATTGTTATCAAATCGAGCCATCGAACACGTTTTGAAACTTTGCTGCGGCGCGTGGGATGTCGGCGCGAAACTTTATCATAGGGTGACAAACAACGATGAGGAGCACATGCCTATGACAGACGAGCTGGACCCCCAGACTCAACAGCATATTGATGATTCCGCAGACGTCATCGCAGATACTGACGTTGTAACCTGCGATGGTATCGACATCGACGACCCCATCTTGGACGAAAGCACTACGGCGGAAACCCCTGCCGCAGAAAACGCCGATGAGCAAAACGACGATGCGCCCGCTCAGGACGACGCCCCTGTACAGGACGACGTCCCGCAAGCAGCGGGCCCCATCGAGGTCTCTTCGGAAGAAGAGCTCGATGCCGTCATGGACTCCATGATGGATGCTGTCAAAGCGATGAAAGACGCCGTGGCCGATGCCGATATTGATGCCGAAGAAGAGGAGGCCGCCGAGGCGGCCTCGACCTTTGTGCCCGGCGAGACTCCGGTTGCCGACCAAGGCAGTACCATGCCCTCGTTTCTGCAGCTCGAACATCCCACGATTGGCGCCGATGCGGTCGATCCGCACGCAGCAGGCTTTTCTGTGATCGAGGGCGGTACCGGCAATATCGCCGTGCCGCAGGCTGCCGATGCGGACGCTGCCGGCACCGCTCGCCCGACCGTCCCCCACTCCCCCGCCGCGAGTCGCGATCTGGGGACCGCTGTCTCGAACACCGCGAACGCCGTGGGCACCTTTATCGCCCAGGGCGCCTCGGCCATGCGCGAGATGAACGCCGCGAAAAAGGCACTTGCCGATGCCCGCGCCCATCTGACCGAACTTGAGCAGCGCATTGCCGATCAGGCCGAGGAACTCGAGACGCGCCAGGATATCGGAGGCCGCTACGACCAGATCGTCGCCGACCAGCGTCAGGCGATCGCCACAGCGCAAAAGACCGCTGCGGCAGCCGAGATTGACCGTGATGCCCACGCCGCCAAAGCGACAGAGCTCAAGGGTCAGTTCGAACAAATGAAGACAGAGGATGACGCGACTGAGCTCTGCCTGAAGGCTGCGCTCGATGCCGTGGAGGCCCGCGAGGCGAGCTCTCGCGATACCGGCAACCGCCTCGTTCGACGTCTTGAGGATTCCAAGCGTATCCGCGACAAGGTGAAGGCCGAGCGAGACGCCGGCATTGCGGCCGCACAACAAACCGTCGACGCCACGCGCGCCCAGCTCGAGACGCTGCGTCATGAGTATGCCGAACTGCAACGCAATCCCTCGGCAAATCCCGCCAACTATACGGTGCGCACCAGCGAGCTCTCGATGCAGATCTCCGACACGGCAGATGCCCTGCGTAAAGCCGAAGAAGATGTCCCGCGCATCACCGCCGACCTTGAGCACTCGCTTGCCGCAGCCGAGCAGGCCGTCGAGCAGGCGCAAGCCCCCATCGCCGACGCCAAGCGAGCCCATCAGGCCGTGACGGCAGAGGCCGATGCCGCGCGCGACGAGCTGCAGACCGCAAAAACCACCGCTGCAACGCGCCAGCGCGAACTGCGCGAGAAGATCGCCGCCGAGGACAAGGCACGCCGCGACCAAGAGCAGAGCATAGCCAACGCCCAAGCAGATGCCGCGCATGCGCAGTCGATTATCGAACAGGCGACCGAGGTGCACGACCACCCAGAGATCACCGAGTCGCTTGCAGGATCCTTGGCCCGAGACAAAGCCGAACACGCCGAGACCGAGCGAGAAGTCGCCCAGCTCGAGGCCACCGAGGACGCGGTGCGCGAGCGTACCCGCGACTCACGCATCAAATTCACCGGCGCCATCGTCTGCATCGTCGCCGCAATCCTGGTGATCATCCTAGTCTGGCTGTTCGCAAGCAAGTAAACCGGCTGCCAAAAAAACGCTCAACGCAGTTGCGGTGAGATAGTTCCTGTTTAGCCTCAAAAAAGGCCAATTCAAGAACTATCTCACCGCAACTTTTTAGATTAGTGCAAAGGGGTCAGGTTAACATGCACCAACCTGGTGCAAAGTAACCCGTTCCCCTTGCACCAACAACGTTTGCCCAGATAAAACCTGCCAAAATAAACCTGTCCCTTTTTGGCAGGTTGGACCACGGCAACGCCGATGCCTTGGCAAAGTCAGCGAAAACCCGCCAGAGCGAGCAAGGTGCCTTGAAACGAGGCGGCATTGACCTTTTGGTCATGCCGCCGAAGTTGAAAGGCAGATTGCCGCTCTGGCGGGTTTGCAGCGTCGACCGGTTACGGCGTTTGTAAAACGCCGTAACCTACAGAATGAGCATCGCGTCGCCAAAGCTGAAGAAGCGGTAGCGCTCCTCGATGGCAGCGGCGTAGGCATCCATGATCTGGTCGCGGGTGGCAAGCGCGCTTACGAGCATCATGAGCGTGGAGCGCGGCACGTGGAAGTTCGTGATCAGCGCGTCGACCACGTGATAGGTCGAGCCGGGCATGAGGTAGAGCTGCGTCGTGGCGTTCTCGCGTACCACGATGTCGCCACGGCCGAGCGTATCAGCCCCGTCCTCGCGGCCCTCAAAATAGCGCGCCGTCACGGCTGGATCGGACACCGACGCCTCCGCGTCAAACGCGCTTTCGAGCGAGCGCACCGCGGTGGTGCCGACGGCGATCACGCGATGTCCCTCGGCCTTGGCCTCGTGCACGGCGTCGACCACCTCCTGCGATACGTGGTAGCGCTCGGTGTGCATGACGTGCTGCGTAGGGTCGTCCTCCTCCACCAAGCGAAAGGTATCGATGCCCACCTCGAGCTCGACGGCGGCAAACTTCGCACCCTTGGCCTCGATGGCAGCCATGAGCTCGGGGGTAAAGTGCAGACCCGCCGTGGGAGCGGCAGCCGAGTGCTCCTCCTTCATGGCGTAGACGGTCTGGTACTTCTCGGGATCGCCCTCGTAATCGGTAATGTAGGGCGGCAGCGGCACGTGACCGGCAGCATGAATGGCCTCGTCGAGCGTGCGCGGATCGCCGGCGGCGTTGCAACCGGCCGGCTCAAAACGCACCAGTCGGCCGCCGCGGCTATCGGTGACAAAGTCGACGACCTCGGCCGTCAGCACCACGGGAGCCCCCTCGGGCGCATGGGCGCCACCGGCGCGATACTCAATTTGGGCACCGGGCTTCAGACGCTTGCCCGGCTTGACCAGGCACTCCCAAACGTGACCCAGCGGGTCAACATCCTCGCGGCGCTTGAGCAGCAGCGTCTCGACCACGCCGCCCGAGCCCGTCTTGCGACCGATCAAACGGGCCGGCATCACGCGCGTCTGGTTGATGACGAGCACGTCGCCCGGCTCGATATAGTCGATGATGTCGCGGAAGATGCGGTGCTCAACGGTACCGCCGTGCTCCAGCGGCGTTCCCGCCTGGGAGCCCTTGCGATCCACCACCAGCAGGCGGCAGGAGTCGCGCGGCTCGGCAGGAGCCTGGGCGATGAGCTCTTCGGGCAGGTTATAGTCAAAATCATCGGTACGCATAGACACGTCGGATACTCCTTATATAGTTAAAGTCCGCTCTACATCCTAGCAGGCTGCCAGCCCAAAAGAACTACTTTTTGGACGCTTTGCGCTCGTCGCGGATGCGGGCGCGGTCCATGGCCGCCTCGACGGCCGAGAATCGGCAGCCGCAGTAATTCTGCCGATACATGCCCAGCTCGCGCGAACGACGCGTGGCCTCGGGGTAATACGGGCGAAAATCGCGAATCACCGGGGTGAGCCCATGTGCCGCCGCCAAGCGCTCGAGCACGTCATTGCAGGTGTCGAACAGCTGATACGGCGAGACGGCGAGCGTCGTGCCCACAAACTCAAACCCGCGCTCCTGGGCCACACGGCACGCCTCGGCCAGACGCAGGGCATAGCACGCGCGACAGCGACGGGCTCGGTCGGCTCCCAGCGGGGCCACGCCGGCCTCCCAGCGCTCACGGTCCTCCCCCGCCTCGATAAGCTCGGTGTCGCCATCGGCACACCACCGGCGCAGCTCGTCCAAACGCCGCTGCCATTCATCGTGAGGCTGAATATTGGGGTTTGTCCAGCAGATTGTGGGCTCAAACCCTTCCTCGCGCAGCAGGCGGACCGGCTCAAGCGAGCATGGTGCACAGCACGCATGCAGCAACAACGGCTTCATCGACATCTCCTCACCCGAAAAAGCGCACGCCGAAGGACGTGTCCTCGCAGGCGACAATGCGGCGGTCGCGCAAGATGGTCCGCACGTAATACCAGTCGCCTACACAGCCCGACAAATGCAAGCCGGCCGCCAAATAGCACAGCAGCGGATAGCCCGAAAACGCAAACCCCAGGGCAAACGCTGTCGTCACAACAACCGTCGGCGCCAGGCAAACCGCCACGTACCGCCGGCGCGAATACACAACGCCCTCGGCGCAGGCATAGATCATCGCCGTCTCGCGATTCGCCCCAAAGGTCACCTTCGCGCCCGCAGGCGCCAGCAGCTTAAAAAACACACCGTGCACCAGCTCGTGCACGGCAAATGAAGCCGCCGAAACCGCAGTCAAGCCGACCATCCAGCCCAAGACGGCCATCCAGCCGCCCGCGTCAGCCACATCCAAGTCTGCAGGCCCGCCCAGCAGCATAAACACCGGCACCAGGCACACGGCAAACACGCCGACTACGACCATCCCCCACACGAAGCAAGCGTGCAGAAAATCCTCGTCCTCAAACGCATGTATGTTGGAAATCTCATTCATAGCATCTTAGGATAGCGCCCCTGCCACGTACCCGTCCGCATGTGCGATAATGTCGAACGATATGCACGAATTGACCACCGCGTCGCCAGGCCTTGCGCCCGGCCGCGCTCTCACCATATGCGAAGGAGTCCCATGGCATCCAAATACTCCATGAACGACCGTCCCAGCTGGCCTCGCCGCGCCATCGTTACCGCCGGCGAGCCCTACGGCAACAAGGGCCTTCACTTTGGCCACGTTGGCGGCGTCTTTGTCCCGGCCGACTTCTTCGCCCGTTTCCTGCGCGACCGTCTGGGCCGCGAGAACGTCATCTTCACCTCGGGCACCGACTGCTACGGCTCGCCCATCATGGAGAGCTACCGCAAGCTCAAGGAGAACGAGGGCTACGATAAGTCCATTAGCGAGTACGTCGAGTCCAATCACTCCCGCCAAGCCGCGACCCTCAACAACTACAACATCAGCTGCGATATCTACGGCGGCTCGGGCCTTGAGCCGGCGGCCCAGATCCACAACGAGGTTACCGCCGAGATTATCGAGCGCCTGCACGAGCAGGGCACCATCTCCAAGCGCTCCACGCTGCAGTTCTACGATGCCAAGGCCGGCACGTTCCTCAATGGCCGCCAGGTGATCGGCCGCTGCCCCATCCAGGGCTGCAAGTCCGAGAAAGCCTACGCCGACGAGTGCGACCTGGGCCACCAGTTTGAGCCCGAGGAGCTCATCGCGCCCAAGAGCCAGCTCACCGGCGAGGTGCCCGAGCTGCGCCCGGTCGACAACCTCTACTTTGACCTGCCGGCCTACCTCGACTTTATGAAGACCTACACCGCCAAGCTCGCCCAGAACCCGCAGGTTCGCTCCGTGGTCTCCAAGACCATGGAGGAGTGGCTGCTGCCGGCGCAGCTCTACATCCAGAACAAGTTCCGCGAGGCCTTCGATGCCGTCGAGGACCAGCTCCCCGAGCACACCGTGCTGGAGCCCGAGGGCAACAAGAGCAGCTTTACCGTCACCTTCCCCAGCTGGAAGGAGCGCGACGACGCCCACGCGGTGCTCGCCAACGGCGGCGTGCGCTTCCGCAGCGGCAAGGCGCTCGTGCCCTTCCGCATCACCGGTAACATCGACTGGGGCGTTCCGGTGCCCCAGGTCGACGGCGTCTCCGACGTCACCTGCTGGTGCTGGCCCGAGAGTCTGTGGGCGCCCATCAGCTATACGCGTACCGTGCTCGCGCGCGATGCCAAGGCCGCCGGCGTGACCGAGGGTGTCGCCGCCCAGGATGCCGCTCTCATGGGCGAGCCCGCTGCCGACTCCACGCAAGTGCCCGCGCCCACCTACCAGCACAGCTCGCTCGACTGGCGCGACTGGTGGTGCTCTGACGACGCTCAGATTTACCAGTTTATCGGTCAGGACAACATCTACTTCTACTGCATCGCGCAGACCGCCATGTGGGAGGCCCTGGGCTGGAACCTCACGCAGAGCACCGTCAGCGCCTGCTACCACCTGCTCTACATGGGCAAAAAGGCCAGCTCGTCCTCGCAGACGCCTCCTCCGCCGGCAGACGACCTGCTCAACCACTACACCTGCGAGCAGATGCGCGCGCACTGGCTGTCGCTCGGCCTGTCCGAAAAGCCGGTGAGCTTTAGCCCCAAGGCATACGACACGCGTGTGACCGGCAAGGACAAGGACGGCAACGAGGTGCGCGCCTGCGACGACAAGCGCGTTATCGATCCGGCCCTTAAGGAGAGCGCGCTGCTGACCGGCGTCTTCAACCGCCTGGCCCGCAGCTGCTTCTACGGCGTTGCCATCAAGGAAGACGACGAGAGCCCCTACCGCAACGGCTGCATCCCCGCCGGTGCCGCTTCTGACACCGTGGTCGAAGCCGCCCAGCAGGCAGCTCTCGCCTTTGAGCAGGCCATGTACAAGTTCGAGACGCACCGCGCGCTCGCCGTGTGCGACGACTACCTGCGTGCCGCCAACAAGCGCTGGAGCGACGCCTCCAAGGCCGCCAACAAGCTCGAGGGCGAGTCGGCCAGTGCCGCGATGACGCAGGCCCTCGTCGACGCCTTTACCGAGCTGCGCGTGGCGACCGTCCTGATGCACGGCATCGTCCCGGCCGGCTGCGAGCTCATCTGCGAGTACTTCGACGTCGACCCGGTCGCCTTCTTTAGCTGGGATAACATCTTTGCCTCCACGGACGAGTTTGTGGAGAGCCTGGGCGAGAAGCCCGGCGAGCACCGCGTGAAGCCGCTGCCCCCGCGCTTCGACTTCTTTAGCAAGCACGAGAGCCAGTACTAAAGCACGCCAGCAGCGGCGTGCCCGGAAAGTAGTCAATTTGGAACGGGAAGGAAAGACGGATGTCCAAGCCGTGTCGTCGTAAGCAGAAAAAGCAGGTTAAGCCCGAGCTCAAGCTTAGGCAGTTTGCCTCCACCGAGCTTTCCGACCAGCTTGCCGCCCTTCCCTGCGCCGCCGACCTGCCGCGCTTTATGGTCGACACGGTCGCCGGCGCCTATGCGCCCGCCGATGCCGAGCTCATGATCGAGGGCTTCGGCGCCGCGGTCACACGCCCGGTCACACTGCGCGCCAACACGCTCAAGGCAACCGCCGAGGACATCGCTGCGGCGCTCGATGCCGCTGGCATCGCCCACAACCCCGTCGCCTGGTACCCGGACGCCTTTATCCTGCCCGAGGCCCAGGTTTCCGATCTGTGGGATCTCGACATCTACCGCGACGGCAAGATCTATCTGCAGAGCCTGTCGTCCATGATGCCGCCGTTGGTCCTGGGCGCCCAGGCAGGCGAGGACATCCTGGACATGTGCGCAGCCCCTGGCGGCAAGACGACGCAGATCGCCGCCCTCACCCAGGGCCAGGCACACCTCACGGCCTGCGAGATGAGCATTCCCCGCGCCGAAAAGCTTGAGTCCAACCTCCACCGCCAAGGTGCCAAAAACGTGCCCGTCATGCGCATCGACGCACGCGAGCTCGACGAGTTCTTCCGCTTTGACCGCATCCTGCTCGACGCTCCCTGCACCGGCACGGGCACCGTCATCAGTGGCAACGAGAAAAGCCTGCGCGGCCTCACCGAGCAGTTGCTGAGCAAGTGCGCCCGCTCGCAGCGCGCGCTTCTGGACCGCGCCATGGGAGCCCTCAAACCGGGCGGCACGCTCGTCTATTCGACCTGTTCAATCTTGCCGCAGGAAAACGAGGACGCCCTGCAAGAGGCCCTCGACAAGCATATGGACTGCGAGCTCATCCCCCTCGACGGCACGCCAAGCGAAAGTGAAGCACGCCGCGCCCAGGATGCCGGCGAGGAGCCGCATATCGAGAGCAACGCTCTCACCGAGGCCATCGCCGCGGGTCAGGTATCGGCCATCGCCAACGGCCTGCCCGGCACGCTCACCATTCCGCCTAGCCGCGACTTTGAGGGCTTCTACATTGCCCTGATCCGAAAACGCAGCTAGCGCACGGATCCAAAACTCAACAAGCTATCTCTGTGCGCGTTTGCCCTGCTGGTCACGATGTTGTTTAAGCGTCGCGCGCTCTTTGCGTTCGGCCCTTTTGCCCTTAATGGCCGTGACCACAAAGTAGATGACCGCGGCGGCTACGATTGCGCCCACGCATAGGCCAATCGAGCCCAACATTGCCGAAAATTCCATACCGCGTCACCTCTCTTTTAAACGGGACTTTCAAGATAGCACCTCGATACCCGCCACCACAGCTCCTTCACGTTCGCCGGCCCTTCGGTCTAACGGATGGCGCGGCGGGGAAAAATCAACTCGTCAAACGATTTAGCATTCGCAATTCCGGCTGCATCGCGCCGGCCATCATCACATAGAATCGAGCCTCCATGGATACCCTCAACGATCTAAATGAGCGCGTCGACGCCTTCGTCGGCACCAGCTCCTTCGACACGCCTGCGGCGGCAAACGACCAAGCTCCCATCGATGTGCCCGCCGAGGTGCACGAGGACATCGTCGCCTCGGTCGATTTTTCCGAGGTCGAGCTCGCAGACGAGTTCACCGAGCCCCAAGTAGCCGTCACGCCCAACGGCCTGCTCCCTATGGAGCCCCTGCCCATCGACGGACGCCTGCGCAAGGCTGCCCTTCGCATGCCCGACGAGATCGAGGAGGCCAGCGGCTTTACGCTCTTCGGCCGACGCATCAAGTCGCTCATTTACACCACCGACGTCGCGGTTATCCGCAACTCCAACGCCGATGCCGTCTTTGCGGTCTACCCTTTCACGCCGCAGCCCGCCATTACGCAAGCGCTGCTGACCGTCGCCGAGTGCCCGGTCTTTGTAGGCGTGGGCGGCGGAACTACGACCGGTAAGCGCTCCGTGCAGATGGCAGCCGTCTCCGAGATGCAGGGCGCGGCGGGCTGCGTGGTCAACTCCCCCGCTACTGCCGAGATGGTAGAGCACATCACCAACATCGCCGACATCCCCGTCATCGCCACGGTCGTTCGCTGCGACGACGATGCCCACGCCAAGGTGCGCGCCGGCGCCAAGATTCTCAACATCGCCGCCGGCAAGAACACGCCCCAGGTCCTACGCGAGCTGCGCGAGCGCTATCCCAACCTGCCGCTCATCGCGCCGGGCGGCAAGACGCCAGAGAGCATCCGCGAGACCATCGCCGCCGGCGCCAACGCCATCATCTGGACGCCGCCTTCGGCCCAGCAGCTACAGACCGACATGATGCAGCGTTATCGCAAGATGAAGGAAGACGCCACACCTGTCATCTCGCGCGACGATGCGCCCATTATCGACCAGGTCGCCGCCGCCGAAGTCAGCCAGGTCGAGAACATGAATCCCGACGTGCCGATTCCCGACGAAGTCATCGAGCGCGTCGCTTCGATCCACGAGCGCGTCGAGGAGCATCGCGCCAATCGCGGCCTCAAGCCGTCACTGCACGGCTTTTTCTTCCGCGGAAAGAAACGCTAGCCGCAACAGCAAGGCCCGCCCCACAAACGTGAGACGGGCCGTTTTCGTTTGAGCAATCATGCAGCGACGTGATGGGGCAAATTAATCCACGCGCTTGTCGCCCATAAAGAAGAGCGCCACCGTACCAGGTCCGGTATGCGAGCCAATCAGAGTACCGATGTCATTGATCTCAATCTTGCCTTTAAGCTGCGGAACCTGTTCCTCAATCAGCGCCGCAACTGCCTCGGCATCCTCGCGGCACGCCGAGTGCGACATGATGCACTTACCCGAATAATCCGCACCGTCCTGCACGTGTGCCATCATGGTCTTAGCCATCTCGGAAATCGCGCGCTTCTTAGTGCGAATCTTCTCACGTGGCGACAGCTTGCCGTCGCAATCGACCGTCATAAGCGGGCAAATCTTAAGCGCCGTGCCAATGATCGCGCTCGCGGCCGAAATGCGACCGCCGCGCAGGTAGCTCGACAGATCGGTCGAGAAGAACCAGTGGTGCAGGTTGAGTTTGTGCTCCTCGATCCAGGCAGCCGTCTCGTCGAGTGAAGCCCCGCTATCGCGCACGTCGGCGGCATATTCCAGCAACAGGCCAAAGCCCGAAGACGCCGCCAGCGAATCGATGACGCGCACCTTGCCGTCCTGGGGATAGCGATCCGCGAGCATCTGCGCCGCAACGCAGGCCGATCCATACGTGCCCGAAATACCCGACGACAACGTCAGGTGCAGCACGTCTTTACCCTCGGCAACAAATGGCTCCCAAAACTCCTCGTACTCACCCACGCTCACCTGAGACGTCTTGGGCATGGCGCCCGCGGCAATCTGGGCAAAAAACTTGTCCGGCGCAATCGACTGATACAGATCGTCCGTATAGACAACATCGTCGATCTCGTAATGAAAACACACGACAGGGATATTGCGCGACGCAAAGAACTCACGGGTTCGGTCGGCGGCGGATTCACAGGTCAGGACAAAATCACTCATATGAGGCTCCTTACTCATTGTTGCGCAAATTATCGCACAGTGAGCCTACATGCGGTACATATGTCCACTATTTACCAAATCGAACCAAAAATAGTGAACATCTTTACCACCATCGTCTCCACCGGCCCCACGCATAAATATCTGAGAAAACACCCTCTGTCGTCTCCACCCAACCAACACATCTACCTTCACTAAATCGATTTACCAAACCATTCAGCCGACAATTCAGCCGCTGGCGCAAAATCGAAACAAAAGCGGCGCATACTGATAAACGTTTGACGCTGTTTATCAGTTTTACCAGCCCCATCGGAAGGTGTTTCATGGTCACATTCGATCGCAACCCGCAAGACTTTAAGTATCTGCGCCTGCTGTCGAGACAATTTCCTACCGAGCAATCCGCGTTTACCGAGATCATCAATCTCTCGGCCATTCTCAACCTGCCCAAAGGCACCGAGCATTTTATGAGCGACGTGCACGGCGAGTACGAAGCCTTTATGCACATCCTCAACAACTGCTCGGGCGTCGTGCGCGAGCATGTCGACGAGATCTTTGGCGACACGCTCACCTTTGACGAAAAGGGCGAGCTGTGCACGCTCATCTACTACCCGCGCGAGAAGATCGAGCTGGTCCGCAGCCGGCGCGAGGACTCCCCCACCTGGTACAAGACAATGCTCGACCAGCTCATCATGGTTGCCCGCTCGCTTTCGAGCCGCTATACGCGCTCCAAAGTGCGTAAGGCCATCCCGCGCGATTACGCCTACATCATCGACGAGCTGCTGCACACGCATCCGGACGAGAACAACTATCGTGTGCGTTATCACGAGCGCATCGTGGAGTCCATCCTAGAGACCGCAAGCGCCGACGACTTTATCGAGTCGCTCGCCTCGCTCATCAAGCGCCTCGCCGTCGACCACCTGCACCTGGTGGGCGATATCTTCGACCGTGGCGGCGGCGCTGCCAAGATTATGGACCGCCTGCTCACCTATCATTCGCTCGACATTCAGTGGGGCAACCACGATCTGCTGTGGATGGGCGCCGCCGCCGGTGAGCCCGCCTGCATCGCCACGGTGCTGCGCAACAACCTGCGCTACGACAATTACGAGATCCTTGAGAACGACTACGGCATCTCGCTGCGCGAGCTTGTCGCCTTTGCCGATGCCACCTATACCGCCGGTGAGCCCATCAGCCCGCTGATTAAAGCCATCAACGTCCTGCTCTTTAAGCTCGAGGGCCAGATTATCCAGCGCCACCCCGAATTCGACATGACCAACCGCCTGCTGCTCGACAAGATCGACCACGACACCGGCACGGTCACGCTCGCCGACGGCAGCGTGTGGCCGCTCACGACCAACGACTTCCCCACCGTCGACCCGACGGACCCCTACACGCTCACGCCCCAGGAGCAACACATCATCGACAAGCTCGTGTCCGAGTTTGTCACCGCCGATCACCTGCATCGCCATATCGATTTCCTCTACACCCACGGCTCGATGTACAAGGTCACCAACGGCAATCTGCTGTTCCATGGCTGCGTGCCGCTCAACGAAGACGGCACCTTTAGCAGCATGAACTGCCTGGGTGCCTGGCACGCCGGCCGCGATTATCTCGATTTTTGCGACCGCATCGCCCGCCGCGCCTGGCGCGTGGGCGACCGCGACGCCCTCGACTGGATGTGGTACCTGTGGATCGGCTTTAACTCACCCGCCAGCGGACGCCTGGTGCGCACCTTTGAGCGCGCCTATATCGCCGATAAGAGCACCTGGGTCGAGCCGATGGACCCGTACTTTACGCTTACCAAGTCGCCCTCGGTCTGCGATGACATCATGCGCGAGTTTGGCGTCGCGCCATGGCATGCTCGCCGACCGGCCACATCATCAACGGCCACACGCCCGTTAAAACCACCAAGGGCGAACAGCCCATCCGCGCCGAGGGCAAGCTGCTGGTCATCGATGGCGGCTTTTGCCGCGCTTACCATCCCAAGACGGGTATCGCCGGCTATACGCTCATCTCGAGCTCGCGCGGCTGCCGCCTCAAGTCGCACCGGGCCTTTACGACGGTTGCCGAGGCACTCACGCGCAACGTGGACATCGAAAGCGAGACCAACCGTTTTGACCAAGCAGACCGTCGCCGCATGGTGAGCGACACCGATACTGGCGCCAAGATCCGCAGCCAGATCCAGGACCTGCGCCAGCTGCTCGATGCATATAGAAACGGTGCTATCGAGGAGCGCGCCTAGCACCACCCGCGGGGATTGGCTAAACTTGCTGAGTTTGTCATCCCCGCGGCGCTTCGGCGCCAGCTTAAGGCAGGTACCATGCAAAAGCTCCTTGCGCAGATCATGAAATTTGGCGTCGTCGGTGTCATTGCCACGGTTATCGACTTTGGCATTATGAATCTGCTCCACTACGGTCTGGGCCTCAACATCCTAATCGCCAACACCAGCGGCTTTATCATCTCACTCATCTTTAACTACCTCGCAAGCATGAAGTACGTGTTTGCGCACAAGGAAGGCATGAGCCGCCGCCGCGAGTTCATCATCTTTGTCGTGCTGTCCGTGATCGGTTTGGTGCTCAACGACGGCATCGTGCTGGCGCTCAACGCCGGCCTGGGACTCGAGGCCAATATCGCCAAGATCTGCGCCACCGCGCTTGTCATGGTCTACAACTTTGTGACCCGAAAAATCTTCCTGGAGGGCGACGAGACAAAATAGCTCGAAACCCCTGCAGCATTACGGCGCCCACGGACGACGCGCACTCAGCGCAGTATCGTCCGTAGGTGTCGCTCGTTTACGGGCAAATTTTCAACGTTTGCGGATTAGCTCTTGAAAATTTGGCGAGTTCATATAGTTCTTGGCAAAGACCTTACGTTTCCCTTGTAAAAGCTCTAAAGTATCCTCTGCTCGATTCATCAACGCATTGGATGTGATTACGTGCGCAAGGCGCTGGCACAACCTCATACCAAGCAGTTCCTCAAGTTTGCCGTCGTGGGTCTTATCTCCTTTGGCATCGACTGGGGCATGCTCATTGCGCTCGTCGAGCTGTTCCACCTCGACTTTTTGATGAGCACCACGATCTCGTTTATCACGTCCGTCGTGGTCAACTACTGGCTCAGCATGAAGTACGTGTTCGACCACCGCGAAGGCATGAGCCGCAAGCGCGAGTTCACGATCTTCACCATCCTGTCGGTGATCGGCCTGGGCCTCAACGACCTGTATATGTTTGTGGGCGTCACGTTTTTGAGCATCGGCTACCAGGCCATGAAGGCCATCGCCACGTTCCTCGTCACCTGGTACAACTACTTCAGCCGCCGCTTCTTCCTCGAGGGCGCACGGTCGTAGTCGATTCACTATTTGCTTGAATGTATAACCGGTTGGAATTCCCGTTCCAACCGGTTTTTTTGTTTGCAGAGAGACCCGGCGACCCAGTCCCATTCGCATGAAAAACGGGCGGTCCGGATGTTGGTCCGAACCGCCCGTCTGGCGCGCTATGTCGGGGCCTCTAGCCCGTTACGTAATACCAAACAACGTTGTCGCCATTGGAGAGAACGTAGTTACTGCAGGCCGTCATGGGCGTTGTGCCGTTGACGGAGTACATCCAGCCGCTCGTGCCGCCGTACTGTTTCTCGGCCAAACCACCAATCGCGGAGACATACGTACCGTACGACGAGCCATGTGCGTTGACAGAAAGGCCCAGCGCGCACAGGGCATCGTAGACGGTAGCGCCTTCGTTAAAGGTAAAGGTGCCACCAGAGGACACAGGATTGCCCACAGAGCTCGATGTGACCGAGACCGTCACCGTAACGTAGTTGGACTCCTGCGAGCCGCCCTGTCCGCCCGAGGGAGCGCTTCCGCCATTAGAGCTGGAGGCCCCATCAGACGACTGACCGCCGCCCGAAGAAGCACCGCCAGACACATTGGGAGTAGCGCCGGCTCCCGTATTCTGGGCAGCGGATTTATCTCCAGACTTCTTGCCGCCCTGACCATCGGACTTCTTGCTATCCGAGCTTTTATGCGATTCCTTGTCCGAAGACTCAGAATCGTCCTTGCCGTCGTTCGAACCCTTGGACTCGTCTTTTGCATCATTCGATGACTTGGAATCCTCGAAACTGGCCTCGCCCGAAGTCGTAGTCGAGCCAGACGCCCTGGTGTCCTTGGTGACGACGCTCTCCCCCGTCACGGTCTGAATGATCCAGTCGATGGACCAGGCACCGCTTGTGGAAGGATGGACGAAACCCAGCGAGACGACGATCAGAATGGTGCAAGCGGCAGTCAGAACGCCAAGGAGTGCCTTGCGACGAGGGGCGGACGCCGCCGAAGCGGCGCCCTTTTGCTTTGGATCATCGAGCTGGATAAACGAGGAGTCGGGCTGTTGCCCGTTGGTCTCCTTGAGCTTATCGGGCATTACCGTCACCCTTGTCGCGCTTGGTCAGCACGAAGACGGCGATTAGCGCAAGGCCAATCACGCCGGCGGCGATGCCAACGATGGCGAGCGGATTGGTGCCAGTCTCCTGCTCGGCAGCACTAGAGGACTTCTTAGCAGTGGTCGTGGAAGCAGCACCCGTATCGGACTTGGAATCGGACTTCTTGTCGGACTTGCTGTCCTTCTTGTCAGACTTCTTGTCAGACTTCTTGTCAGACTTCTTCTCGTCCTTCTTGTCGGACTTATCGGAGTCCTTCTTGTCGGACTTGTTGTCCTTGGTCTCAGTCTTGGTCGACACCGTCGTCTTGGTCGTCGGCTTATGACCCGGGGCGACAGCGCCGCCAGCCTGCTGGCCCTTCGTGCCGGAGCCGGAACCCGTGCCAGCGCCAGCACCGGAACCGTTACCAGCGCCACCATTGCCGCCATTGGAGCCAGAACCGCCATTGCCGCCAGGGTTAACGGCATTCTTGGTCCACTTGGCATACAGCGTCAGATCGGCCGTCACCGGCGTACTGAAGTCATACGCCTGCGTGCAAGCCTCATCGGTATACCAACCGCCGAAAGTGTAGCCATCGCGCGTCGGATCGGCCGGCTTGACCAGCTTGCCATCGGCCGTAGCAACAAACTTAGTGTCGCAAGCAGACCCGCCGTTGGAATTAAAGACAACCGTCCAAGACTCAACGGCCCCAAGCTTGAACAGCGTGCCCGAGTCATTGATGTAGTACAGGTTGCCAGATGCATCGGCAATGACCGGAGAGTCGCAGTGCTGGTAATGGCCAGCCGCATCATAAATCTGCGTCGCCTCTGCATCGCCGAGCGTATAGCGATACACGCCACCACCAGCAGAGTAGTTGACGTAATCCTTGCTATCCGCGCTGTTAACGGTGAAGTACACATAGGTCTTGCCGCCCTGAACACTCACCAGCGGAGTAGCAGCAATACCGTTGAGGCCAGCCGGCAGCGCCTTGCCGTCGGCAGCAGCGACCATCGTGGTCTTACCCGTCTTCAGGTTATAGAGAGCCAGAGCAGAGCCAGTAGCCGTCTGTCCGCCGACAATCAAGTTTTCGCCAGCCACCGCCGGTGCGCTCATGTTATTAGTAAGACCCAGGTCGACTGTCTTCTGCTCGCTCAGCACGCCCTTCGCCGAAAGCGAAATCACATGGAGCTTTCCATCGTGCGTCATCTGATAGAAGGTCGAACCATTGGACGGATCGGCAATGCAATCGGCATTTGCGACAGCGCCGAGCTTCATGGTCGAGACGACATCGCCCGTCGTCTTATCAATGCACTTAAGCGTGCCCGCGCTCGTAGGAACGATGGCATACTTATCCGTCAAAGCCGCACCAGTCCAGTAATAGCCCTCGGCAGGGTCGATGTTCTGCCAAGAAACTTCGCCCGTGGCAATCTTAATGCGCGAAAGGGAGCCGTTGCCGTAGGTCGCGTTGTAATTCTCGTCATACGAAATATCGACCGAGCCTACATAGACGTACTCGCCGTCCGAAACAACGGTGCAGGAGCTCTGCGTCAAGTCCGTCAAACCAGGCGTCAACCACTTGCAGATCAGCTTGTCTGCAGTAATCGCCTGGACCGCACCGCCGTTGAGCGGAACAATGATAAGGCCATTGGTATAGATCGGACGAGAGGTATAGCTCACCTTGGAGGCAAGCGGCGCAGAGGCAACCTTTTTGCCCGTGGACGAATCGATCTTAATGAGCTCGTTCTCGGTCGCGATGTACACAAAACCGTTAGCGATGACAGGTTCGCTGCAGTTGGCATACTGCTGACCAGACTCGGCCTTCCAATCGAAGGCCCACTTAAGACCGGCGGCCTGCGCAGGCGTCTTGGCATCCGTTACGGTCGAACCGTTGCCACTGTTGCCGTAGCCGGCCCACTCGGCACCCCAATCAGGAGCCGTCGCGCTCGGGTCCACGACAATCTTGTCGGGATCGGGCATGGCCGAATCGTCGGTGGTATATGCAAGCGTAACCTTATCGCCGCTCTTGAGCGTAATCTGATTGGCGCAGAGTAAGGAGGGCTCTCCATTGATATACAGGTGCCAATATTTTTTGGTCGCACCATCATAGCCGTACGTCTTGCCTCCGAACGGCGAGTCGATGGAATTGAGGAACCAGTACTCACCACTCTGAGAGCCGTTGTACGTAACGCCCTTGGCCTTCAGAAATGCCTCAATAAGGTTCTGGGCCGTGGAGCCTTCGGGCAAAGAAACATTGCTTGCCGAGCCCCAGCGAGTATTGTTGCCGTTGACATCGGGACCGATAACATCGACAGACCCAAGAACCTGGCCAGGAAGGGCATCGGCGTCAGCACCATACATAAAGGTGACGGCGTCACCCTCCTGGAGCTTGTAGGCACCGGCGCCAACGTCGGCGAACTTGCCATTTACGTAGAATTGCCAATAGCTCTTGGTCACAGCATCCCAGCCATAGGACTTACTGTCGAACGGCGAAGTAATGCCGTTAAGGAACCAGCCCCAAGACGATTCGCCAGCATCGAGAGTAAGGCCGGTCTGCTCAAGGAGATCCTTGGCAGTAGAGCCCGCCTTGAGACTCGTCTGGCCCGTCGAGGCCCACACCTGCTGTTTGCCGTCCTTGTCCTTGCCAAGCACCTGAACGGAAGCATGGACAGAATCGGACGGCAACTGGTCGCCCCAGCCACCGTAGAACCACGTGACGGTATCGCCGGCATGGATGGTGACATTGTCCGCCGTATAGTCACTCGACTTGCCGTTGACAAACAGCTGCCAATAGGTCGAACAATCGAGCGGCGTACCCAGCTCAACGCCGTTGTACTTAAGGCTTAGAATGAAGGAGCCCGCAGCAACGGCGTCGATGCCATTCGCCTCGAGCGCGACCTTCGTAAGGTCAAGTGCGCTCGAGCCGGACGTCACCACATACTGCGCGTTATCGACCCAAGTCTGAGTCTTGCCCTGGGCATCGCGACCAATGACGGTCACATTTGCGGCAACCTGGTCCTTAACGACAGGGGACGAGCTACCAGCCGTATAGGCAAACTCAATCTTCTGCCCCTGGGTGAGCTTGACGCTGCTCGCGCCAACCGAGGAAGACGCGCCGTCGACGAACAGCTGCCAGAAGGCATAAGTCGCCGGATCGTAGGCAAGCGTGCGGCCATCGCTCGGGGATGTGATGCTTTTGAGGTAGAAACCGTATGCCGTGTTCGGATCGTAATCCGCCTTGAAGCCCGTCTTCTCCTGTAGCTTAATGAAGGCATCCGCAGCCGTCGCGCCCTCGTCGAGCTTGAGCTGCGTAGGCGCCACCCAGGTCTGAGCCTTGCCGTCGGCATCGGTGCCGATAATCGAGAACGAGACCTCGATTTGCTTCTTGGCGACATCGCCAGTTTCTGTCGGGTTCTCTGTCTGGACGGCAGCCGCGGCGGCAGATCCTGCTTGGCCAGCGGATGCCGTCGAAGACTGCTCGCTCGTGGCAGGACTCTCCCCCGTCGCCGAGCCTTCGTCGCCAGTTGCTGCCTCTGTAGTGGCGGCACTAGCTGCAGGCGCGCTCCCGGAATCCGAAACCTCGGCGCCGCTCTGCTCAGCGGTACCGCCCGCAAGCGCTGCGTCCTCGCCTGGCGTCGTAGCCTGAGCCACAGCGTCGGTAATGCCCTCGGCACCCTCGGCCCACAGCTGAGCCGGCGTGGTGCCAAAGGCCATCGCGAAGGCCAGGAATGCCACCAGGCAGCGCTTTGCCACGCCGCGCGCGATTACGCCACGGCGACGAAGCGAGGCACGCTGGCACTCGTCCTCAAACATATCCATTTGTCTCCTACTGTCTGTACTTGGAGCGTTGCCTTGAAGCTGCCCCACGTCATCGCGCATGTTGCGCTCGAGTTCCCCCATCGGGGTCCCCCTTCCCTCCAGAGCCCTATGCACACCGGCGGCATACGCCGCAGCCGCATGCAAGATGGGAGGCGATCCGACTTAACCTTAACGACTCGGGCGCGCCGTCCGATCTGCGACGCGAACATCCCGAGCCAAGAGGAATTACGGTTACTGGTACAGCCGGGGACTTGCACCCCGATTCTCCCAAACGCGCAGGAAAACCGCGCATTCGTGCGTCTCCGCACCACCATCTAGGCCATCGATTAAAACCGTCAATATGCTATCACGCAAAAGGGCCTCGCACGCAGGCGAAGCCCAAGGTAAAAGCTATTGTTTGCGATAGGAGAATGTGGTGACGGTCACAGCCTCTAGTGCTTGCCGCCGTGGCTGTTGAGCCAGATATTGCGACCCAGCATAAGCGCCAGCACCAGCGCGCTCACGTAGCCCATAAAGCCAATGACTGGGATACCGAACACAACCGGCTCGATGCGCGCGTAGTACACCACCGACGAACCGATAAACAGGCCGGCGATCACAATTGCCATCGACATGCGGTCGATAATTCCGCCCAGCTGCCGCAGCGCCTTATCGCTGCTCATGATCTGCGTGTTCACCTTAAGCTGGCCGCGCGTGAGCATGCGCGACGCCAAGCCCAGATACTCGGCCGCCTCGAGCGAGCCTTTTGCCGCGCGATAGCTGCTCGCGGCAAGATCGCGCCCCATTTCGCGCACGCGCGCATAGGTGCTCTTCTCGTTTTTGATGTGCGTCTGGATAATCTGGATCATATTGACGTTGGGCATGTACTCGGTCAGCAGGCCCTCAAGCGTCACCATGCCGCGCGCGAACATTGTCACCACGCTCGGCAGCTCAACGTCGTTCTTGCGCGCCAGGTTTAGCAGCGAGGTCAAAAACTCGCCGATATCAAGATCCTTAAGGTCAAGACCCGCAAAGTCGGCGACGATAAAGTCCAGATCGGACAAAAAGGCCGAATGGTCGAGCTCGGCCGAGTCGCCGCGCGTCACGGCAAAGCGCATAAGCGAATCCTTGAGCTTGGGCACGTCGCCCTCGGCCACGGCGAAAATCATGTCCTTGACGATACCGCGGTCGTGGCTCGACATGCGCCCGACCATGCCCAGGTCAATAAAGTAAACGATGCCATCTTTGAGGATGATGTTTCCCGCATGCGGGTCGGCATGGAAAAAGCCGTCGTCGAGCACCTGCGTCGAATAGTCCTCGACGATTGCGGCACCGATCTTTTCCAAGTCATAGCCCTCGGCCACCAAGCGTTCAGGATCGGCGATCGAAATGCCGTCGACGTAGTCCATAACCACCACGTGCTCGGTGCACAGGTCCAGATAGGATTTAGGGCACGTCACGCCATGAACGCTCTTATGGAACTCGTAGAAGTCGTTGAGGTTTTTGGCCTCGGCCAAAAAGTTGGTCTCCTCGCGAAACGAGGTCCACAGCTCCTCGACCACGCCGTGCAGGTCAACGAATTGATCGGTGTTGACGAACTTGGAAACGATACGCACCACCGAGCGGATGATATCGATGTCCTGTGCCATAACCTGCTGCGCACCGGGGCGCTGCACCTTGACGGCCACGTCCTCGCCCGTCACCAGACGAGCGCGGTGCACCTGCGCGAGCGATGCGCTACCAAGCGGATTGGGATCGATCGCATCGAACATCTCCCCCAGGCGCAGGCCGTATTCTTCCTCCAGGCAGCGAAGCACCACCTCGTACGGCACCGGCTCCACGTCGGAGCGCAGACGACGCAGCTCGTCGCAAAAGCGTTGCGGCAGAATCTCGGACCGGTTGGCCAGAATCTGCCCCATCTTGACGAACATGGGGCCGAGTTCCTCGAGCAGGCGGCGCAAACGAACCGGCGTGAGGTTATCCCACACGCGGTACTTTTTGACCAGGCGAACAATCTGCCCGATGCGTTCGCGACGACCCGCCGGCGTAAGCTGGTATTCCTCGTCCGGCGCCATCGCGTCGGGCTCCTCGGGCACCATATCGACAGCGCGCGGCTTCTTGCGAGCGCCCGAGACGGCGGCGTCGACCTCATCGACAACCGCCGCCTCGTCACCCAAGGGATCTAGATTGTTGTAATCGGTGGTGGAATCTGCCATCTGCGCTGCTACTCGGCCTCTTCGGTATCCTTCGCATCGTCGGGCTCAACGGACTCGACGGGCACCGAGGTCACGTTGTCCTCGACCGAATCGACGATGTCGCGCACATGGGCCAGGAAGGCAGTGCGCTCGGGGGCGGTCATGACGCGGACGCGGGCAAGGATGAGCTCGTCAAGCACGCGCTGGGCCGCGGTCTCGCCCTGCATGCCCAAGCGCTCGGTCAGATCAGAGATGGTACCGCCGGCCTGCTCGAACATGTCGGACACACTGCGGGCGATATCGGGGGTGGTGGTGTCCTTGCGGACCTGCTCGCCCTTGGTGTTAAGGTCGTCGAGGACCTTCTTGCCGCCTTCGACAGCAACGGCGGCAGCGCCAAAGCCCACGTTAATGGCGCCGTTAACAAGCTGATCGAGTTTCATAACCATGGTTATCTCCAATCACAAACAACTGCATTGGCGTTCTTGTACCCAAGATTGAGCGAAAGCGACAAAGCGTTTTAGCGCTATTCGATCGACGGGAAATCCCTACCTCACGTTGTCATTCATCGCGAAAGAGTTCTTCATGGCGCAGCTCGTGGTGTAAAGCACCTTGCCCAGCAGGGCATCGGTCTCCACGCGAACACGCTCGGCAAAGGCCTCGTTGGCGCGTGCAAGCTCGGCAGGCACCTCGACCTCGGGCAGAGCGGCTACGGCAGCGTCGATGTCATGGATCTGCTTGTGGCCCATGCCACCGACCTTCTCCTGATAATCCTCGACCGCGCGACCGCACTCATGGAAGCGGACGTCAGCCAGCGCGCCGATCAGGCGGTTGGCCCAGTAGAAGTTTTCGGACGTCACGCGAGCCTGCGTGTCGGCATAGTACTCGGGCATGGTCTCGACGTTGGCGTACAGCGGAACCAGCGCGTTAAACGAGTTGGAACCAAACGCCATCCACTGCACGGCGCGATAGGCCGGCTGCGCATAGGGACGCAGCTGCAACACGGCGAGCTGGCTGTTGCGGTTGATGCCGATGGGGCGATAGGCGCCACGCGTAGCGAGCGTGCCCTTGCTGCCGTAGCAATCGTACTCCGTGCCCTGGTAGTGGCTCGAGAGTACGTACTTGATGTCCTCGATGGTCACCTTGCGCTCGGGCACGCGGCTCCAGGGGATATCGTCGCTCTCGGGCGTGTAGTCGGCGTCGGGGCCATCCCACACGTCGCTGGGGTTGAGACAGCGCTGCATGTACCACGCGCGCGGCGTGTTGTAAACGTGGTCGCTGTCGCTGTGCGAGCCAAAGGTCTCGCGCGGGTTAAAGACCGCAGCCGGACCGTCGCCCTCGACACCCAGCGTCAGGTCCAGATGCCACTCGGCCATCCAGGGGCGCAGGTCGGCGGAGCACATGTGGTCAGTCTGTGCGCCCTCGGCATCGTCCAGGTCAAAGCTGTCGATACCCAGCTGGTTGGGCATGGTCACATAGGCGTCGTCAGGCACGCGCTTGGCGATCCAATGATGGCCGCCGATGGTCTCGAGCCACCAGATCTCGTCCACGTCGCTAAAGGCGATGCCGTTGTTCTCGTAAGTGCCGTAGCGCTCGAGCAGGTCGCCCAGGATGCGCACGCCGTCGCGGGCGGACTTGGCATACGGCAGCACCAGGGTCACCATGTCCTCCTCGCCCAAGCCGCCGGGCTGCGCCGGAACGTATCCGTCCTCGCCCTCGTTGCCCTTGGCGGAAACGTAGTCGACGAGCGGGTCGGCGCCGCGGACGCGCTCGTTGGTGGTGAGCGTCTCGGTTGCGGACATGCCCACATTGAGCTCGTTGAAACCGGCCTCGGCCCAGATGCCGTGGCCCGGGACAACATCGGGGACGCTCGTGTAGCGCATGGGGTTATCGGGCAGTTCAACGGTCAGGTGACTCAGGACGCTCGTGTAGACGCGCGGCTGCTCGTCGGGATGCACAACGCGCATACGCTTGGGCTCAAACACCCCGTTGGACGAGTCCTCGTTACGCGCGACAAGCGTCGACCCGTCGTAGCTCGCGTTCTTACCGACCAGAATCGTTGTGCACGGCATGCGCATCCTCCTTGAGCGAAGAAATCAAACGGCAACAGTGTATCGCTTCGACGCAAAAAGGGCGAAACCACGGCCTCGGCAGCCCCCGTGGTCAAAAAATGCCAAATATGAGTACTGTCACCAATTTAGTAGCAGCAAATTTCCTTGTAATGAGTGCCGGAAATCCCTATTTGTCCAAAAGCGAGATCGCGCGAATTTTTGTGGTGTAAGAGGGAGGGCCGCGTCAGCGCCCCCTGCGC
>CABVAY010000023.1 GCA_902496455.1 uncultured Collinsella sp.
AAGACGGAAAGCACATTAAGTGCTTTCCTTTGCGTGCGGAACTCGCGACAAACTTAACCCGCCCCGGCCCCCGATGGCCCCAGACCTGCCAAGAAGGGACAGGTTTATTTTGGTTGGTTTTATCTGGGGTAATGCCGCACATGCGATTATCTAAAGATCTGAATTCAGATAACCGAATAGACTGTCTGACAAAATCGTAACCCGCACCAACCAGCCCTTTTGCTATTCCCGGCGGGGGCCGCGGGTAAAGTTTATCGCGAGTTCCGCACGAGCCGGAGAGCACTTAATGTGCTCTCCGTGCGAGCAGGACTGTAGAGCAGGAAACTTTAACCGCGGCCCCCGCCGGGAATAGCAAAAGGGCGACCCCTGTCCGGAGTCGCCCTTGTTGAGCTGCTTATGTGTAGCATTTATTCGGCGTCGTGGTGGCGGCGGGGCTTGCGGCCTCCGTTGTCGCCGGGACGGCGCGGGCGGTCGTTGCGATCGGAGCGCTCACGACGCGGACGCTCACGGCGCTGGAAGTGCTCGCCGTCGCCCTCAGAGGTACCCTCGGCGCGAGCCGGTGCCTCGGGCTTGTCCAGACGATCGAGCGAGATCTTGCCGCGGTCGTCGACCTCGATGACGACGACCTTGACCTCGTCGCCCACATTGAGGACATCCTCGACTTTCTCCACGCGGCCCTTGGCAACGCGGGAGATGTGCAGCAGGCCGTCCTTACCGGGCAGCAGGTTGACGAAGGCACCGAAGGGCTGGATGGAGACCACGCGACCGGTGTACTCCTCGCCCGGCTCGGGAACCTTGATGATGAGCTTGATGCGCTCGACAGCCTGGTCGACGGACTCGCCGGTGCCGCCGACAAAGACGGTGCCGTCCTCCTGGATGTCGACCGAAGCGCCGGTCTCGTCCTGAATGCCGCGAATGACCTTGCCGCCGGAGCCGATGACGTCGCGAATCTTATCGGTCGGAACCTGGATAGAAACGATGCGCGGAGCGGTGCTGCGCGTGGTGTGGCGCGGCTCGGGGATCACATCGAGCATCTTCTGCAGGATGAAGGCGCGACCCTCCTTGGCCTGCTGCAGGGCGCGGGCCAGGATGTCGAAGGTAAGGCCGGTGGCCTTGTTGTCCATCTGCAGAGCGGTGATGCCCTCGGTGGTGCCGGTGACCTTAAAGTCCATGTCGCCCAGGAAGTCCTCGAGACCCTGGATGTCGGACAGGACCACGGTCTTGCCCTCCTCCTGAATCAGGCCCATGGCGATACCGGAGACCGGGCGCTTAATGGGCACGCCGCCGTCCATAAGGGCGAGCGTGGAACCGCAGGTCGAAGCCATCGAAGAAGAGCCGTTGGACTCCATGACCTCGGAGACGACGCGGATGGCGTAGGGGAACTCGTTCTCGTCGGGGAGCACCGGAAGCAGAGCGCGCTCGGCAAGGTTGCCATGACCGATCTCGCGGCGCTTGGGGCTGCCCATGCGGCCGGTCTCGCCGGTGCAGAACGGCGGGAAGTTGTAGTGGTGCATGTAGCGCTTGCCCTCGGTGGGCTCGATGGTATCCAGACGCTGGCCCTCGTTGAGCATGCCGAGCGACAGGACGGAAAGCACCTGGGTCTGGCCGCGCTGGAACAGGCCGGAGCCATGAACGAGCGGCAGGTAGTTGTCCTTCACCATGATGGGGCGGATCTCGTCGGCAGCACGGCCGTCGACGCGCTCGCCGGTCTCGACGACCATGGTGCGCATGGCCTTCTTCTCGAGCTTCTTGAGCGCCACGGGGATCTCGCGCTCCCAAGCGGCCTGTTCCTCCTCGGTGAACTCGGCACGGATGGACTCCTTCAGAGCCTCGACCTTGCCGATACGGGAGAGCTTGTCGGCGTCGCGCAGGGCAGCAGCCATCTCGTCGTAGTGGGCAAAGATGCGCTCCTGGACCTCCTCGACGGGCTGGTCGAGCGGGTACTCCTTCTTAACGATGGCGCCGTTGACCTGCTCCCACTCGGCGACGAACTCGTCCTGGGCCTGGCAGAAGGCAGCGAGAGCCTCCTGGCCAAACTTCATGGCGGCGAGCATGTCGTCCTCGGAGATCTCCTCGGCGCCGGCCTCGACCATCGAGATGAAGTCGGCAGAGCCGCCCAGCTCCAGGTCCAGATCGGAGTTCTCGCGCTCCTCATAGGTGGGGTTGACGATAAACTCGCCGGTCTCCACGTTGCGACCGATGCGCACGCAGGCAAGCGGACCCTCAAAGGGCACGCCGCCGAGCGTCATGGCCAGAGAAGCACCCATGACGTTGATGACGTCGAAGGGGTTGACCTGGTCAGCGACGAGCGAGGTGGCGACGATATGCACCTCGTTGCGGAAGCCGTCCGGGAAGCTCGGGCGAATCGGACGGTCAATCATACGGGCCGTGAGCGTGGCCTTCTCGCTGGGACGGCCCTCACGCTTGAGGTAGCCACCCGGGATGCGGCCGGCGGCGTACATCTTCTCGTTGAAGTCGACGGTCAGCGGGAAGAAGTCGTAGTTCTTGCGCTCCTTGGAGACGACCACGGTGTCGAGCATCGTGGTGTCGCCCTGCTTGACCAGACAAGCGCCGGTGGCCTGCTTGGCAAGCTCGCCGGACTCAAAGGTGTAGGTCTTGCCGTACAGCTCAAAGGTCTTGGATACGAGTGTCATTGTTCTCCTTTACCCCACAGGCCCCTTGCCTGCGGGCTTCTCATGTGACGCGGGCCCCCTGCCCCCGCCACGCTTCAGAGCGTGATTGTTCACGCCCTTACACAAAAAGAGCGCCCCGCTGCGCAGGACGCTCTTAGCATGTACAAATCCTTACTGGATGTTGTCGCGGATGCCCAGAGCCTTGATGAGCTCACGGTACTCGACGATGTCGTTCTTCTTGATATAGGAGAGAAGACGACGACGGCGGCCGACGAGCATAAGCAGACCACGACGGGTGTGGAAGTCCTTCTGGTGGGACTTCATGTGCTCGGTCAGTTCCTTGATGCGCTCGGACAGGATGGCAACCTGAACCTTGGGGTTACCGGTATCGACCGGAGTGTTACCGAACTGGGCAGTCAGCTCCGCCTTGCGCTCTTTGGAAACAGTCATTGTTTCACCTTTCGTTTTACGTCGCCCGCGGGCGACTCGATTCGCCTCGGACTGGGAAGCCGCCGGTGGAGCGAACAACCAAGGTCGAGGTACCAACAGGTCGGTATGTTACCACAAGCAGCCTGTGCCTGCGCATCATCACCGACCCAACATGAATTCCATCGCACGGAGCCGCTGATCGGTATGTGTTGCCGCCCAGATATGCGAAAGCCCGAGCAAAAACGCCGCAGTATGCGGGTCGATCCTTTGATCCATAAGCTCGTCGAAGGTCATGGACATGAGGGCGCGCAGCCATGCGACCTCACTGGTCGACACCAGTTCGGCACCGGGAACGCTCGACGCGCACGACCCGCACATGAGCCCGCCGGCCTGGGGCGAAAAATACGACAGCATAGGGTCGCCGCACGACACGCAGGCAGAAAAATCGGGGCGATACCCGATATGCGACAGCAGCTTAAAGACAAAGGCGGCTACCAGGAGGTCCATGTGCGCCGTATCGAGGCCGCCGCCCACAAGTTCCAAGGCGCGCGAGGAAATGGCAAAGGTAAACGGATCCTCCGCATCCTCAAACGAACACACACGCGCGACCTCGGCAATCGCACTCGCCGCACAGGTCGCCTCGTAATCGGGGGCGGCGCCAAGGGGAGCCTCCAACAACTCGGCCTGCGACACAATGTCGAGCGAGCGTCCGTGCGCGAGCAGCATATCCACCGTGCAGAACAACTCGCAGCGCGCCGCCAAGCGACCGCCAGGCTTGCGCGCGCCCTTTGCCACGGCACGCACCTGGCGGCCTCGCTCGTCAAGCATCGTCAATATCAGATCGGTTTCCTTGAGTTTGGTCTTGTCGAGGACGAGCACTTTCGTGCGATATGTCCGGGAGCCTGCCATGCGCGCCGCGCGCCCTTAGTCCTCGGCGTTGTAGCCAAAGCGGCGAATCTGGGCCTCGTCGTCGCGCCAGCCGGCCTTGACCTTCACGTCCAGCTCCAAAAAGACCTGCGTGCCAAAGATGCGCTCAAGATCGCGACGGGCGTCGATACCGATATGCTTGATCATCTCGCCGCCCTTGCCGATGATGATGCCCTTTTGACCCTCGCGCTCGACGTAAATGGTGGCGTGCACGCGCAGCACCTTCTTGGTCTGCTCGAGCGCATCGCAGATCACGCCAACGGAGTGCGGGATCTCGTCGCGGGTGCGGCGCAAGACCTTCTCGCGCACAAACTCGGCAACAAGCGTCTCGTCGGAAGCATCGGTACCCATGTCTTCGGGGAACCAACGCGGGCCCTCGGGCAAAAAGTGGGCAACGGTCTCGATGAAGGCGTCGACGTTGAAGTTCTTCACCGACGAGGTCACGATCTCGTCGTCGTATTCCATAAGCTCATGCGCTGCCTTAAGCTGCTCCATGACCTGCGCGGGGTCGGCCTCATCGGCCTTGGTGAGCACCAGGACTTTCTTGCAACGGGCGCATCTGACGCGCTCGGCAACCCAGGCGTCTCCCCTGCCGATGGGCTTGGTGGCATCAATCAAAAACGCGACGACGTCAACGTCGTTGAGCTCGAACAGGGCGCTTTTGTTGAGCTCGGAGCCCAGACCGTCCTTGGGCTTATGAATACCCGGGGTATCGACAAAGACCAGCTGATAGCCAGGGCGGTTAACCACAGCGCGCATGCGGCGGCGAGTCGTCTGGGCCACCGGAGAGGTAATGGCGACCTTTTTGCCATAGCAGGCGTTGAGCAGCGTGGACTTACCGGCGTTGGGACGACCGACCAGGGCCACAAAGCCGCTGCGAAAACCGGGCTCCACATCGCCAAAGCCCAGAGACGTCTCGTCCTCGTCACATAGGGCATCGAGCTCCTCGTCGCTCATACCCTCAAACGGGTCGAATTCCTCGACCTCGTCAAGCGAATCGGTATCCTCGACCTCATCGAGAACCTCGTCGTCCAAAACCTCGTCAGTAGGCTGCATATTGTCGGACATGGGAATCCCTTTCTAAATAAAGCCAAGCGCGTGGGCAAAGACCAGCAGGCCCACGATTGCGGCGGTAATGGAAAGAACGTACACGGAAGCGGCGGCGATATCCTTGGCGCGCTTTGCCAGCGGATGAAGTTCCTGGGTCGCCAGGTCGACGATCGCCTCCATAGCGGTATTGCACAGCTCGCCGTGAATCACCAGGCCACAGCAGATGATAACCGTGGCCCACTCGGCAATGTCGAGGCCGACAATGCAGCCGGCAATGACGGTACACACGCCCGCCACGAGCATGACTTTGATGTTGCGCTCGGTTTTAACGGCGGTGACAAAGCCCTCCATGGCGTAGGAGAACGACTTTAAAAAGGACGGATGGTCCTTGTTCGATCCGGGAATCATAGACGGCTCCTAGTCGTGGGCATGGTTGGTGATGGGACCGACGTGGACCAACTTGGGGTCCTCGCCGCGCTCGAGCGCCAGATCGCGCAGGATGGTATCCTCGCGGGCCTCCATGACCTCAGCCTCGTCGTCCTCGATGTGGTCATAGCCCAGCAGGTGCAGCATGCCGTGCACGAGCATCAACCGGCACTCGTCGGCGGGACTGTTGCCAAAACCGGGAGCCTGACGGGCGATGACCTGCGGGGCCAAGATAATATCGCCGAGCTCGATCGTCTCGTCGGCGGGAATATCCTCGTCAAAGGCAGAGTCGCACTCAAACGAGAGCACATCGGTGGTGCGGTCGATACCGCGCCACTCGTGGTTGAGCTCGTGCATCTCGTCCTCGTCGACATACGAAAGGGAAATCTCGACTTCACGCTCAACGCCCTCCGCTGCAAGCACAAACGCGCAAATGTGCTCAACCTCCTGGGCGTCGAGCAGCGTATCGAGCTCGGCATCGTTGCTGATCAATACACTCAACGGGACTCCTTTCGGTCGCGCGAGCGCTGCTCACGCACGTCATCATACGCATCATAGGCCTCGACGATCCTGCCCACCAGGGCATGGCGCACCACATCGGCGCGCTCCAGGTGCGAAAATGCCACATCGTCGACACGGCCCAGAATCTTCTCGACGTCGGCAAGACCTCCGCGACGACCCACCAGGTCGCGCTGGCTCAGATCGCCGGTAATCACAAACTTGGAGTTAAAACCCAAGCGCGTCAGGAACATCTTCATCTGCTCAGGCGTGGTGTTTTGTGCCTCGTCGAGTACCACGAAGGCGTCGCTCAGCGTTCGGCCGCGCATGTAGGCAAGCGGGGCAATCTCGATCACGCCACGCTCCATGAGCTCATCGGTGCGTTCACGGTCCATCATGTCAAACAAGGCATCGTAGAGCGGACGCATGTAAGGGTCGATCTTTTCCTCGAGGGTGCCGGGCAAAAAGCCCAAATTCTCCCCCGCCTCGACAACGGGCCGCGTAAGCACCAGACGACCCACCTCGTGGCGCTTGAGCGCGGCGACGGCGAGGGCCATGGCTAGATAGGTCTTACCGGTACCGGCGGGACCCAGGCCAAACGTGATGGTATGCGAGCGGATGGCGTCAACATAGCGCTTCTGGCCGAGCGTCTTGGGACGAATGACGCGGCCGCGATACGACAGCAGCACGTCATCGCGCAGCGACGAAGCGTCGTGCTCACCATCGCGCAGGACAGCCAAGCAACGCGAGACGTCGTCGGCAGACAGCGTGCGACCGGCAGCCGCCTCACGAAAAGCGTGTTCGAAAAAACGCGCCACGAGTTCTACCTCGTCCGGGTCGCCGCTCACGGCAATCTGGTCACCGCGCGCAACCACATGGGCGCGAACCAAGTCTTCGACCGCGCGAAGGACAGCGTCGCCGGCGCCCAAGACGCGCGAGGGGTCAATCCCCTCGGGAACGGTAAGTCTAATCTTCGAGGCTTCCATGGACCTCCCTGCGAGCATGGACTAAGCCGGAATCGTCGACTCCGATGATAGCAACATCGAGCAGGCACGGGGCCTTGAGCCCGCAGACATCGTCAAGACGGGCATGATGGAACGAGCCGAGCGTCAGGTTGTCGCCATACTCGAGCACCGCACGCTCGACCGTGCCCACGCGGCGGCGGGCATCGGCGATCGCAAGCTCCTGAGCGGCGGCACGCATGCGGCGGCTGCGTTCGGCCATAATCTCGGGCGGCACCTGATCGGGCATATCGGCCGCAAGCGTGCCGGGACGCTTGCTATAGCGGAAGACATGCATGCGCGAAAAGCCCACGCGACGGCACAACGCCAGCGACTCCTCGAACTCCTCGTCCGTTTCGCCGGGGAAGCCGACGATGACGTCACAAGAAAGAGACGCCTGCGGCAGATTGGCGCGAATCATGCGTACCGTGCCCTCAAAGGCCTCCGCACTATAGGGACGACCCATGCGATGCAGGGTCGCCGTACAGCCGGACTGCACGGGAAGATGCAAGAACGGCGCGATACGCTGCGGATAGCGCGCCATCACCTTGAGCAGGCGCTCGGAGATATCCATGGGCTCCACTGAGGAAATGCGCACGTGGGCAATCGTGGTGCGCTCCATAATGGCCTCGAGCAGCTCATCGATCTCCACGTGTTCGTCAGTCGCGCTCTTGCCGTCATAGGCGCCCAGGTTCACGCCAGTCAGCACCACCTCGGGCACACCGGCCTCCTGGGCCTCGCGCACCTGCTCGAGAACGGACTCGACGGGCACGGAGCGCTCGGGGCCGCGCGCTTTCCACACGATGCAATACGTGCAGCGGTGATTGCAGCCGTCTTGGATCTTCACGCCCAGACGCGAGCGTCCCAGAGCATCGACCACATCGCTGTCGCTGCAGGCGGCCACACTATCGGATTCGACACCCAGCACCTCGCAAACACGATCGGCGACGTCGATTTTAGACGGCTCGGCAATCACGCGCTCCGAAAGCTCTAGGAGCTCTTCGGGATGCAAGTTGACGACGCAGCCGGTCACGACCACGTAGGGCTCGCCTGGATATGACAGCGCATGGCGGACGGCCTTACGGGTCTTGGCCTCGGCCTCGCCCGTCACGGCGCAGGTATTGATTACAATCAGGTCAGCATCCTGGGGCTCCACCATCGCAAAGCCCTGGCGCATAAGATCGGCAGTGATACGGTCGGACTCAACCCGGTTGACGCGGCAACCAAGGTTGACGACGGAAATATGGGGTGCGAGCAAGCGGGCTCCTTAATCGAGGATATCGTCGAGGGCGCTCTTGATACGATCGGTTACCGACTTCTTGCCGGAAGCGACGTCATCGCCCATCTCGTCGGCAAAAGCGCGGAGCAGCTCGCGCTGCTTGTTGGAAAGGTTCGTGGGAACGACCACGCGCAGCTGCACGATCAGTCGACCACGTGAGCCGCCACCGCCGATGCGCGGCATGCCAAAGTTGTTGACGCTGACGGTGTCGCCATACTGCGCACCGGCAGGGACGCACACCTTGACAACCTCCTCGGGCATAATGCCCTCGACCTCGATCTCGCAGCCGAGCGCGGCCTGCGCGATGGAGATATCGCTCACCAGGTACAGGTCGTCGCCATTGCGCTTAAAGCGCTCGTGATCGGCGACACGCACGTTGACAATCAGGTCGCCCGAGGGCTCGCCACGAAGGCCGGCCTCGCCAAAGCCGCTCACGCGCAGCTGGCGACCGGTCGAAACGCCGGCGGGAATATCGATGTCAATCTTTTCGTGCGAAGGTGTGCGGCCCTGACCGTCGCAAGTCTCGCAGGGATGATCGATGACCGTGCCCTCGCCGTGGCAGTCGGGGCAAGGCGAAGAGGACTGGACCTGACCCAAAAACGAGCGCTGGACCGTGGTGACATAGCCCGTGCCGTGGCAGCGGCTGCACTGCTTTTCGGTCGCACCGTCAGCCTTGCCCGTACCGTTGCAATCCTCGCAGGGAGCAAGGCGGTCATAGCTGATCGTCTTTTTGCAGCCAAGTGCAGCTTCCTCGAGCGTCACCGAAAGCGAGATGGCCATATCGCGACCGCGACGGCGCTCGCGCCAGCTGCGGGCACCACCGCCGGCGCCGCCGCCAAAGAATGACGAGAACAGGTCATCCATGCCCATACCGCCAAAGATATCGTTGATATCGACATAGCCGGAGCCACCAGGGCCATCGGCGGTACCAAAGCGATCGTAATTGGCACGCTTCTGCTCATCGGAAAGGACAGAATAGGCCTCGTTAAGCTCCTTGAACTTGGCCTCGGCCTCGGGGTCGTCCGAAACATCCGGGTGTACCGTACGGGCTTTCTTTAGAAACGCGCGCTTAATGGTCCGCGCGTCGGCATCCTTATCGACGCCAAGTACCTCGTAGTAATCCCTATTTTCCGACACGACCGAATCCTTCCGACTTTCAATATTGTCACAGTGCGTCCTATACCCATGCAGGGCCGGCCGCAAACAGAGGGTTTGATGTTATTGCATCCCGTAGGGCGAAAGCATCGCGCGCTGCGAGCAGCTCGCAAACCACACCGACACGAGCGCGAACATGAAGCCGTTGGCAAAACCGTTGGCAAACTGCATCGCGCCACGCTTCCACCACAGCAGGCTACGGTGAAGTACCCCATCCGAGAGCACCATGAACAGGCCCATGGCAAACGGAATAAAACACATCACGGCAAAGGCCGAGAACACGCCCGAGATGGCCGACAGCACCAAAAACGGCGCGACGATGCCCATCAGGTAAAAGCCGGTACGGGCCTTGCCCTCCAGGCGCTCGGCCTCCACATGGGCGCGACCGACCAGGTCACCACCCGTGGCGCCATTGGTACCGGCATGGCCCATGCCGCTAATGCGAACCTCGTCGCCGTCGTGCGTGCCGGCAGGAAACTCAATCGTTTGCTCGGAGGTCACGCGGGTACGACCGCTGCCGCTGCAATCGGGGCACGGATCGGCTACGACCTTGCCCGAGCCGCCGCACTCGGGGCAAACCGACTGAAACGTGCCGGCGCCAAACAGGAAGGACAGGTCCACATCGATATGGCCGCGTCCGCCACAGCTTGGGCAGGTATGGGCATGCTCGGAGGAGACAGAACCCGAGCCGCCGCAGTGTCCGCACGTATCGAATCGCATGTAGCGAACGGTTTTGCGGGCACCGCACTTGGCCTCCTTGGCATCGAGCTTAATGTCGACGACCACGTTGGCACCGCTTTCGGGATTGTATGCTGCCCGCCCGCGACGCGGCTGGCCCCAAGCGCCGCCAAAGGGAAAGCCGCCCTCAAAGGGATTGCCGTACCCGGCGCCGCCGGCGTAACCGCCACCATAAGGCGAAGCCGTAGGAGCGCCGGCGAAGGGATTGCCCGAGCGCATGGCGTCATAGCGCGCACGCTTCTGCTCGTCCGAAAGCACGGCGTAGGCCTCGGAAACCTCTTTAAACTTTTCCTCGGCATCCGGCTCTTTGTTGACGTCCGGATGGAGCTTGCGGGCCTTTTGCTGGAAGGCCTTTTGAATATCACGCGAGGTGGCGTCCTTGGAGACACCCAAAATCTCGTAGTAATCTTTTTCGTTCATCGTCGCCATGCGCGGCAACCTCCTGCTCACAGCAGCGTATATATTCCGGTAATTCTACCCGAGCGGCCTAAGCTAGATCCCAAAACAGCTCGAACAGAACATTTCCATCGAGCCAGCCCAGGTGTGTCGGCGCCAGACGAGCTCGGACATGGCCCGCGAGGACGTCTGCCGAAGTGAAGGGTCCCTCATGGACTCCGAGCGTCTCGGGCACCCAAGTGGCAAGACCCAATTCGAGCGCGCGATCGCAGGCAGCTGCCAGCTCGCCCGTTGGGATGACGCAAGCTGCACGAACCAACAGATCGGACGCAATACCGCGCGTCATGCGACAAGCGAGCATCAGGTCTTCAGCCGCAGCCTCACGCTGCGACAGATATTCAGTCTCGAACGCCGTCGCGTCATCGTCACGTTGCACCAGACGCACGCGGTACGCAACGCCTCGAGAAGAAACACCGGGGAACAAACCTGCAAGACGGTCGAAATCCCCGGCGTCGAGCATGCCCGCGGCAGAACGACCCAGGCCCAGGTAGCCCCGTCCGGTCCAGTAGGCAATGTTATGGGCGCACTCATGGCCGTCGAGCGCATAGCTTGCCACCTCATACGGGTGATAGCCGGCCGCACCCAGACGCTCACGCGCCACATCCATGCACGAAGCTTGAAAATCCTCGTCGGGCTCGACCGACTCGTCGCGGCACGCCATGCGATAAAGGGGCGTCCCCTCCTCAAGCGTAAGCGGGTAGACCGACACATGATGCGGAGCCGCCGCCAGCACGCCATCGAGCGTGTGCTTCCAACTCGCTGCGGTCTGCCCGGGAAGTCCGCACATAAGGTCGCACGACACGTCAAGCCCAGCGTTCTTGACCGTCGCGATGGCGGCGAGCGCCCGATCGGCATCGTGAATACGGCCGATGGCAGTAAGTTCGGTGTTATCGAGCGTTTGCACGCCCAGAGAGACGCGTGTGACACCAACCTTGGCAAGCGCAGCGGCAAGCTCGGCGGTCAGCGACTCGGGATTGGCCTCGCAGGTAAACTCAACGGGGGCGCACCACGCACGAATACGCCGCACCAGCTCCACCAGGCGCTCCCCCGCCAGCGACGGCGTACCGCCGCCAACATAGACGGTGCGGATCTGGTCAAGGGCCCCAGCCTTGCCAAAAGCATCGAGACGCGCGAACAACTGCTCAAAATAGAAATCGAGCGCAGCGCTCAGGTCGCACGGAGCAAAACTGCGTGAGTCAAAGTCGCAGTACCGGCACTTTTGGGCGCAAAACGGCACGTGCGCATACAGCGCGGTAACGGCCACCCTTAAGCCCCCAGCGGATGAGGGGGCACCGATTCGCCGGCGGCAAGGGCAGCCTCGCAGGCCACCACATCGCGCTCGATCTCATCGACCAGCGCCATGAACTCCTCGTACGTGGAGCAGCGCACCACATGAGCACGCCAAGCGGCGGCATGGGGCATGCCTTTTAAGTACCAGCTTGCGTACGTACGGGCACGCGACATGAGCGGCAGGAGCTCATGCGTCAGCGTTAGGTGCTCACGCAGGGCGTCTAGGCGCTCAACGGAGCTGCGCGCCGGCACCGGCATGCCATCGAGCGCAAGGGCGCGAGCATCACCGAACACCCACGGATTGCCGTAGATGCCGCGCGCGATAAACACCGCGCTGGCACCAGAACTGCGCAGATGCTCCGCGGCATCCTCGGCGCAGAACACATCGCCCGAACCGATAACGGGAATTTCGACGGCGTCGGCAACCTCATCGACAACCGACCAATCGGCCTGGCCGGTGTAGAGCTGCGTGGCACAACGACCGTGCACGGCAACTGCAGAGGCGCCCGCCCCTTCAAGCATCTGGGCAAACGTTGCGGCGTTGCGGTCCTCGGCATAAAAACCCTTGCGGATCTTCACGGTCACGGGAACATGCGCCGCGCCCACCGCTGCCTCGACAATCTTCTCGGCCAGGTCGGGCGTGCGCATAAGCGCCGAGCCTTCGCCCTTAGTAACGACCTTGCGAGCCGGACAGGCCATGTTGATATCAATCAATGACAGGCGATCGCCCACACGCTCCTCGACGGCGGCGACGGCACTCGCAAACTGCTCGGGCTTGGAGCCAAAGAGCTGCACGCAAATCTGCTGCTCCTCGTCGGCCGGTAGCACCAGGCGCCAGGTCTTGTTGCTGGCATAGGCAAGGCCCGCCACGCTCACCATCTCGCTATAGGCGAGATTGGCACCGCGGCGGCGGCACATGATGCGATAAGCGGGATCGGTTACGCCCGCCATGGGAGCCATAAGGAACGGCTGCTCGGCATAGGCGCCCAGCAGCCGCTTGCTGTATTCGGAAAGCGCCATAGACCTACTCGTCCACCTTGAGGATCGCCATAAAGGCCTCCTGCGGGACCTCGACCGAGCCGATGGCCTTCATGCGCTTCTTGCCCTCTTTCTGCTTCTCGAGCAGCTTGCGCTTACGCGAGATATCGCCGCCGTAGCACTTAGCAAGAACGTCCTTGCGACGCGCTTTGACGGTAGAACGGGCGATGATTTTGTTGCCGATAGCACCCTGGATGGGAACCTCGAACAGCTGACGCGGGATGATCTCCTTAAGTTTGTCGCACAGACCACGGGCCAGGCCATAGGCCTTGTCCTTATGGACGATAAACGACAGCGCGTCCACCTCGTCGCCCGAAAGCAAGATATCGAGCTTCACGAGCTCGGAGGGACGGTACTCGTTGAACTCGTAGTCGAGCGAGGCATAGCCCTTGGTACGACTCTTGAGCTGGTCAAAGAAGTCCAAGATGAGCTCGGCGAGCGGCATATCGAAGCGCATCTCGACCGATTTGCTCGTCAGGTGGATCATATCGGTCGTAACGCCGCGGTGCTCGATGGCAAGCTGCATGACGGCACCCGTGTACTCAGGCGGGCAGATGATCTTTGCCTTGAGGTAGGGCTCCTCGATACGCTCGATGCGCGTGGCCTCGGGAAGGTCCTGCGGGCTGCGGACATCAATCATCTCGCCGTCAGTCTTGTAGACGTGATAGTCCACCGAGGGGCTCGTGGCAATGAGGTCCAGATTGAACTCGCGCTCCAGGCGCTCCTTGACGACCTCCATATGCAGCAGGCCCAAGAAGCCCACGCGGAAACCAAAACCGAGCGCCACCGAGGTCTCGGGCTCCCACACCAACGACGGGTCGTTGACGTGCAGCTTATCGAGCGCGTCACGCAGGTTCTCGTAGTCCTTGTTATCGATCGGGAACAGCCCCGTATAGACCATGGGCTTGGCCTCGCGGTAGCCGGGAAGCGGCTCGGGGCAGGGATTCGACGCCCACGTGAGGGTATCGCCCACGCGAACGGCCTCGGGGTCCTTCAGGCCCGTGACCACGTATCCGACCTCGCCGACCGTCAGCGCGTCGACCGGCGTCTCGGCGGGACGCTTGACGCCCACGCCATCGACCAAAAAGTCGCCCTTTGCCTGCATCATGCGCAGGGTATCGCCCTTTTTGATGGAACCGTCAAAGACGCGGACCGTGGCGACGACGCCACGATACTCGTCGAAGTATGAATCCAGAATGAGTGCCTTGAGCGGCGCGTTCGCATCGCCCTTGGGCGGAGAGATCAAAAAGACAATGGACTCCAGCAGATCGTGGATGCCCTCGCCGGTCTTGCCCGAGACACACACGGCATCATCGGCAGGGATCGCCAGGTCATCCTCGATCTCGGTCTTAACCTCGTCGGGATGAGCCGAGGGCAGGTCGATCTTGTTGATGGCCGGCACAATGTCCAGATTGGCGTTCATGGCGAGCGTCGCGTTGGAGACGGTCTGCGCCTCGACGCCCTGCGTGGCGTCAACGACGAGCACCGCGCCCTCACAGGCCGCCAGCGAGCGCGAGACCTCATAGGTAAAGTCCACGTGGCCCGGCGTATCGATCAGATTGAACTGATACGTCTCGCCATCGTCGGCGTCATAGGACACGCGAACGGCATTGGACTTGATCGTGATGCCGCGCTCGCGCTCGATATCCATGGTGTCGAGCAGCTGCGACTCCATGTCGCGCTCGTCGACGGTATGGGTGAGCTCGAGAATGCGGTCACTGATCGTGGACTTGCCATGGTCGATGTGCGCAACAATCGAGAAGTTGCGGATGTGGGAAATGTCAATTGAAGTATTCATGCGGACTATCTTACCCGAGCGGTACAAAAAATGGAGCCTGTTCCATAAAACAGGCCCCATTTATGCGCGTAATCTGTGTGGTGTGAAATTTACAACTTAGGCGTTGATGCTGTTCACGAGCTTGGCAAGACCGGACTTGCGGTTGGAAGCCTGGTTCTTGTGGATAACATGCTTGGCGGCAGCCATGTCGAGACGCTTGGTGACGGTCTTGAGGGCAGCCTGCGCCTTCTCGGCGTCGCCCTCGGCAACGGCGGACTGGACGTGCTTGGTCAGCGTCTTGAGCTCGGACTTGACAGCCTTGTTACGCATGCGAGCTGCCTCATTGGTGCGGATACGCTTCTTCTGAGACTTGATGTTTGCCACTTCTGGAGTTCCTTTCGAGTTCCTTGCAAAAAATGTATGACACCTCTGAGACACGGTGAGGTCATGCAAGCGCCTACTATAGCACGCTCCCCCTCAAAGGGATAGAACGAATTTGTCAAATAGGCAGGTATCATCACGATTTTCTCAAGATGTTCGTAATCCAGAGCAAAAGCGCGGTCTGAGAATCGGCCGAACCCTTGAGCGCGAGCTCCACATCGACCGCGCCCTCGAGCGCTGCGACGAGCTCTGCCATCGAAAAGCGACGTGCCCAGGTCAGGTGATTCTTGACCTGCCAGGACTGGAGCTTGAGCGTCGCAGCGAGCTCACGCCCCTGTCCGCGCGCATCGAGCGCCTTGGCAACGATAAGCTCGCGGATGCGGCCGCACAGCAACGTGTAAGTCCACACGTAGCTCTTGGAGGGCAGTAGATTGAAAAGCTCGAGCGAGCGTCGCATGTCACGGGCCGAGACCGCATTGAGAAAGTCCCAGGGTTGAACCTCGGCCGTACGTACAATCCAGCGTTCAACGTCGGCAAGCTCAATCTGGGGCGCCTCGACCATCTGGGCAAGCTTAGCCAAGTCGTTATCGAGCATGCGGGTGTTTTCACCCGAACGCGAGACGAGCTCCTCGGCGGCCGCCGTCGAAATCGACTTGCCGTGCTGCGTCGCCATCTGCTGCACGCGACGCGGCAGCTCCCAGCGCTTAGTGCCTGAACAGTCGATCACGGCCTTCTTGTCGATCTTGGCGATCGCCTTGTACAGGCGCGTGTTCTTGGCAAGCGAATCGGCGATTATAAGGCAAACCGTTGTGGGGCTGGGACTCGCCAGATACTCGACAAGCGGCTCCGAGACCGCCTTGGCGAGCTTTGAGCAGCCATCAAGGATTACCAGGCGAAACTCGCTGCCCATCGGAAAGGTGTTAAGCGATCCGATAATGGACTCGATATCGGGGTCCTTGGTCATGTCGCGCTCGTCGAGGTTGAACTCGACCATGCCCGACTTTTCCAGACGCGCTTTCATACGCGAGACGGCGTGATCGCGCTTGACTCCGTCGGTACCGACGATCAGATATGCCGGCAGCAGACCGGTTTCGGACATTGCGCTCCCCTCCCGCAGGCCTTCGCATTCGTTCCGTGCCATTTTAGCCCAGGGGCCCACCACACGCCAACGACGTCGTCACGGTCGCTGGCATCGCATCGCAAAGCCATTCGCAGTCGGCGTGACGGTAATGTCGCCGTGTTCGATGGTGCACGCGAACACACCGCCCGCTTCCTTAACGGCATCGATGCAGACATCGGACGGATGGCCGTATCGATTCCCCTCGCCCGCACTCGCGAGGGAAAGCTCGGGCTTCAGGACGTCCAGCAACTCACGATCGACTGAAACCTTGGAGCCGTGATGCCCAAGTTTAAGCACATCGATATCCCCCACCTCCTGCATGAATTCCCGTTCTTGGTCGAGCTCGGCATCACCAGTGAGGAGCATACGCAGCCTCTTGCCTTCCTGAACATAAGAGAGTAGCAGGACAAGCGAGTCCTCATTTCCCTCGCCATCCACGGACTCGAATGGCCACATCACGCGGGCGCAAAATGAGCCGATGTCGACCGTATCCCCACAGCGCACTTGCCGATACTCAACGCCAGGTCGATTCAATACCTCGGCAGGAGCATCCTCTAACGCATCCGCCGCCACGGCAATCGTTCCGACCGAAAACTGTTCGAGCACGGCAGGCAGACCACCCCAGTGGTCCTCATCCCAATGCGTCACAAAGACGACATCGATATGGTGCACGTTATTGCGAACCAACGCCGCCACCACGCGCTCGTCGAGCCCGCAGTCGACGAGTGCTACCGCGCCGCCCTGGCGAATAAGAATCGCATCGGCCTGGCCCACATCGAGCACCGTCACCGAAGGCGGAGCGAATCGATCCCAGTAGACGTACGGAATCGCAGCCAAGAGCACCAGACATGCAAGCCCCACCGCCATAGGACGTGCACGGGGACGCGGCCACCAGACCAGCAGAACCGCCAGCAAACACGGCACTAGGTAAATCCACACGCTATCGGGCGACACACTCACGGATGCACCCGACACGGCGGCAAACAGCTGCTCGAAGAACAGCGCGCAACGGGCGGCAATCATGGGCACAATGAGTGCCCAAGTCCGCAACGGTGCCACGAGCGAAAAGGGAACCATCACGATCGACACAGCAAGCAGTACGCTCACCACCGGACCGATAACCGCATTTGCCAGCGGAGCAATGAGCGAGAACGCACCGAAGGCGGGAATGGTAATGGGAAGAGTCGCCAGTTGCGAGCACAGCGTAACGGAAAGCATGCTGGCGACGCCCGATGGCACACCCAGCTCACGCAAAGCGAAGGTCCCATAGGGGCAAAAGCACAGAATGGCTAAGACGCTGGCACATGAAAGCTGAAAGCCCATCTCGAACAGCACCGTCGGTCGCAGTAGCACAAAGATGGACATGGTTACGAAGAGCGCCGATGCGCCGTGCCGGCGACGCCCCGCGCCGTTTACGACAAGCGTCGCGAACACCATGCAGCACGCGCGCACGGCCGAGGGAGACGCGCCCGTAAAGGCAGCGTAGCCCACAAGCGTTATCGCCAGTATCGCCCGCTGAAGACCACGTGAGCACCGAGTCTTTTGCAATACACCCTCGATTACAAACCCCACGATTGCCAAATGGCTGCCCGAGACGGCGATAAGATGCGCCGTTCCCGTCACCGAAAACCAGTCGCCCGTCGGCTGGGCGCGCAACTCGGCCGAACGACCGCAGACGACACCGGCTATGAGCGCACGCGCCGGGTCGGTCGCAGGCGCGATGGACGCAAGCAGCCCATTTCGCAGCCGAAGCAGCGGCCCCGGAGAGCCCTCATCGACCGACACAACTCGAACGGCTTTAACCTTGCGCACCTCGCCTCGGAGCACGCGCGATCGTCCATACGCATCGTTCTCAAAACGTGAAACGCGACCGATAACACGCACGTGCGCCCCGACCTTGAGATCGTGGTCGCACGATAGGCGAACCGTTGCCAAGTTCTTACCGTCCGTGCGCGCCTCGCAGGTATAGGAATACACGTCGTCGTTTATGGATGGATCACCCTGCACGACAAACTCGAGGCCGCTTGCCGCTCGACCGCCGAGCGCCTTCGAGGCGCTGAGCGCACCCACAGCCCACCACGCCGAGACGACCGCTCCCGCCACGAGACCGACGGACGCGGCATACAGCCACCGTTTCCAAGGGGCAAGCCGCGCACAAGATTGAGCCAGCACAACGAATACCGCCGCCGCAACGGGAATGGCCCATAGCGGCCCGACCGCCGGCGCCTGCTCCCTCAGCAGCGCATCAGCGGCCACGTTGAGCACCAAGGCGCAGCTCATGCACATGCCGGCACACAGGGCCATCGTCCACGGTATCAGGGGCCGCGGAGGCATCACATGCTCGCGCTCGGTCGCACTCATACGCAGATGCAATCTTTGATTTTGGCAAGCCTCTTCTCGCCGATTCCCGACACACGCATCAGATCGTCAACCGAGGCAAAAGCACCGTTCTTTGTCCGCTCATCGATAATCGACTGGGCCATGGAGGGACCGATGCCCGAAAGCGTCTGTAGCTCTGCCGCGCTTGCCGTATTGATGTTTACTAGGCCTGTTGCGCCACTCACGCCCGATGATGCGGAAGCCCCACCATCAACACCGGCTTCCGCAAGGGACGCCTGCTGCTCCCCTACCGTTGGAACGTGAATCTTCTGTCCATCGACGACCTTAGATGCCCGATTGAGCCCCGTAACGTCTGCCTCGGGCGCCAGCCCGCCGGCGGCATCAATCGCCTGAGCCACCCGCGCGCCATCCTTGAGGCGATATACACCGGGCGACACAACGGCGCCATCAACATCGACATAAACCTCTGCCGCGGCAGACGCCTTAGGCGAAGAGCCTTCGGATGTCTTTCCGCTCGAGGCATCGCCGGATCCCGGCTCCACCAACGAGCCCGAACCATCAGTGCGCTCAAACGACACGCCGCCGGCACCGCCGCCAAGGTTCGCCATCGCCAGTCCACTCGCCATCGCAATGACGACCAGCATCGCCATCGCCACTGCCTTATGACCGAGCAGCTTGCCCGCCAAGCGGTCCATCTTTTTGACCCGTTCGTGTTGTTCGCGCTGCGCCATAGCAAAACCTCCCAACACCATCGTGTCAGGAAAGGAACCCCGCAACAGCCACGCTCCAAAACCGGTTTTAGCGGTCAAACCAAAAACCGACCAAAACCTTGCACAAATCTGTCCATATATTCAGGCACACGTCAGCAAATGAACACTTAGCCGCAAAATGCCCAGATAGCAAAAGACCGACGATGCAGACGCATCGTCGGTCTATGCACAAATTTACTCGTGATCTTGGTAAATCTCACGCGGAGCAAGCTCCGAATGTTTGCGTTTTAAGGTCTTAGGGGCCTTATACGTGTTGCTTTCGAAGTCGATGTACTCGGTCTGCTTGAGCAGGCGCTCGATCATCTCCTCGTGATCGAACAACTCCCAGGCCTCATGCACGGCATCGAGTTTAGCGTGCGTCTCGGGACGGCGCGGCATAAACAGCGTGCAGCAGTCGGGAGCGGCCTCAGTCGAAATATCGAACGTACCAATCTCCTCGGCGCGCGCGATGATCTCCTGCTTGTCGGACCCGATGAGCGGACGGAACACGGGGATCTTCACGGCCTCGTTGACAGCCATGATATTCTCAAGCGTTTGGGAGGCAACCTGCCCAAGCGATTCGCCCGTCACGATGGCCTTGGCGCCCTCGATGTGTGCAATGCGTTCGGCAACCGAATACATAATGCGGCGATACATGATCACGCGCAGGTTGCTGGGACAGGTGACCGAAATCTCACGCTGGCAGTCGCCAAACGGCACCACGTACAGGCGGCCGATCTGGACACCCGGCTCAAGCGCACGGATGATGTCCTGCACCAAATACTCGCTCGTATCGGGCGTCTGCGGACGACCGGAGAAATGCACCGGCACGCACACCGCGCCGCGACGCGCGAGCATCCAGGTCGCCACCGGAGAATCGATACCCGACGACAGCAGCGTCACGACCTTGCCGGCAGAACCAACCGGCAGACCGCCCACGCCGCGCTCGGAGCGCGCGTACACATAAACGCTACCCTGGACCACCAGTACGTGCACCATCGCATCGGGGTCGTGCATTTGAACCTTTTTATCGGGGAAGGCCTCACACAGCACCTCGCCCACCTGACGATTGATGTCAATCGAGGTGAGCTCATAGTCGGTATTGGAGCGCTTGGCGTGCACCTTAAACGAATCGAAGGAACCAAACTCGCGCAGCGCCTTCACGGCGGCGGCACAGTACTCCTGAGGGTCGCGATTGGTGTGATACGCCAAAGACACGCGAGCAACGCCGGGAACGGTGCGAATGACACGCGCCGCCTCGTCGGCCTGATGCTCGTTAAAGGTCACGAGGATATAACCGGAAATTCGAGACACGGCATTCACGGAAAAGGCGGCCAAGGCCGCCTTGATGTTATCCATGAGGATATGCTCAAAATGTGCGCGGTTCTTACCCTTCAGTCCAACCTCGTGATAGTGGACCAGGCAGACGCGAGCCGCCATTTAGGCTTCAGCAACCTTGTGGCCGAGCGCCTTCTCGTAACGGGCCTCGTCGTAAGAGATGTCGCCGTCGACAATCTCGTCCATAGCCATCGAGATGGTATCAGCACCGGAAAGCCCGATGGTGATGTCATCGACATCCTGGACGGCAAGCACGCGGTTGTGCTGGCCACGCAGCATGCTATTGATGTCGCAGGCGCGCTTGGAGGCAAGCGAAGCGAGCAGGAAGCGGTTGTGATCGGTCTTCTCCAGAAGATCGTCAATGCAAGGCTTTACAACGGACACGGACCTCAGATCCTTTCATGCATATCGAGAACGCGAACGAGTTCATCGGTCGCGCGGTCGAGATCGTCATTAACCACGACGTCGTCGTAGCGGTCGGCAAGGGCAAGCTCATCGGCGGCGTTTGCCATACGCAGCTCAATCGTCTCGGGCGTCTCGGTACCGCGACCGACTAGACGCTCGCGGAGCACCTCAAGCGAAGGCGGCTTGATAAAGATCAGCACGGCCTCGGGGAAACGCTCCTTCACCTGCAGGGCACCCTGGACATCGATCTCCAAGATGAGAGACGAACCAGAGGCGAGCTTGGACTGGACCTCGCTCACCAACGTGCCGTAGCAGTTACCGTGGACCTCGGCCCACTCAACAAACTCACCGTTTGCCACGCGGCGGTCGAACTCCTCGCGCGTCAGAAAAAAGTAGTTGACGCCGTCGACCTCACCTTTGCGTGGTGCTCGCGTGGTAGCCGAAACCGTCAGGCCCAGGTTCGAGCGGCGCTCGCGCACACGAGTGACGAGCGTACCCTTGCCTGCGCCTGACGGTCCAGAAATCACAAAGAGCTTGGAATCCTGAGCGCTCACTTATTTGGTCAGCTGCTCGAGGAGCTGCTCGCGCTGACGGACGCCGAGGCCCTGGACGCGACGGGTAGCGGAGATACCGAGCTCCTCCATGATCTTGGCGGCCTTGGCCTTGCCATAACCAGGGAGAGACTCGATGAGGGTGGAAACCTTCATGCGGGAAGCGATGGGGTCATCGGAGTTGAGCACGGACTCGAGGGACTTCTCGCCCTTCTTAATCTGCTCGCGAAGCTCAGCGCGGGCGTGACGTGCGGCAGCAGCCTTCTCAAGAGCCTGCTTGCGCTGCTCATCGGTAAGCTGAGGGAGTGCCATTCGTACCTCCAAAAAGTTAGGTTATATCTGATTCAATAATTGGCATTTTAGCACGTAGAACGTACAAAATGCCCAATCGCGGCTCCATAGGTTAGACGATACCCGCAAAAAGTGCAATATACTGCGCCCAAAGTTAAGCCCCTGACCTGCGATTCCACACAAAGGATGGGAAAGTTTACGCAGGCACAGGGGCTATTTTGTGCTAATGAGACCCAAAAGTGGTGACTTAGGGGAATCTTTTACGCGACGTTTTCGACCAGCTCGGCGACGATGGCGTCAAAGGCGGCAACCGGATCGTCGGCACCGGTGATGGGACGGCCCACCACAATGTGGCTTGCACCGCGCTCGATAGCCTGGGAAGGCGTCGCCACGCGGGACTGGTCACCAAGGGCGGCACCCACCGGACGCACGCCCGGAGTCACGATCAGGGCATCGGGACCCAGCAGCTCACGCATGTCGTGAGCCTCCATCGGCGAGCACACGATGCCATCGATACCGTTGGCCTGAGCGAGCTTTGCCAGGCGGGCGGCCTCCTCGGCCACGGGCGACTCGACGCCGATCTCGCTCAAGGCATCCTGATTCATGCTCGTGAGCACGGTGATGGCGACGAGCTTGGCGCGGTCGTCGCGCGCCTCCTCGGCACCCTCGCGGCAGGCAGCAAGCATGGCGCCCGAACCCAAGCCGTGAACCGAGAGCAGGTCGGCACCGGCAAGCGAGGCCGAGCGGGCGGCACCGCGAACCTGATGCGGAATATCATGGAACTTGAGGTCGAGGAAGACCTTAAAGCCCAGGTCCTTAAAGGTCTTGACGATCTCGGGGCCCTCAGCGTAATAGAGCGTCATGCCCACCTTGAGCCAAGCGGCATGACCAGAAAGCTCGTGGGCGAGCTCGAGCGCACGCTCACGGTCGCAGTCGAGGGCGACGATAACGCGGTCGCGGGCATCGGTCTCTAGCATTCGAAAGCACCTACCAGTTCGTTGATGTCCTTCACGCCCTGGGACTCGGCCCAGGCCTCGAGCTCATGCGCGATCTTGAGCGAAGCGCACGGATCGACGAAGTTGGCCATACCGACCGACACGCAGGTGGCACCGGCCAGGATAAACTCAGCCGCATCCTCACCGGTCATGACACCGCCGACACCGTTGATGGGGATATCGACGGCCTGGGCAACCTCCCAGACCATGCGCACGGCGATGTGATGACACAGCGGGCCCGAAAGGCCGCCCTTGGGCTTTGCCACGCGGGACTTGCGGGTATGGACGTCGATGGCCATGCCCTGGATGGAGTTGATGACCGAAAGGCCGTCGGCGCCAGCGGCCTCGAGGGCCTTGGCGATCTCGGCGACGTTGACCGGTGCCATCTTCACGAACAGCGGCTTATCGGTCACCTTGCGGCAGGCAGCCATAACGGAAGAGGCGCCCTCGGGCGTGGAGCCCATGGCGGCACCGCCGGCGGCGATATTGGGGCAGCTCACGTTGATCTCGTAGCCGGCAGCCCAGGGGCACAGCTCGACATACATCTCGAGCGCGCGGACAAACTCGTCAACGGAGTGGCCGGCAACCTGACAAATGACCTGGCAGCCGTCCTTGGACAGCTGCTCGAGCCACGGACCGGACTCGCGGGCAAAGGCGGCCACGCCGGGGTTCTGAAGGCCCACGGAGTTGATCATGCCGCCGGGAATCTCAGCCATGCGGGGCGCGGGATTGCCGGGCCAGGGCTCGGCTGCGCAACCCTTGGTGGTGATGGCGCCCAGCTGGGAAACATCAAAGAAGTTCTGGAACTGCCAACCGTAGCCAAAGGTACCGGCTGCGGTGTTGATGGGGTTCTGCATCTTGACGCCGCCGAAATCGACGGCCATGTTCACGGTACCCACTAGAAGACCACCACCTTGGAAGCATCGAACACGGGGCCGCACATGCAAGCACCCTTCATACCGTCGACCGTCTCGACATTGCAGGTGTTGCAGGCGCCAAAGCCACAGCTCATCATGCGCTCGAGCGACACCTCGCAGTACGCACCGGCCTCAGCGGCAGCGGCGGCGACTTTCTTCATCATGACGGCGGGACCGCAGCTGGCCACATAGTCGTAGCCGCCCTCGCCGAGCAGCTCGGCTGCCGGGTCGGTGCAAAAACCGTGCGTGCCGAGCGTGCCGTCATCGGTGCACACGTTAACCGTGGCGCCCAGCGCGCGGAACTCATCGACACCCACGGCCTTGGAAGCGGTGCCAAAGCCCAGGCAAACGTCGACATCCACGCCCTGCTCGGCAAGCTTGCCGGCAAGGCACAGCACGGGCGGAACGCCGATGCCACCGGCGACGAGCAGGGCCTTCCTAGTGCCCTCGGGAACAAGCCAGCCGCGGCCGCCAGGGCCCAACAGGTTGGACTTGGAGCCGGGGGCCATCTGCGACAGACGACGGGTGTCGTCGCCCACGACGGCGTACCACAGCTCGACAGTGCCGGCCTCGGCGTCGGCGCGATAGAAGCTCAGGGGCACGCGAAGCAGCGAGGACGCATCGCCGGGCACGGCAATGTTCACAAACTGACCGGGCTTGAGCGCACTTGCAAGCTTGGGGGCCGAGATGACGAGCGAGAAGATGCCGTCGGCGATCTCCCGGTTCGAGACGACCTCGAAGTCGTGCATGCGTGCAGTGGAAGGTGTGGGCATAGACGCTCCAATCCCCCATGCGATTGCATGGTCAAAACGAACAGAAAGCGCGGCACCGCAAGGGCACCGCGCAAAAAAGCGATAAGGCTATGCTAGCAGATGCAGCCGTCGGCGAGCGTCTGCTTACCGCCGACAAACACATCGGTGGCACGACCGGTAAGCGTGCGGCCGGCAAAACCGGAGTTCTCGGCGCGCGACTCGTAACCGTCCTCGCCAACCGTCCAAGTGGCGGACGCGTCGAACACGGTCAGGTCGGCAACGGAGCCCGCCTTGACCTGAACCTGGTCGAGGCCCAGGATCTCACGCGGCTTGATGGCCATGAGCTCGACCATGCGAGCCATGCTCATCTTGCCCGTGTTGACCAGCTCGGTAAGCACAAGCGACAGCGAGGTCTCGAGGCCGATCATGCCAAAGGGCGCAAGCTCGAACTCGCGGGCCTTCTCCCACGGGGTGTGGGGAGCGTGATCGGTGACGATAACGTCGACGGTACCGTCGATGACACCCTGACGGATGGCCTCGGCGTCCTCGTCGGTGCGAAGCGGCGGATTGACCTTGAGCGAGGTGTTGTAGGTCTCATCCAGGTCGTTCTCGGTCAGGAACATGTGGTGCGGGGTAGCCTCGCAGGTCACCTGGACACCGGCGGCCTTACCGGCTCGCACGAGTTCCAGGCCATGAGCGGTGGAGATGTGCTGGATGTGCAGCTTGGCACCGGTCAGCTTGGCGATCTCGATATCGCGAGCGATCTGCAGCTCCTCGCCTGTCGCCGGCCAGCCCTCGAGGGCCAGACGGGTCGAGACCTTGCCCTCGTTGATCTGACCGTGACCGACCAGATCCTCGTCCTGGCAGTGGCTCATAAAGACCTTGCCGAACATCTTGCCGTAGTCCATGCAGCGACGGAGCATGCCCGCGCCCTGCACGCCACGACCGTCGTCAGTGAAGGCGACGGCGCCGTGGGCGACCATATCGCCCATCTCGGACATGGCCTCGCCCTTAAGACCGCGGGTCATGGCGCCCGACGGATAGACGCGGCAGTGACCGACCTCGGCAGCGCGGGACTTGACGAACTCCACGACGGTGCCGTTATCGGTGACGGGATCGGTGTTGGGCATGGCGCACACACCGGTAAAGCCGCCCTTGGCAGCTGCGCGGGTGCCGCTCTCGATGTCCTCTTTGACCTCATAGCCGGGCTCGCGAAGGTGAACGTGCATATCCACCAGGCCAGGGACGAGGTACTTGCCGGAAAGGTCGCGGACCTCGGCTCCCTCGACGGCGAGATTCTCGCCGACCTCGGCGATCTTGTCGCCGTCAATCAGGACGTCAACGACACCGTCAAGCTCGACGGACGGGTCGACGACGTGGGCATTCTTAAGAAGCAAGGCCATTATCGGCACCTCCAAGCAGCAGATACAGGATAGCCATACGCACGCAGATACCGGCGTAGACCTGCTCCAGGATGACGGAGCGTTGCGGGTGGTCGGCCATATAGGAGTCGAACTCGACACCGCGGTTGATGGGGCCCGGGTGGCAGATGATCGCGTCAGGCTTCATGAGCTTCTCACGGTCCTTGGTCAGGCCGAAGAGCTTGTGGTACTCGCGAATGGTCGGGAACGGGGCACCCTCGAGGCGCTCCTGCTGCACGCGCAGCATGTAGACAACGTCCAGCTCGGGCAGGACGGAATCGAGGTCGCTCGTCACGTGGTCGCAGCCCAGGACCTCGGGCGCCGGCGGCAGCAGCGTGCCGGGGGCGACGGCGTAGGTCTCGCAGCCCATGATCTTAAGGGCGGGAATCAGCGAGCCGCAAACGCGGGAGTGCGCGATATCGCCGACGACGGCGACCTTCAGACCGTGGAAGTCACCCTTGTGCTCCCAGATGGTGTACAGGTCGAGCAGGGCCTGCGTGGGATGGTTGTGCTTGCCGTCACCGGCGCAGATGACGCTCGCGGGCGAGTTCTGCGTGACGATGTAGGGAGCACCGGCGTGCTTATCGCGCACGACGATGCAGTCGATCTTGTAGGCGTTGAGGGTCTCGACGGTGTCGACGAGGCTCTCGCCCTTGACCGTGGAGGTCGAGGAGCCGCCAAAGTTGAGGCTGTCGGCCGAAAGACGCTTCTCGGCGAGCTCGAAGGAGCTGCGGGTGCGCGTCGAGGGCTCGTTGAACATGTTGACGATGGTCTTGCCCTTGAGCGTGGGGACCTTCTTGATGGCACGCTCGTTGACCTCGGAGAACGCCTTGGCGGTCTCGAGGATGAGCTTGATGTCCTCTTCGGAGTACTCGGTAATGTCGATCAGGTGCTTATGGTTGAACGCCACGGTACTACTCACCTCCCAGCGGCGCGGAGCCCACGTGGGAACCCGGCGCGACGTCGTTAATCTCGACAGCGGTGTGGCCGTCGACTTCCTTCATATATAGGTGCACGTTCTCCTCATGCGACGAGGGAACGTTCTTGCCGACAAAGTCCGGCGAGATGGGGAGCTCGCGGTGGCCGCGGTCAACGAGGACTGCCAGCTCAATGCGGCTCGGACGGCCCAGGTCCATGACGGCGTCTAGAGCGGCGCGGATGGTACGACCCGTGTACAGGATGTCGTCCACCAAAACGACGCGTTTGCCATCGACGCTGAAGGGAATGTTGGTGGCGTGGATCGCGGGAGCGAAATTGGTAGCGTAGTCATCGCGGTAGAAGCTGATGTCGAGGCTGCCGAGCGGAACGTCGACGCCCTCGATCTCCTTGATCTCCTCGGCGAGCTTCTTTGCCAGAAGGTCGCCGCGCGTGACGATGCCGACCAGAGCGAGGTCTTCACAGCCCTCGTTGCGCTCGAGAATCTCGTGCGCGATGCGGGTCATCGCTCGATTGACGGCGGTCTCGTCCATGATGACCGCCTTGGGGGAAGTCGTGCCCATCGATCTCCTTCCTCACATGTCTTGACTGCTGACACAGTCAAAAAAATAGATGCCCGACCGCTTAAAGCGGACCAGACACCCACAGGAAAGGCTGCTCGCATGGCAGCTATGTAATTCCATGTGGGTATCTCGTACCCCTTTAATGGTCAAGGGATAGTGTAGCCAACCTCGGGCTTAATTGCGAGCATAAATACAGAGCAATCCGTAAACGGAGCCCAATGCTCCATAAACCTATATATATTTGTGGGACGAGCTTGAAAACACACGCACGAGCTGGCATAATCCCCTCTGCTGCACGCAAATCGGATCTACGTCCAGGGCCGTAGCGTGGGCACTATCGCCAAAAGAGGAATATCTCTGTGTAGATTGCGCACAGGGAGCGACTTCTGTGCTATAGTTCAGGCTTGTTTGTTAACGCGACATGTTCGTTTGTCGCCCAAGGAGGGTCAGTTATGTCCAAAGTTTGCGAAGTTTGCGGTAAGCACCCCGTTGCCGGTCGCTCCATCAGCCACTCTCACCGCGTCACCAACCGTAAGTTCCGCCCCAACATCCAGCGCGTCTACGTCGTCGTCGATGGTCACCGTCGCAAGATGAACGTTTGCTCCACCTGCCTCAAGTCCGGCAAGGTTGCGCGCTCGTAAATAAGGTCTTACCAACAAGTACCTCGGACTCTCCGGGTCAAAGACCTCGCGTTCATATAGAACTTACCAAAGGCGCCCTCCCCTACGGAGGGCGCCTTTTTTGCACTCATTGGGGACAGACTTACATGAGTGCTTTCACGCATTGGGAACAGACATGACGCACGCATGCGGCGCCATGATCAGGTCCTGACCTGCCTCACGCCGCCTCGTTCCAGCCTGTGGTGGCCTTGGTCACGCTTGTGGCGCCAATACCGGTGATGCGGGCAATTTGCTTGACCGTGAGATGTGCCTGCCTAAGCCTCAGCAGACACGCATCACGATCGGGGCGTGGCAGGGCCTTGAGCAGCGCAGGATCTATGCTCGGAAGGACTTCGCGCGCAACGGAAAGAGCATCCTCATCGAGGATCCGTCGGCGTGGAAGAATCTCAACTGACCAGATCCGCCCGGCAACTTCCTTAAGATGCTCACAATAGCGACGAGACCCCCCGACAATATCGAGCATAGGGGCCGCGTCACAGATGTCAAAGGGATCGTAGCCCAGCTGGTATGCCCTAAAGCTTGACCAGCGGTATGCTTCGAGCGAGTCAAGCGCACCTTTCACGGGATTGAGATGAATATAGTCGAGCAGCTGCACCGCCTGCGTGTCCGACTCAACCGCGACCCGCGAATAGCGATTGTCAAACAGATGGCCCGTTCTTCCCGTTTTCCCATTGAAATACTTAGCATACGCCGTCAGTGCGCACTGCATTGCCTTTGAAAGGTTGTCATATGGGTCATCAACCATCAAATGGAAGTGGTTGTCCATAAGGCACCAAGCCAACACTGCCACTTTATGGCGTGCAAACCTGTCCGAGATGTCCGATAAGAAACGATATCGGTCAGAGTCATCTTCAAAAATAATCTGTTTGGAGTTGCCACGGTCAAAGACGTGGTAATAGCCGGTGAGCGAAACGGCACGGGCGCATCGAGGCATAAATCTCTCCTTTCAAAACTGAACAGGCAACACCTAAAAGGAGAGAAGGAACGCGAAATGCTGAGCCTGTGATCTATTTATATCCAATGAGCAGCAAAAACAGGCCCAGAACGGCAAAATGGCAAATCGATGTCTGTCCCCAATGAGTGGAAGCACTCATGTAAGTCTGTCCCCAATGAGCGGGGCGATGCATTGGGCATAGTTTTAGTTGAAACGGTTCATTTGATTGAAGCGTTTTAGTTTGTCTTTTACGGGAATCTGACCGTTCACCGAATTATTTCTTGCTATCATGCATCTTGTAGGGTAAATCTCCGATCGCAAGGAGACACAAATGGTGAAAAAGTCACCGGAAAACACTACTCCCGCAATTGTGGACAACGTAGAGGCGCTTGAGGCTAAGCTCGCTCAGATGCGAGAGGCCCAGGCGCTTTTTGCTACGTACACGCAGGAGCAGGTCGACAAGATCTTCTATGAGGCCGCCATGGCCGCCAACAAGGCTCGTATCCCGTTGGCGAAAATGGCCATCGAGGAGACCGGCCGCGGCGTTCTTGAGGACAAGGTCATCAAGAACCACTACGCCGCAGAGTACATCTACAACGCTTACAAGAACACCAAGACCTGTGGTGTCCTGGAGCGCGACGAGGCTTACGGCATCACCAAGATCGCCGAGCCCATCGGCATCGTGGGCGCCGTCATCCCGACGACCAACCCCACCTCCACCGCAATCTTCAAGACGCTGATCAGCCTGAAGACCCGCAACGCCATCATCATCTCCCCGCACCCGGCTGCCGCCAAGTGCACCATCGCCGCCGCCAAGCTCGTGCTTGACGCCGCCGTCAAGGCTGGTGCCCCCGAGGGCATCATCGGCTGGGTCGATGTCCCCTCCATCGAGCTGACCAACATGGTCATGCGCGACGTCGACATCATCCTCGCCACCGGTGGCCCGGGCATGGTCAAGGCCGCCTACTCCTCGGGCAAGCCCGCCCTGGGCGTTGGCGCCGGTAACACCCCGGTCGTCATCGACGACACCGCCGACGTTCTGCTCGCAGTCAACTCCATCATCCACTCCAAGACCTTCGACAACGGCATGATCTGCGCTTCCGAGCAGTCCGTGACCGTCATCGACACCATCTACGACCAGGTCAAGGCCGAGTTCCAGAAGCGCGGCTGCTACTTCGTCAAGCAGGGTGCCGAGATGGAGGCCCTGCGTGCCGCCATGTTCAAGAACGGCGCCCTCGATCACCGCATCCCCGGCATGGCTGCCGCCAAGATCGCCGAGCTCGCCGGCATCGAGGTTCCCGCCAAGACTAAGATCCTGATCGCCGAGGTCACCTCCACCGACCCCGCCAAGGAGGAGTTCTCCCACGAGAAGCTCTCCCCAGTCCTGGCCATGTACCACGCCAAGGACTTCCAGGAGGCCGTCGACAAGGCCGAGCACCTGGTGCTCGCCGGTGGCCCGGGCCACACCGCCTCTCTGTACGTGCACCCCGCCCAGGCCGAGAAGATCAGCCTGTTCGAGCACGTCATGAAGGCCTGCCGCATCGTCATCAACACCCCGTCCTCGCACGGTGGCATCGGTGACCTGTACAACTTTGGCATGAAGCCGTCTCTGACCCTGGGCTGCGGCTCCTGGGGCGGCAACTCCGTCTCCGAGAACGTTGGGGTGAAGCACTTGATCAACGTTAAGACTGTGGCCGAGCGCCGTGAGAACATGCTGTGGTTCCGCGCTCCCGAGAAGGTCTACTTCAAGAAGGGTTCCACGCCCGTCGCCCTCGACGAGCTGGGCAACGTCATGGGCAAGAAGCGCGCCTTCATCGTTACCGACCAGTTCCTCTTCAAGAATGGCAACACCCGCGCCATCGAGGCCAAGCTCGACGAGATGGGCATCGCCCACGACTGCTTCTACGACGTCGAGCCCGATCCGTCGCTGCAGTGCGCACGTCGCGGCGCCAAGCAGATGGCTCTCTTTGAGCCGGACGTCATCATCGCCGTCGGCGGTGGCTCCGCTATGGACGCCGGCAAGATCATGTGGATGATGTACGAGCACCCCGAGTGCAAGTTTGAGGACATGGCCATGGACTTCATGGACATCCGCAAGCGTATCTTCACCTTCCCCGAGATGGGCAAGAAGGCCTACTTCGTCGCCGTCCCGACCTCCTCGGGTACCGGCTCCGAGTGCACGCCGTTCGCCATCATCACCGACAAGGAGACCGGCATCAAGTGGCCGCTCGCCGACTACGCGCTGCTCCCCAACATGGCTATCGTCGACGCCGACAACTGCATGACCGCCCCGCGCGGCCTGACCGCTGCCTCCGGCATCGACGTCATGACCCACGCCATCGAGTCCTACGTCTCCATCATGGCTTCCGACTACACCAAGGGCCTCTCCGAGCGCGCTGCCAAGCTCGTCTTTGAGAACCTGCCCTCCAGCTTCACGAACGGCGCCAAGGACCCGCACGCCCGCGAGGAGATGCACAACGCCTCCTGCATGGCCGGTATGGCCTTCGCCAACGCCTTCCTGGGCCTCAACCACTCCATGGCTCACAAGCTCGGCGCTTTCCATCACCTGCCCCACGGCATCGCTAACGCCGTCATCCTGACCCGCGTCATGCGCTACAACGCCGCCGAGGCTCCCGTCAAGATGGGTACCTTCTCCCAGTATCCTTACCCCAACGCGCTGCACAACTACGCCGAGATGGCCAAGTACTGCGGCATCGAGGGCAAGGACGACAAGGAGGTCTTCGAGAACTTCATCACGAAGCTCGAGGAGCTCAAGGACTTCATCGGTGTCAAGAAGACCATCGCCGACTACGGTGTTGACGAACAGTACTTCCTCGACACCCTCGACGAGATGACCGAGCAGGCATTCAACGACCAGTGCACCGGCGCTAACCCGCGCTACCCGCTCATGAGCGAGATCAAGGAGCTCTACCTGGACGCCTACTACGGCCGCGAGCCCCAGGACTACGCCGTCTGCTAGTTTTTAGCACGGTTTTTTGCGGCGGGGGTGCACGGGTGTTTCACACACCCCCGCCGTCGCTTCTATCGCATCGTTGAAAGGATGCAACCATGCTGCTACCCGATTCCAAGACCGAGCTCGTCCGCCGTGGCAACAAGGTCGTTTACGACCTGGGCGACAAGATCGTCAAGGTCTTTAACGAGACCAAGCCTGTCTCCGACGTGTTCAACGAGGCTTTGAATCTTGCCCGCATCAATGAGTGCGGCATCCGCAGCCCCAAGGCTCTCGAGGTTTCCCAGCTCGAGAACGCCAACGGCTGGGCGCTCGTGACCGAGAAGGTTCCGGGCACCACCCTTGCCGAGAAGATGACTGCCGAGCCCCAGCGCTTTGGTGAGTACCTCGAGATGTTCGTCGACCTCCAGATCGAGATCCACGGCTACACCTCCCCGCTGCTCAACCGTCAGCGCGACAAGTTCGCCCGCATGATTGACAGCCTTGATCAGCTCAATGCCACCACGCGCTACAACCTTCAGGAGCGTCTGGACGGCATGACCAAGGAGTTCAAGGTCTGCCACGGCGACTTCAACCCCTCCAACGTCATCGTCGGCGACGACGGCCAGCTCTATGTGTGCGACTGGGCACACGCCACCCAGGGCTCCCCTGCTGCCGACGTTGCCACCACCTACCTGCTCTTCGCTCTCGACAGCAAGGATCAGGCCGAGGCCTACCTGGAGCTCTACTGCGACCGCGCCGACATGCCCATGCAGGTCGTGCGTCAGTGGACGAGCATCGTCGCCGCTTCCGAGCTCGCTCGTAAGCGCAACGTGAACGATGAGTTCCTGAAGAACTGGATCGACGTCGTCGATTATCAGTAATATCTGAGCGATTTATTTCGCATCGGAGGCACAATGGAAAACCCCGCAGTTCAATGGGCTGTGGGGTTTTCCTTTTAGATATCAAGGATGCTACAAGATAAAAGGACGGCCCCACATCTCCCCGATCTGGAGAAATGAACTGCACCCCAAAACTTGGACGGCTTAAATAAGAACTACGCCGCAAGGGGCT
>CABVAY010000024.1 GCA_902496455.1 uncultured Collinsella sp.
CAGCGTGAAGGTGACCTCGGCGCCCTCGGAGCGGCCGATCCAGTTGGCCTGCATCTGCTTGACGCGCTCGGGCCAGCCGGGGAGCTTCTCCAGGTCGTCGAGCAACTCCTGGGAGTACTCGGTAATCTTGTAGTACCACTGCTCAAGGTCGCGCTTCTCGGGCTCGGTGCCGCAGCGCCAGCACTTGCCCTCGGTAACCTGCTCGTTGGCCAGAACGGTCTTACAGGTGGGGCACCAGTTGACCGGGTTCTTCTTACGGTAGACCAGGCCCTTTTCCCACATCTTCTCAAAGATCCACTGGCCCCAGCGGTAGTAGTCGGGGCTGCAGGTCTTGACCATGCGATCCAGATCGTAGGAGAAGCCCATGCGCTTCATCGTGGCGAGCGCCTGGTCCATGTTCTTATACGTCCAGGCGGCAGCCTGCGTGTTGTGCTTGATGGCGGCGTTCTCGGCAGGCAGGCCAAAGGCGTCAAAGCCGATGGGGTGCAGCACGTCGTAGCCGCGCATGCGGGCCTGACGGGCCATGGCATCGCCGATGGTATAGTTGCGCGCGTGGCCCATGTGCAGGTCGCCCGACGGATACGGGAACATCTCGAGCACGTACTTCTTGGGCTTGCTGTCGTCGGTGTCGACGGCAAAGAGATTGGAATCCTCCCAGGCCTTCATCCACCGGGACTCAATGGCCTGCGCGTCGTAGGCAGGGATCTCATCCTTATGATCTGTGCAATCGCACATATCAGCTCCTTTTAACTTGATTGGGGTCGGTCGGCTAGGCTTTACTCGCTGCTGCGGACAGTCCTGCTCGCACGAAGGCCACATTAAGTGGCCTTCGGCTCGTGCGGAACTTGCAGCGAGCAAAGCCTAGCCGCCCGACCCTAGGGTTAACTTGGATGATTCTAGCAAATACAACAAGCGAGATGCCTGCGACTTGCATGCATCTCGCTTTATCTAAATAACGTGGTTGGGAATCAACCGCTATTTGTTACCCGTCCAAGCATGGACGGGTTTTCCAAGTGCCGCAGATTGCCGTGAAAGAGGAGCGACGCGTACTTTGGTACGCGAGCGACGGTTTGAACGGCAAGGTGCGGTGCTTGGAAAAGCCGCTTAGCGGTAGGAGACGCTCTGCTGAGAATCCTTGACCACTACGTCATGGGCGCCGCCTTCGACGATCGAGGTCGAGCTGACCAGCGTTAGGCGCGCCTTTTCCTGGAGCTCGGGGATCGAGAGGGCACCGCAGTTGCACATCGTGGACTTGACCTTGTAGAGCGTGCCGCCCACACCATCCTTGAGGGAGCCGGCGTAAGGAACGTAGGAGTCGACGCCCTCGACGAAGCTGAGCTTTGCGGCGCCGCCCAGGTCGTAACGCTGCCAGTTGCGGGCACGCGCAGAACCCTCGCCCCAGTACTCCTTCATGTACTGGCCATTGACGTTGACGCGCTCGGTCGGGCTCTCGTCAAAGCGGGCGAAGTAACGGCCCAGCATCATAAAGTCGGCACCCATGGCAAGGGCAAGCGTCATGTGGTAGTCGTAGACGATACCGCCGTCGGAGCACACGGGCACGTAGACGCCGGTCTCCTCGTAGTACTCGTCGCGAGCGCGGCAGACGTCGATCAACGCAGTGGCCTGGCCACGGCCGATACCCTTGGTCTCACGGGTAATGCAAATGGAACCGCCGCCGATACCGACCTTGATGAAATCGGCACCACAGTCAGCCAGGAAGCGGAAGCCCTCGGCGTCGACGACGTTACCGGCACCGACCTTGACGTCCTCGCCATAGTTGGCACGGATCCACTCGATGGTGCGCTTCTGCCACTCGCTGAAGCCCTCGGAAGAGTCGATGCACAGGACATCGGCACCAGCCTCGATGAGCAGCGGCACGCGCTCGGCATAGTCGCGGGTGTTGATGCCGGCACCGACCATATAGCGCTTGTCGTTATCGAGCAGCTCGTTGGGGTTGGTCTTGTGGCTGTCGTAGTCCTTGCGGAAGACGATGCCCATAAGGTGATCATTGTCGTCGACGATTGGCAGGGCGTTGAGCTTGTTGTCCCAGATGACGTCGTTGGCAACCTTGAGGCTGATGTTCTTGTCACCCACGATGAGCTGCTCACGCGGGGTCATGAACTCGGAGACCTTCGTCTGGTGGTCATCGCGACTGGGGCGATAGTCACGGCTGGTGACGATGCCCAGGAGCTTACCCTTGGGAGTGCCGTCGTCGGTAACCGGCATGGTGGAGTGACCGGTCTTCTCCTTGAGCTCGATGACCTGCTCCATGGTCATGTCGGGGGTCAGCGTGGAATCAGACTGAACGAAACCGGCCTTGTGATCCTTGACGGCCTTGACCATGGCGGCCTCGGACTCGGCGCTCTGGGAACCGTAAATGAAGGACAGGCCACCCTCGGTAGCGAGCGCGACACCCATGTCGACGCCCGAGACGGACTGCATGATGGCGGAAACCATGGGGATGTTCAGGGTGATTGCCGGCTTCTCACCGCGCTTAAAGCGGGTCAGCGGCGTCTTAAGAGAGACGTTGTTGGGGATGCACTGCGAGGACGAGTAACCAGGGACCAGCAGATACTCCGAAAACGTGTGGGACTCACCGGGAAAGAACGTAGCCATGTTTCTCCTTTTTCCATGCGACCGGTCGGCTGCAGGCCTCGTAGGACCCAGCCCAACCTTGGGCGCCCAATACTGGGGAAGTATCTTAACGCACTTTGACTGCTACAATGCATGATTTAAGAAGAGCACACGAGGGTTTGACGCAGGCTTTGCGTTTGCCCAGCAAACACTTTAGCGGGAAGACGTGGAGCGTATGGAGTACAAGACGACGGCAAAGTTGGTCATTCAAGCGTGCGACAAGGATTTGCCGGGCGTGTTCGGCCACGGCTGCGTCTTGCTGCTGCAGGGGATTGCCCGCGAGCACTCGCTCAACCGGGCCGCCAAAAGCATGGGCATGGCGTATTCCAAGGCCTGGCGCATCGTAAACGAGGCCGAAGGCCAGCTGGGCTGCAAGCTCATCGAGCGCGACGGCGCCCGCGGATCCACCCTCACCCCCGCCGGAGAGCGAGCCATAGCAGTCTACGAGGAGCTGCAGGCCGACATAAACAAGGTCATTGCCACCAAAGCAAACGACCTCATCGCAAGTATTAAAAAGTAGCTAATTTACGAAGGGCGTTGTCTAGGGCGGACGCTACGACCAGGGGGTCGTCGGTACCGGCGAAGAGGCGGACGGTGCTCCCCTGCTTGCCGTCTGGAGCCGAAAGGCGCGTCGTTGCGCCGCCGGCGGGCGATGTGCGAAACTCCCCGGGCAAAGCATCGAACAGCTTGTCCGCGCTACGCTCGATAAGGTCAAATTCAACTGCTGGACCAAAGCCGTGCTCGAGGATTCCCGTTGAAACCGAATGGTCGGGATGCGAGCTCAGTCCGGGATAGCACACGTTGCACACCATCTCGTTGGCGGCCAGATACTCGGCCAGTGCACGCGCGCGATCGAAGTGAGCCTGCATGCGGGCATCGAGCGATTCCAGCCCGCGTTCAAGCGCTTCAGCCTCCTCAACAGACAGATCGAGTGCCGACGCATCGCAACCCACAAACAACGCATGCGCGCACTCGGCAGCGGCATCCACACGATGGCGCTTGAGCAGCGAGCGCGCGACCGATACGGCAACCAACTTGCGCGGAGCCTTGCCGGCGCACACGCGGTCAAGCGCTTCGAACGACAGCACAGCACCCAGCCGCAGCGGATCGCAGCCAAAAGCCGACGCCACGGTGTTGTCTACAACCAGCAGCGCATGGGCCTCACGCGCCGCCCGACCCAGAGCGCGCAGATCGGGCACACGCAGACCAAACCCGCCGATGGAGTTGACGAACCACCACAGGTGCGGACCCTCGGCATCAAACAAAGCATCAATGCCCTCGGACGCAGCGGCAAACGCCTCGGCGGACGGCGAGCCCACCAGCGCGACATCGCAGCAATCAAAGCCGCTCGCAAACGCATCGGCAAAGTCGTCCGCAAAGGCCACCAAGCGGTCACCGGGACGCACAATCCCCAACAGAGACAGCGCCGCCGGCACATGCAGGGCCGCAAGCAACCGCGCCTCACGCGCGCCGGCTCTCAAAGCCCAAGCCTCTTCTAGCTGTTGCACGTCCACGCGGCGCCGTCCCTTCATAAGCAAAAACCCACGATACGAGTGTTCCCCGCATCGTGGGCAACGGCTGCAGTATAGCGCCGATATGCGACGAATCGCCTAGATGATGAGCGTATGATAGGTCACGCTCGCACCCGGGGCGTCAACGGTCACGCCATAGGCCTCGGGATAGATGCGCGTCGAGAACACGAGTGCGCCATCGTTCACAAACACCTCGACCGACGAGACATCGCCGACAATGCGCACGTTACGAACCTCGTCGACGGGCTCCCAACGCACGGTGCGACCGCAGCCGGCAGAAGCGCGACCCTCATCGGTAAATCGCATCTCAAAGCGCGCGGGCAGCTCGCCCCCAGCGGGCACAAACGCCAGCTTCAGCTCGCCATCAACGATTGCGGTAAATGCGCCGTCGACAACAACGTCAAAGCAGGTGTCGCCGGCAACCTCCAACGAACCCTCCCCCATACGCACCGAGGCATAATGGTGCTCGATCTCGCGCACCGGCTGCTGCAGCACCACGCCGCCGGCACCGGCTGTAAGCTCACGCGGCACTGTCATGCAGTGCTGCCAGCCGCACGCCACGGTGGGCGCATTGTCATAGGTCGGCTCATCGGGCATGCCCATCCAGCCAATCAGAATGTGGCGACCATCCTCGGCCGTGAACTCCTGCGGAGCATAGAAGTCAAAGCCGGCGTCCCACAGGCGGAACTCGCCCAGCTCATAAGCGTCCTTGCCACCCGTAATGTTACCCGTAACGGGCATGTAGCCCGCTGCATACACATTGCCGCGGTCCCAACGACCGCCCTCGAGCCCCTGGGGAGAGAAAGACAGAAACCTTGCCGGCACGCCGCCATCCGCCTCAAGCTCCAGATACCCCGGGCACTCCCACATAAAGCCAAAGCGCTCGGGGGTAGACACGCGGCTCTCGAGCTCCCAACTCAGCATATCGGCCGAGCCATACACCAGGATCTCGCCCACATCGCGCCCGGCACCCTCGCCGTGCATCGCGCAAAATCGACTATCGACATGCGGCCCATCCACGCGACGACGCGCGCCCAGCACCATGTGATAACGCCCGTCCGCGTCACGCCACACCTTGGGATCGCGCACATGGCAGGTCAAATCCTCGGGATAATCCTCGGACGCCAGCACCACGCGCTTTTGGCTGAACTCACGACCGGCAAAGCCATCAACGCTCTCGACATAGACGGTATCGGCGCGGCGGCCGGTATTGACGTAGTCGTACGTGCCGTCTGCATCGGAGAGTTTAACGTTGCCTGTGTACAGTACGCGAATGCGGCCGTCCTCGGCAAGCGCGGAGCCCGAATACACGCCATGGCAATCGAACGGCTCGTCGGGCAGCAGCGGGGCGCCAACGTAGTCCCACGTCATAAGATCGCGACTCGTCGCATGGCCCCAGGCCTTAACGCCACCCTCAACATCAAACGGCGCATATTGAAAATAAGCGTGGAACACGCCACCCGCTTGGCAAAGACCGTTGGGGTCGTTGAGCCAACCCGCCGGCGGCATAATATGGAAGCGCTGACCATACGCGCCATGACCGCACTCAGAGGCGGCGGCGTCAACAGCGGCGACCAGCTGTGCAAGATCGCGCCCAAGGGCATTAGACATATCAAAGTCCTAACGGATCGAAAGTTACAAGGCGCCAGAGATCGGCGCCAGACGCCGGAAACACCCGCGAGCATACAGCCCGCGGGCATTCCCTCAATCAAAAGCTCTTAGGCCTGCTCGGAAGCCTTGGGCTCGTCCTTGTACAGGACAAACGAGACGCCAAAAGAAACCAGCGCGGCGACCGCAAACATGATCGCGTACTGCACGGGCTGGGCCAGGCACAGCAGGATACCGAAGATACCGGTAACGCCCGTGCCGGAGGCAGCCAGCGAAGTGAGCGCGCAGACCAGGGCGCCGCAACCGCCGCCGATGCAGCCGGCGATGAAGGGCTTAAAGAAGCGTAGGTTCACACCGAAGATGGCAGGCTCGGTAATACCCATGAAGGCGGACAGAGCCGAAGGAAGCGCCAGGCCCTTGATCTTGGCATCGCGGGTCTTAAAGGCAACGGCAAGCGCTGCGCCACCCTGGGCGATGTTGGCAGCACTGGCGATGGGCAGCCAGTAGGTCACACCGTACTGGGCGAGCTGGCCCAGGTCGATGGCGGTGTACATCTGGTGGATACCGGTAACGACCGTGGGGGCATAGAACAGGCCGACGATAAAGGAACCGATGCCGAAGGGCAGGGTCAGCAGGGCCTGGATCAGACCGAGGATGGCGTTCTCGGCCCACACGAAGATGGGGCCGACGGCAACGAGCGTCACGAGCACGGTCACGAACACCGAGACGAGCGGGGTCACAAAGAGGTCGAACATCTCGGGAACGATCTTGTGCAGGCGCTTCTCGAGGAAGGCCAGAATGGCGCAGGCGATAACGATGGGGATAACGTGGCCCTGATAACCGACCCACTCAAAGCTGTAGACGCCGGGAATGACAGTGACCATGGTCTGCACGCCCTCGGAGGCAACCGTATAGGCGCTCTGCAGCGAGGAGTTGATAAACGCACCGCCGACGACGGCGCCCAGATACGGGTTGGCGCCAAAGGCCTTAGCGGCGGAGTAACCGATCAGGATCTGCAGAATGCCAAAGGACGTTCCCGAGACCAGGTCGGCGATCTTGTAGATAAAGTTATTGGTGTCGAGCGCGATAAAGCCGTTGGAGGCCATAAAGTTGAGGGCGCTCATAATGCCCAGCAGCAGGCCCGAAGCCACGATGGCGGGGATGATGGGGACAAAGACGTCGCCGAGCACCTTAATGGCACGCATAAAGATGTTCTGCTGCTGCGCCGCGGCCTCCTTGACCTCGGCCTTGGTAGCAGCTTCGACGCCACTGAGCGCGATGAACTCTTCGTAGACCTTGTTGACGGTGCCAGTGCCAAAAATAATCTGGAGCTGGCCCTGGGCCTCAAAGACGCCCTTGGCGCCATCGACATTCTCAAGGGCCTCCTTGTCGACCTTGGCGTTATCGGCAATCACCAGACGCAGACGCGTGGCGCAGTGTGCGGCCGAAACAACGTTGCCGGCGCCACCGATGTTGTCGAGCACCTCTTGGGCTGATTTGCGGTAGTCCATGACTTCCCTTTCCTCCAACGGGCGCATCTGCACCCGGCCATCTTTGACACTTACACTGTAAACGTTTTCAGTTTCATATATCTGTAATCGTTTTCACACCAGGATGAACGGTAGGAATTAGCCGGCGAATGGTAGTTTTAAGGCAAAAACAGTCGGCTCAGAGGAAGGCAGGCATGCCCAAAACCTAGACATTCATAAGCTGATGGCCGAGCTTGAGCGTCTTTAGACCGCTCTCCCCCTCCACACCATCGAGCGTGTTGAGCAACATATTGGTCGCCTCGACGCCGCTGGTCAGGTAGCCGTAATGCACGGTGGGAATACCGCCCGTCAGCGCGCGCAAAAATGCGTTGTCGCCAAAACCGCTCACGCGACGCACGCCCTCGCCCATGCCGCGCACCTCGTCAAGAGCGCGCAGGGCGCCGGCCGCCATAGTGTCGGTCGCGCACGCAATAAACGAAACATCGGGGGCATCGGCAAGCAGCTCGCGCGCAGCGCGATAGCCCGAGTCAAGCGTAAAGGATCCCTGGCGAATCAGGCTCGAATCAAGCACCACGCCCGCAGCAAGAAGCCCCGCCTCAAAGCCGCGACGACGGTCGAAACCAGCCGCGCGGTCCTCTTCGGTAACTCCGATGTAGGCGATCTTGCCATCCACCCGACCCGCAAGCGCACGGCCGAGCTCAAAGGCAGCCTCGTAATCGTCGTGATAGACACATGCCGCGCCCTCGACATGTTGGCCGATCAACACAATGGGCACGCGGCACGACTCAATCGCGCGACGGTGCTCGTCGGTGATCATGGTTGCCACCAGCACAATGCCATCGACCGGGTGATTTTGGAATAAATCAAGGTATTCGAGCTCGCGATCGGCCGCGTTATCGGTATTGGCAAGCAGCATCTGGTAGCCACGACGACCGAGCACCTGGCCAATACCGGCGGTAATGCGGCTCACAGATTCCGAGTTGATCTTAGGCACGATAACGCCGATGAGCTTGGTGGAGCCGGTGCGCAGCGCGCGAGCCTGGCTGGATCGCACGTATCCGGTCAGCTCAATCGCCTGCTTAATGCGCTCGGCCTTGTCCGCCGAGATATATCCACCGTTGAGATAGCGCGAGACCGCGGCGCTCGAAACGCCGGCCAGCTCGGCCACATCTTTCATCTTTACCACGAGCACCCCCGTCGTTGAAATCGCTTTCACCATAATACCCAACCCTCATCCGAAAATTATTCGACTGGAAAGGTCTCAGCGGATCATTTCAACCGCCCAGGTCGAGCATACGCCAGCGAGCGGGCAGCTGCCGTGGCGAGGTGCCGCGAAAGAGGAGCGAAGCGTACTTTATGTACGCGAGCGACGGTTTGAGCGGCAGATCGCCCGGCAGATGCCCGCGCAGCGTCGAGCGGTCCGGCGTTTGTTAAAACGTCGGACCATAGTTAGCCGTGATATTCGCCGTTATATTGGATCAACGTCAGATCTTCAACGCCGTCGAGCGCGCGAATGGCATCCGCATAGGGCATGTCAACACCGTCCGAGAAAAGCTCGACGGCCATCTCGACTTTGTCGCCGCGCATCGTCTTGGACTTGACGGTAAACTTGGTGCGCCCAAATGCACGCACGATATCGTCGCCAGTGGTCTGACCCGTGTAGTGGATGACCATCATGTAAACGCGCGCCTTGTCCTGGTGGCTCGCAAAGCCGGCGATCATCACCACGATCACCACCGCCGTGAGCCCCACGAGCGCATACATGCCGGCGCCGGCCGTAATGCCCGTGGTAATAGCCCAAAACAGATACAGCAGGTCGAGCGGGTCCTTGACCGCCGTACGATAGCGGACAATAGACAGAGCACCGACCATACCGAGCGAGATGACCACGTTCGTCGAGATCGCGAGCGTGACCATGCAGGTGAGCACGCACATGCCCACGAGCGTCACGGCAAAGCTGCGCGAATACACCACGCCGGTAAAAAAGCGCTTGTACACGTAATAGATCAGGATGCCTATGGCGAGCGCCACGAGCAGCGAAAAGCCAATCTTGGCAGGGTCGACCTGGCCAAACGCCTCCAAAACGGAGTTCTTAAAATAGTCCCTGGTGCTCATGGTCTAAATATCCCCTCGGTTCCCAAAATCCGATTCCCAGTAGTTAAATCCGCGAAGGTAGGCGGTCTTTTCGTAACACAGGCAGTACTTGGAGACCGCCGTAAGCTCGGCCGCTCCCGGCGGCACCATATCACGCACCAGTTGCGGGCAAAACTCCGTAAACTTGACCTCCATCACCAGCTTGCCGGGTTCTAGCACGGGCAGCACGGGCAGCGTCACGTCAAAGATGTCGAAGCTTCCCACCGCGGCACGCACGTTCATGTCAAACGTAATGCGCACGGTGCCCTCATCCATCACCCACGGCTCGCGCTCGTAATCCACGATGGTCCGCGGGCGCATCACGTTGCAGATGCACTCGATGTAGAACTCGCGACAGAGCGGATAGGGGCTCCTCAGCAAAAAGCCGTAGTCGCCAGCCAAAATCTGCTCAAACTCGCCGCGCGTAAGCGGCGCGTCCTCCTTGTAGATCCAGCTGCCGTACTTCTTTTTGCGCTCAAGCTTAATCACCTTGTCGCTGCCGTTATAGATGCGCACGCGATACTTTTTGCGCATGAGAATGCCGGCGTCTTTTTCCTCGTAGGCCGAGTTGCAGTAGTCGTCAAAATACAGGCTGCGAATAGTGTAACCGCCCGCCCGCGCATGCTTGTCCAGTTTAAAAACCGGCGCCATGCGACAGGCAAGCGCGGAGTGCTCGCCCTCGTTAATGAGATATTTGAGCTCGTGGCGGTAACGCTCCTGCGTGGTACGTACAGGCGGAGCCGCCAAGCGCTCAAGCAGCGCGCTAGCCCTCCTCATACGTGTCCTCCACGACCTTACCGCCGTCTTGCACGTAAAAACACTTCATGCCGTAGTGCTTGCCGTCGTCAGTCACATAGTAGTCAAACGCATCTTGCCTATAACCGTCGGAGTTGGTGGCACGCACGCGCACAAAATACTGGCCGGCATCGGGCGCATCGCAGGTCACCTCGGGAAGCAGCACGTCCTCGGCCTTAAAGACCACGTCGCTTATGGCATAGTCGCGCGCAAGCTCCACGGTGTAGCGAATGTCGCGCGCCTCAAAGTCGTAGGACGCATCCCAGTTAATGCGCAGCTTACCGTTATCGATCTGCGGCACGCCGATGTAGAACGGCATGGGCTTTTTAAAACTCTCGCGAAAGCTCTTGTAGTTCTCCTCGACCTCGGAGGGAATCGCCGCAGCGATCTGCTCGTATTGGTCCTTGGTGACAGGCAGATTGTCGATATCGGGCGAAGCAAAGACCAGGGATTCAGTCACATCGCGGTAGTGCTTGATCATCTTGGTCAGGCGAGTCTCGGTCAAATACGAGCGCAAGTCCTTGACGGCACGGTCGAGTTCGCTGCGGAACGACTTGCTGCGCAACGCGCGGTTAAACAGCACGTTGCCCCAGTAGTTGCTTGCACCGCGCTCCCAGCTCGCGTAGTCCGAAAACCCGGTAAGAGAAAGCTCCAGCTTACGCAGCATGCCGTCGTTATCCCAATCTAAAAAGTACCAGGTATTTGAGTTGAGCGGGCTGTACAGATAGCAGTTACGGTTCTGCGTATCACAGTTGCCCGTCAGAATCTGAAACGCCAGCCAATAGACCAGATTCTCGGTATCAAAGTAGGTATCGAGCACATCATCGATCTTTTGCGATTCATCGTTGAGCGCATCGAGCATCTCGATGAGCTTGGTGTGGTCCGAATCACCCTTAATCTCGAGCATGCCCTCAAAGTTTGCCTGGTTGTAGTCGGGATCATCGGCGAGCTTAATGGTGTCCTCGTAGCGATGGAAATCAAAGCTGTTCACCTTGTACAGGTGCCCGTTCTTATCCAAGCCGTGCGCCTTAAGCGCCGTCTTATTGAGCTGCTCCACCTGCGTAAACAGGCCGTAGTCCTCAAAGGTGTCGTTGGACTTTTCGGTCTGGTCGCACACCCACAGATGCACAAACTGCGTACGCAGGCCCATCATCTGGGGAATCCCACGGATAAGGTCGTAGGCCATCTTGTTGCGAAAACGCATACCCTCGCCCATGTGCTTGTTGAGCGCAATCGCGCGCTGTTGGCGCCAGGTACCCTTGCCCTTTTTGAGCTCCACCTTGTAATTCTTTTGCGAGTTATTGCTCGATGTCTGGCCGCGCACCTGCACGGTAGCATTGGGCGCTTCCTCGCCATAGCCAACCTCGCCGGCCACCGGGCCGTCTTCGTCACCCGGCTGCAGCAGGCCCATAACCTGATAGCGTGTCACGCCCATGTCGGCATAGTCATACACCGAGTACGTGTTGATCTCGGCCCAGCTGTGGTCGGTGTTCTCGGAGCTGTTGCCGCGCGAGACCGTCAGGTACATGGTCACAATACCCGAGTCATCGTAGACCTCGTAGAGCTCGTCCTTGTCGCGCAGGTGCTTGGACTGGTCGGAGGCCTCGGCCTTTTTAATCTTGTCCTGCTTTTTGACCTTTTTAGTCGAGGAGTCTTCCTGCACCGAGCAGCCCGAAAGCAACAGCGCACCGGCAGCCGCCTCAAACAGGCGACGGCGAGACATCATCCTATCGGTCATCAGAACCTCCCCAATGCTTGCGATACACGCGAACTACTGAGCGCTCAAACGCGCCGTGGGGCACGCCCTTATGGCGGCCTTCCTCATAGCGCTGTTCGGCACGGTCGAGCACCCGGCCAAGTTCGGTAAACCAGCCCGTCTTGTCGGTCGCCACAATGGGCTGCTGGCTCAGGATACGATACGGCAAGTTGGCGGTATAGGTATCGAGCCGCAGCAGCGCCACGATAAAAAACACCGCCGCACCCGACAAAAAGCCAAAGCCGTAAAACTGCTGCGGCAAAAGCAACGAAACGGCAGTCGCCAGCCCGGCCACACCGGCAAACAGGCCCGAAGCCAGCACGGCCCCCTTATAGTCGGTAAAGTACAGCAAGATAAGCATCACCGTATTGCCCACGGCATACAGGCCATAGCCCACGCACAGCGTGCGAAAATACCCGTGCATAAGGTTGTTAAAGCCCAACGGTAGGGCCGACAGCACCGTGGTCTCGAGCGAAATGACCGCCGCGGTCACAAACAGCTGCTTGAGCGCACAAAAGCGCAGTTCGCTGTTGAGCGTGGAGAGCATCTCCTCCTCTGCCACCACAATATCGCCTACCACGCCGCCGTCATTGAACAGGCTGTAGTAGTCGCGGTAGCGCGGATAGAAGTTGACCTCGACCGAGACCACAAAGTTGACGGTCGTGACCAGGATCGTCAAAAACGCAATGAGCGCCGGCACATCGTAGTAGGGCGCACCATAAAACAAGCCCTTGACCTGCACGCCAATGGGACCGGCCCAAATAATCACCAGGTGCGCAAAGAGTCCCAGATTGGTTAACAGACCCGTGAGCGCCAGCGGCATAAACTGATCGAGCCACCGCAAAAAGGGCCAGGGGCTGCGGTCGCTCTGAGGAAAATACCGGTACAGCAGCACCACGTCCCAGGCGAGCATGACGCCGTAGCCCAGAGCAATTGACGCCAACAGGCCCTCGACCGGCGGCAGTCCCAGCGCCAGCGCGGCCAGGGCGCACAGGCACGCCACGCCAATGGCAGCCGCAAAGCTGCACAGGATGCCGCGGTAGTCCTTGATGGCCGTGAGGTAACTCATGCCGTTCCAGTTGACGATCATAATGTTGAACAGCCACAGGCACAGCAGCCCCTGCAGCAGCGTGGCGCCCGAGAACAGCAAAAAGACGCCGTAGAGCACCGTGCCCGCAACGAGCATGATGGCGTTGGAGCCCCAAAACGAAGGCAAGATCTCATCCTCGCGCTCGGCAAAGAGCATGTCAGCCAAAAAGCGTGTGACCGGCATGGAGAAAAAGCTCGTGAGCGTAAGCGACGCCAGCAGCGTGTAGGTCACCATGCACACCAGCAGATCCTGGTTGGCACGGCCCACGTCCCACAGACCACACAGCACCAAGATGCCCACCTGGAGCAGCACGCCCAACAGCATCGGGCCCGTGCACACAATGCCGGCGTAGCCGTAAGCGCGCATCGTGGCAAACAGGCCCTTGCGCCTAAACAGGCGCTTGAGCTCAAAACCGATTCCGGCCACCGGCTACTCCCCCTCTCTGGGCAGGTCAAACGCTTGCGCCGTCTCGTCGTACAGCGCGCGATAGTTGGCGAGCATCTGCTCGTGCAAAAAGTACGTGGCAACGCGACGCTGCCCGCGCTCCCCCATCTCAATGCGACGGGCGCGGCTCACGCACATGCGCTCCATGGCATCGGCCAAGCCCTTGCGATACATGGGCGGCGTCACAAATCCCGCCACGCCAAAGTCGTCACCCGGAGCGCCTTCGAGCAGCTCACGGCAGCAGCCCACCTCGGTCGTCACGCAGGGACGGCGCGCGGCAAGCGACTCCAGCACGCTGAGCGGCTGGCCCTCGGAGATGCTCGTTAAAATAGTAAAGTCGAGCTTTTCCATGTACTCGACCACGTTGACGCGACCGGTAAAGATCAGGTCGCGCACGCCCAAGGTATCGACCAGCGCGTGGCACTCGGCGCCGTACTCTTCGTCATCCACGCCGCCCATGATGTGCAGACGCACCTTAGGCAGGCGCTCGTGCAGCTCAAAGAAGGCATAGATCATAGTCTTGACGTCCTTGATGGGCGCCAGGCGCACCACCGCGCCAATGTCCACCCAGCCGTCATCGGGCTTTATGGGAATATCCTTAAAGCGGTCGAACTGGATGCCGTTGGGGATGACCAGGCATTTGTCTGCATCGCAACCCATATCGATCTGCGTCTTGCGAGCGTTATGGAACAAACTGGTCACGCGGAAGGCGCGGCGGTAGATCTCCTCCGAAAGCAGGTAGAAAAAGCGAATCCAGCGGTCCTTAAATGACGGCACCACCCAATCGGCGCGAATGATCTCTTCCTCGCGCTCGCGGGTATAGATGCCATGCTCGGTCAGCAGCACCGGCGCATGGTGAACGCTTGAGCCCAGGCAGGCGAGCAGGCCACCGTAGCCGGTCGAGATGGCATGGTACACATCGGCCACCGGCACCTCGCTGCCCAACAGGTAAAGCACGGGAAGCAACATGGAGCGCATGGTGTGGAATGCATCGGCAAAGGGCGTGTAGGGGTACTCGGCCAGGCACACGTCGTGGAAGATGTCCATAAACGTTCGGCTCTGCAAAAACGAGAGCGGATGCACGCGACGGCGCTGAAAGATATCGAACAGCACGTCCCAGTCCGGATTGGAGAGCGACACCAGGCGGCGTAGCGCCTCGCGCTCGCGGTCGTTAAAACTGGCTTCGTGTTGCTCGCCCGAAAGCCGCAGGGCATCGTCCAGGAACACCTCGTGCACCTCGACCACGTTGCTGGGCAGCTCGTAGACAAATTTGCCGCGGTCGGCAGCATGCGCGCCAATCACCCACAGCACGAACTCGTGCTCGGGCATGGCCTGGATATAGCCATGCATCCAGGTAGATACGCCGCCGTGCACATAGGGGTAGCAACCCTCGAGTACCAAGCAGATTCTCATCTGTCGCCACCCTCCTTGCGCTCGATCGTCAGGGTCTTATCATTTGCCTTGAGCAGATACAGATTGCCCGTAAGGTGCGTTAGTTCGCCACCCGTCACCGCACCCGGCTCGCCATTATTGGCGCGGAACATGAGCCACGCCTCGTCGTGGAAATTGCCCAGGCTGAGCGTCCAGGCATCCGCGCTGGTATCCACGCTCACCGTCACCGAAGAAAAGCGCTGGATGGCGCCCGAGCATTCCGAGCCGGTCTGGCGACGCAGGTCGGGCGCGGATTTGGTAAGCCACTCCAGGTAGTCGACCAGGCCGCCCTTGTAGACCTCCCAGCCCTCCTTGGCGCCGCGATCGGGATCGAGCAGGTCGTCCGGGTGCATAAAGTGCGTACTCACGTAGTGCATGTTGAGCTCGGACACGGCAGCCAGGCGCATATAGGAATCGTCGACCATGCCGCCCGAGACAATGCGCGGCTGCTCCACAATGCCATCGCTCGCCACGCCAAACTCCTGCACGTACGGCAGGTCGGTACCGTCCTCAAAGTACGTACTGGCAATAGTCTTAATGCGCGGAACATCGTCGCAGATAATCTTGCGCGCTCGGGCCGAAAGGATATTCGACGGCGGTACGTAAACCGAGCCGTGCGCGTTGGGCAGCACCTCGTCTTGGAAGGCGATAAGCTCGTTGAGCGATGCGACGAGCGTCTCTTTGTTCTTCCAGGTCTTGTAGTCGTACAGCGTGCCATAGTCGGTGTCCCAGAGTGCCAGAGGCTGATGGTTGTAGCCGTGAAAGCCCAGCTCGCCGCCCATCTGCAGCAGCATGCCGCCAAAATATCGAAACTGCGTGGTATCGGGTTGGCGCGCGGGCTCGGTCTGGTTGACCGCGTCCTCGTAGTTTTCGATCATCACGCCGGTATAGCGAATGCCATATTTTTGCGCGAGCTTTTGCAGATCGGGCCACCAGACCTTGGTGTAAAAATCGGCGACGGAAAGCCCGTAGTCGCGCTTGATGTAGGTGCCGTCGCCCGAGGGCACAGGGCTGGGAAAGTCGTCCAAATAGAACACGGCGCTGTTGATGACCGGATAGGCCGTGGCATCACCCAGCAAGCTTATGGCCGAAGCATAGAACCCACGCATGACCTTGTCGTAGATGCCAATGTTGCACACCACGGTGTGACCACTGCCGCAATCGTTAGACCAAATGAGCGGCGTGCCCGCGTCACCGGTCTTTGCCCATACGTGCGCCGTATCGTGCAATGAAACCGAGAGCGAAGAATCGAAGGGATCCGAGAACTCGTAGCGCTCTCCTCCGCCCAACATAAAGTCCTCGCTCGGAACGATACTTTCGGCTTTCGCATAGTCATATCCGGCCGATTCGATCCCAAGCTTGGAAGCAATAGCCTGCAGGTAGTTCGAGTTATCTGGCGTCATGCCCAGCATGAGTGAGCCGCCCGCACTCACCCAACTCATCAGATCGGTCAGATGCGTACCCAGTCCGTCAAGCGAGGGCATAAGCACAATCACGCGATCAAACGACGTGAGCGATGGGATCGCGTCCGCACCGTCGGTGGCAATATCAACATCGCGATGGGCGATCTTCATGTCCAGCAAAATCTGGTCGAACTGGTCTTTAACGTCGTCAACGCTACCTTGGTCCGAGTCGGTAATGACCAGGCACGTGGGCTTTTGGCCAAAGATTGCCGAGGAGGCAGGCACCGCATCGTTGGCGGCAAGCATCCCCAGCTTGTGCTGTCCAGCGCTGTACTGCACGCCGGCGCGTTCGATCAGCAGCACGGCGGCCATGACGATAAAAACAGCCCACACTACGAGCAGCCCCATCCAACGAAAGCGGCCCACACGGTCGCGGATATGTTGCACCACGCTCATCTGGCCTCCTCCCCGTCGCGCCAAAACGCCAACTGTTCGCGGTTGGCGGCACTCAAATACACATGTTGCTTGTCAATCGCATCGATCACACGGTGGACCTCGTCACCGTCGCGGCGCATCACGGCCAGGCGCAGGCAAAGCATCCAAACCTCCTGCTCCTCGGGCACGTCGAGCACCAGCTGGTCGGTCACGGCCTGCGCCTCGTCGACCTGTCCGACATCGGCCAGCGCCGTCACGTATCGAATGCGCAGCTCAAGGGTATCCTCGCGCTCGCAGCGACGCGCAAGCAGGCGCGCGTACTGTTGACGCTGAATCTGAGCAACGCGCCCCTCAGCCAAGCCCGAGCCCAAGTATTCACCAAGAAAATCACAGTATTCGTTGAGGTTTTGCGCGCTCGGGTCCGTCTTAAAGGCGCGCTCCAGCTGCTGCAGTTTAAGATCGGACTCCTTGGAAATCTGCGCCACCGCCGTCGCGGCATAGTGCGCCACCTCAACGTCGTCGTTAAGCTTAGCCGCCTGCAGCTGCGCCAGGTACGCGTCGGGCTCCTCGGTGAGCATGGAGAGCATTAGGCGGCGCCGGTATGCCGGGTCGTTGACGATGAGCGCCTCCTCGAGCGGGACCACGCTTACATCGGTGTCACGGTCGTGCACCAGGATGCTGCGATGCAGGTCGTCGTTGAAGCGCAGCGACTCCAGCGCAGACTCTTTCAGCCCCTCGCCAAACACCGCGCTGCGGACCGATAGCAGAACCACCAGCAACGGGCCCCACAGCGGCACCAACACTATCACAGCCAGCATGTGCCCGCGCACCGGCAGCAGGCCCAACTTCATGAGCGTCCACAGCATCAGGAAAACCAGCGCATGAATCAGCAGCAAGACGGCAGCAACGACAAGCGAGATCAAGCGGCACCCCCCTCACCGTCACCGGTGTAAGAGATGCGCTGCAGCAGCGCCACGATGTCCTCGCCGTCGACGGGCTCCACCGCAATCTGCTTTACGCTAAGGCGCTCGCGGATAATGGGCAGATCGCACGCCTTTGCCTGGCGCATAAGCAGGTAGAGCACGTTGCCGTCGACCAAGCCCGCCGCGTCGCTCTCGCGGATTGCCGACCCAATTGCGCCCACCAGCTCACCGACAGGCTCCATGCCCGGTACCACGCGCAGGAGCAAAAAACTCCCCATCTTGCTATCTGCCAGCGCCTGCTCCGCCGCGAGCTCTTGGCCAAAGGCAGCCTGCTTGAGTACGCAAGTGCCGTCAACGCAGCGTTTATCCTGCGCCACCGCCTCGTAGTCAAAGGCACGGCCCAGCGCGCTTTCAACCAGCCCGCACAAGATGCGGAACAGGTTTTGATAATAGAGGGTCATTTGGTTTTCGGCCGCACTACGCACAAAGATCCGCACGGCGGGTGCCCCGTCGCGCTCGATCGTGTATCCAAACATGGGAAGCCCCGGCGTCAGCTCGCGGTTCACCCACAGGTTCGAGTGACCCCCGTCGCCCAAAAGAGGTGCAAGCTGCTCAAGCGTGAGCGAGCGTGCGGCATCTTCGGCAATCGCGGGACTTGCTGCCACCAGGCGTGCAAATGCCCCGCCCGAAACATGGTAGATCGCCACCGAATCGTTCTCGAGGATCTCACCCAGAAGCTCGCAGCACTTGCGATAGATGTCGCGAGGGTTGAGCACATCGAGCTCCTGCGTCACGGCAAAGATCTTGCCAAAGCTGTCGTGGCGACCCACGATCTGGCGCCTGTACGCGCGCTTGTCCTCGATCGCGTCGTGGTAGAGCTGCGTAAGGAACGTATTGCGGTTGCGCACGAGCTCGTTTTGATCGCGCTCCGCCCTAATGACTTCGCTGTTGCGCAGCTGCACATAGCCGCACACGGCACCCACGACAAAGTACGCAATAAACGGCAGCCAGTTGGACGGCTCGTAGAACAGACCCTGGAAGGTATAGCCGTACTGAGTAAAGTAGCTCGCCGCCAGGCCAATCGAAGCCAGCAGTGCTGCGACCAAGCCAAAGTCCAAGCCATACAGCGTGCCGATCATCACCACATAGAGCAGGCGATAATCGAGCACGTTGAGCTGGGCCGATTGGGAGAACAGGTGCTCCAGCACCTCGAACAGGACCCAGGCAACGCCCGTCTCCAGGCATTTAATAGGCAGCGCGCGCATTTGGATGCGGTCGATGGCGGCGCGCAAGGGGTTGACTTTCTTTGCGCGGCCAGCATCCCAACGCGCTTGAATGGTCGAAAGATCGCGCAGCAAGTCGTAGCGCTGAAACCAGCCATAGCGCACGCGAGCGACGTCGCTGGCGGGCAGGGCGTAGCCGGCAGAATCGCCATAGGCAACGGCAAGGCCGGGGAACAGCGCCTTGAGGGCCTCGCCCACCTCACCCGCCGTGTGATGGAAGGTATCGGCAACGTCGAGCGTCTCAAAGTTACCATCCCAGCTATCGAAGATGCGGCGCACCAGCACCGCAAGCTCCTCGGCACACAGCAGGGGAAACGCCGCATCCTGCGCGCCCTGCAGAGCGACCGATCCGGTTGAGCACGCGTCGAACAGCGGCACCAAAAACGGGTCCTCCAGTGCGGCAGACGCGGTATACAGGAACGGCACGCGCAGGATCTTGGTCTGAACGCCCTCGCGAGCAGCGTAGTAGCGGCACAGGTCGTTGGCTGCGTGCGCGATAATGCCCTTGCCCGTTCGCCCCGCGGCATCGGCGGCACCCTCGGCACCCGCGGGCCCCGCTACATACAGCAGTTGGACCCGGCGACCCGCGCACGCACGAAAGACCGAGCGCAACAGCTCGATATCGCCCACGATATCGGTATGCGGGGTAAGGTAATTAGACAGGTAGACCACGCGTTCGAACTCGTAGGCCTGATCCAGGTGTTGCAGAAGCTCTTTCCACGAGGCATGGGGCGACGACTCGTCGCAGCGCGCATCCCCGGCGGCGACAACCTGAACATGGTCCTCGGGGAACGCCTTGGCACAAAAGTCATCGTCAACATATGCGGTGTTGCCAACAACCAGCACCTCCATGGCGCACCCCTCCCCTAAAATCCACATTTGTCATAGTCAAACATGCGTATTGTACGCTGTCAACGCGAGCTGGAGCGCCTTTAAGGCTGTTTTAAGAACTTTTTTAGAGGATGTGGGGACATCGAGAGCGCTAAATGAGCACCCAATCCAGAAGTGCGGTGAAAAACCGAGACCTGTCGACCAGACCCCTGTTTTGAGCATCCGCGACCTGCAGTTTTGTTGGCAAAAATCGGTGTGCGCTCGGCGAGTTTCGATTTTCCCCGCACTTCTCCTACGCACCGGACTCGCAATAGCGCAGTACAATCCGCCAATCGCACTAACCGGAAAGCCAATCCAGCGACTCGCCTAGCCAACCAGATACGGCCCGATTACATCGAAAATTTCGCCCACCTTAGTTGCAGGGTTTTGCGCAGATGGCTTAATGTTACCCAGTTCCCTATGGTACGCGACGAGGCGCCCAGCACGCTGCAATGCTTCGCCTCGCCTATCATCCACTGCCCCAAACATCCCGTCCAGGTTCTTGCGGTACTCGATGCCCAAGTTCTTCGACATCTCCTGCGCGAGGGCATGCTGGCAGTCGGACGCGGACATATGCGCGGTCGTGTAGCGAAAGTGCAAAAGCGGCCACAGCTCGAAGCAGGGGTTCGACCACAACGCATGGAAGGTCCTCGAACCATCGGAGAGCTCGTCACATTTGCGCTTCATCGCATCAAAGTCGGACGCAGGAAAGTCATCCTTGTCCATACACGAGCCACACGTGATCGAACGTCTCGGGCGCATAGCGGCAGTGTTCGACGGCGAAATCAAGCAGGTCAAGCGTGTGTTTGCCGGTTCCCTTAACGACAATGGCAACCTTGCGCTCGTTCGCCGCGCCCAACGCCGCACGCACACCCTCAAAGTAGCGAGGCTCGGTCTCCTTGCCCTCGCTCACTACAAGATGACGCGTCATCTGAACCATGCGCGAGCGGCCCTCTCGCTTGCCGCTACGCCAGCCCTTCGACTTCTTCGCCACCATGCTAATCCCACTCCTCGATGCGGGTGAGGTACGGATCGGCGCCGTAGCGACCGGACAGGTATTGCTTGTCGAAAGCCGCGTTCTTGCTTACCAGATTACCGTTTGCCTCGTGGATGTCGGCGAGAGACCACAGCTGGCTCGCCTCCCCCTCGCCGCGCGCAGCGAACCATATCTCGTCACGGCGGAACACATCGTTTCGCATGGTAGACACGTCCTGGGACGAGAAGATGAGCTGTGCGCCACTCTTGTTGACCTCAGGGTCCTTAAACAGCAGGATCACATAGCGAAGAAGCTTCGGGTGCAGTTTGGCGTCGAGCTCGTCTACCACAACGGTGCCACCACGCTCAAGCGCTGTCATCAGATACGCAGCCAACCCCATGAGCTTCTGGGTTCCGGCAGATTCCTCGGATAAACGCAGCTCGTACGACTTGCCGCCCACCTCGTGCCTCACGAAGACGCGCTGGCCGCGCCACTCCGGCGCCCTCTCCACTCTGAAGCCATCGATACGCACATCAACGGCGCGCAAAAAACGCGTGACCTCGCGCGAGTCGCCCTCGTCGAGCATTTGCTCGAGCATCCGCTCCAGGTAGGAACTGTTGTAGTTGAGAAACACGGCGTCGAGAAACCAGCTGGCCGCCTCCTGGACCACCGGCGCATCGAAGTTGATGCAAAGGAACGATAGGTACGGCAGGCTCGGGTTGAACCTCGCAGCCGTCACAAGCTTACGCAGTGTGGGGCCGAGTTCAACCTTTGTATCCTCGCGCTCGAACAGCATCGCCGTACGCGACGCTCCCAATTTACGCCGCCACAGCCCTTCGGACACGATCTCATCGGCGTGTACAGACAGAACATAGCGGTACTCATGCTCACCCGCTCGGTAATAGAGCTCGAACTCGGTGGGCTCGGCAGCAGACACGTCATCGAACTCAAACGCCGAACAACGGGCTATCAAGGGGAGATCACTCTCTGGTGCATCAGCGCTAGCAGACAGCAGTCTAATTGGTCTGGCCACCGCCGAACGAACGTAGTCAAGAGCCTCGAGCAGATTAGACTTGCCGCCAGCGTTGGGCCCGTACACCGCAGCCACCGGAAGGAAACTCTGCCCGTCGGAGCACTCGATGAGGGAACGCTCAAACTCCTTCATCGGCGTCGCCTGCATGGAAAGCTCAGCATCGTCGCGATAAGACCGATAGTTCTTAAAGGTGAACTGGCAAAGCATGGTACTCAACATTCCTTTCATTGTTTTGAAAATATATTTCAGAGTTTTTCTTTGATTATAGGCTTTAAGCAGGCTAAATCAAGTGCTTGCTACACCAATGACAACAGGCATAAAGTGCCAAACCGCCCATGCTCGGCCATTCCATTGCCGGAATGGCGCCTAGCCAGCATATCAGACATTAAACGCATGAAAAAAGGGCAACACTCTCTTGTCGAAAGCGTCACCCTTAAAGCTCCCGTAAAACTTTTGTATGATAGCTCGGTATGCTACATCGTCTCGCAGAGATGTACAGCACCAAGAATCGCTATTCCTAGCAGAACAAACACCGTGAATGCGGCGGTCCAATTGCCATCGGCGTTATTGAAGCTTTCTCTACACTCTGATGTTCATCTCTTTAAACACGCTGTATAAAACATCTTGCGCAATTAGCCCTCGATAAGATCCAACAAGCCTACCTAATTCATCAAGCATTGCTTTCGTCTCGTCGTCGGGCAGAACACGGCAGAGCAGGGAGTACATATCGGAAAACCTTGCCCCTCTTACGACCGCACAATAGAGCCGCTCGTCATGCGCGCAAATATTCCTAAAGCCAGAAAGAACTTGAATGACGCGAAGCAGCATTATCGACTCGAGTCTTTGTTTTCTATTTGACGTTTGGCTGACCAACTTGCAGGCAGCATTTTGCACGCCGCGTTTTTGAAGCTGATAGAAATGTGAGATATTGCCAAATGTCAGATCATTCTGAAGAACCCACAAGGGCACTGCACCGTATTTATTCAAATAATGCTTCACGAAAGGACGCATACGCTGTTCATCTGTCACCTTGTCATTCAGAATATTTATCAGGTCAGTAAGCCTCTTCGAATGCTGCTTCTTTTTATCACCACGAAATGCCTTGGGCACAAGCATATCTTTAGGATCGACATAATTAGCCCGATTCAGATAGGCATCCGCAGCGCGATATTGATCGCAGAACGAATACACGATCGCGTTCTTGAACACAGCTTCGGCCCTCGCGAGATATGAAAAAGTAAGTTGCCTAAGCTCTCTGTCAAACAGGACTAAATCGTAAATGTTCTTAAATGAAGTGCCTTCCCTATAAACATCACTTGACGAGGACTGCGCAGCGTTTTTATCAAGAAACGGGGCTTTGTAGCCGTTTACGACCGCATAATAACTCTCACGCCTCAGGCAATCTGTCGTAGAAACATCAGTCGCCACCCCACGGCTCTCTAGGAGTTCAATAAGTTGAGCGAAAGTCTTAAATTCCTTTGCCAAAGCAAGCTCCTAAAATCAAAGGGCCGTTGCCGGAAGCCTCCGAACAACGACCCTTCTTTGTCATCGCCTCACTTAGAGTCCACGACGACTGTATCACTATCGGTATAATACCCTACATTCATCCTCATTGCGGCGTATACAGGAATTACATTAAGTGTTCGGTGCGCGGTGTAATGTCTGTAGTTATTTCTGCTCTTTAGCAATCGTGATTTGCTTATCAATACGCTCGATTGCCTCAATTAGATGCTTCAAAATAGGTTTGAGCTTCCCTTCTGGCAGAGAGCAAATATGGTCACAAAAAGCTTGCTTTTGAAATTCGGAGATCACCTTTTTATCGCCATAATCTCCAAAGGTTTGCTTTTCCTGATAAAAAGCCGACGTATCGAAATCGTCATCCAGCACTAGGGCATTTTCGATTCCCTTCTTAAAATGCTTTCTGGAGTCGTAAGTTTTCATTTTCGTTCGCAACACATTGTTGCTTAAACACTCATTAATCTTTTGATCGCAATCGAACAGGAAAGCAGTGAAGACCGAAGGAGGATTTGCATCCAAATAAGCGGCTGCTTTATTAAGCGATGGTGCGCCCGTGAATTCACATGATCCATCAGAGCTCTTCTTTCCTATCCATTTAAATCGCAAGTGGTTATTAATATGGGCAAAAGAAAGTGCTTTATTGAAATACTGCTCATCGGTAGGCCCCTCTAGATAAACTGTGGGGGCTTCGTTCGCAAACCAAGAAACCGAAAAAGCATCCTTCACCGCTTGAACCGTACCAGGACCGTAAAACTCTGGATTAGCCTGTGCGACCACATCGCCAGATCCATTCCTGGCCAATACAATTACTTTGTCGTTGTATCTTTTTTCATCATGAATAATAAAGGGCGAGTGGGTTACGCAAAAGATTTGAGAAGTTTGGTTCCCGTCTTCGTCCTGAAACAACGATTTATAAAATTGAAGGATCTTCTCCTGCCAAGAAGGATGAAGGCTAATTTCAGGCTCGTCAATAAATACAAACGAACCTCTGAGCGCATGCGAGTCCTTCAGCATAAAGCACCCACGATAGACAATCTGCTTTTCACCAGAACTCAGTTGATCAACACGGACGTCATGGCCATTCTTTTTAAAGAGAATTTCTTTATGGCCGTTGCGATTATCAACACGGTCGTAATTCAAGTCGTCAAACATCAGATCAAAGGCTTTGGTGAACCTAGGCATCCTTTGAGGGACTTGAAGTCGCGAGAGTCCAGTTTCCATATTGTTCCTAGCAACCCTAGCGACATCAGCATCATCAAGCGCCTGAATATCAATAATAAGTTGATTAATTTCAGTGGGCAGATCACTTGACGAGCGAATACTCTCAACAGATTCATCAATATTTCGACTTGTTACACTAGTTATTTGATCAGACTTAAAATTAATATCGACATCAGAAAAGATAGCGGAAGTGGGAAAAATCTCGGCAAATTCATCCGAACCCACCCAATTATCGAGGCCTAAGCCATCTTTGACATAGAGATAGTCGTGCCCCTTAATATCCTTGGCATAAAACTCGTATGTTCGTATTTTGGAGTCAAAGTCTACTTCGATCAAATCAACATAACATGGCATGTCGTGATACTTATGAGCCATGATTTGATAGAGCAGCTCGACTAAGCTGCTTTTACCAATGCCGTTATTTCCAGCGATGATGACAGTATCAACGGCTTTATTTGAGGAGTCGGTAAAGTCCAACTCCAGATTACCCAATACCGGATGATTCGATAACTTCAACTTTCGAACTCGGATCATGAGAACCCCACTTCAAACTGCTTTTATAGCAGTTTACTAAACCCACGGTGCCAAATGATTGGCAATGCCGCGCAACCGTTTCGCAATATTCAACAGTGCCCAATTTAACAAACACCGCATCCTACCAAGACACTAGTGCCCAAGCCGTTCTAGTTAAAGAACAGCCTGGGCACACTCCATGAGACCACAGCGAGAGCCGCGACCAGACCTCGCGCCAATAACGGACACACTCCATACCGCCACAAATCACCCCTCCCCGTCCATGGCCGTCCAGCTCACGGGCCCAATGCCCGGAAGAGACGTTAGACAAGAGGGGCAGGCAACCTGATAGTTCCCGTTATTTGTCCTGCGCTGCATAGAAGCGGAGACATATACCGCTTTGCGGGCGCGAGCGACACCGACGTACAGCAGGTCCATTTCCTCAATAAGCCCGTTTGGCATTTTCTTCGCATCCACAATCCGGCATCTATGCGCAGAACGCGAGCATATACCAGAACTTTCGCACCGCGAACAAATCCTTCCAGGCCAATCGAAGCGCGTAACGCCCGGTATGAAAACGGTGTCCCACTAGAACCCCTTAGCGGAGTGAACGGTCATTATCGAGATGTCTGCATCAAGGTAATCAGAGAAACGCCGCAGGGAGCCCTCGGAAAAGATGCTAACGATATAGTCGAAGCACTCCGACGGCCCATGGCGAAACAGCTTATCGCAAGGTGCTTCCGCAACGCCCCAAGAAACATGACATATGACCACCCCTACTCGAATCTTCTGGAGCCATGTGACAGTAAAGATACATGCAAGAAGAAAATCACTCGCTTTTATGCCAGTTTCCAATTCAGATGCTGGTTTTGACAGGGTATTTCTTACATCAGAATCACTTGATTGGATGCCAGCGCAACGGTGGTCTTCAGGTGGCGTTAGGAAACTTTAGCAGCATGTCTAAATCATATTGTCGATATCCTTTGTTTGCCCACAACAAAGCGTACATGTGGCAACGTCGCATAGTCATGGCCGTTCCATAAAGCATAAAATGCCGGGGCTTTCAAAGCCCCAGCACCCAACCGGCCGGCCCCGACAAGATCGGGCGCATTCTCGTCAACCAGCGCGTTGAGCGTCTCCTCGACGGTCTTTCTCACCAGATTCTATATGTCCTTGCGCAGCGACTCCTCGTCGACTTATACGATGTTCGCAGACACGACCCGTGTCCCTTCGTCAATGATTTGTTGTTTAGCCGCTAGAAATCATATGACGGGGCGCAGGCCGTGTTCGCCATGCGGATGTCAGTTTGCGAAAAAAATTACGTGTCACCATGCAAAGGCACATGCTTCAATTAGGCTCTTTGCCCAACCATTCTATTTTTCCACCAATCAAGACCGCTGTAGATAGCCTGTACATATCCAAGCCCGGTACGTTTTAGAACATATTGTGGCCAATGCCAATTGTTGTAGCAGAGCTGCGGAATTGCCTGGCCAACTACAAGACCCCAGGCTCCCCAGCTAAAGGCGCCACACAAAACGCAACTTACGCAGATTCCAGCAGCAGTTGATACCAAATACGCTTTGAAGTACGGAATCTCGTTCATGCTAACAATAATGTTGCAAAACAGAGAGTGCTGATTAAGCAGGAAGTAATAGAGGGCAATACCCAGGAACAAAACTGGATCGCAAATGAAATCATGCTTGAAAAGCGTGAGTATCGGCAGGCATACCGTTACAAGAACTGTAGCGACAATATACATGCATACATAGCAGGAAATACCGCGTTCGACCACCGCCTTCTGAGTCTGCTTGTCATCCCTGACATAGGCAGACTGGAAGGTGGGAAAGCATGAACGTAAATAGGCGCTTGAAATCTGGTGGATCGCCGTCGCGAACTGCAACATGACGGAATACGTACCAGTTTGTTCAAGCCCTAGGAAAGCCGAGCAAAGCAGCGATGTTGCCTGCGTGGCGCCATACCAGGCTAGAGATACGACACCATCACGCCACGCCACAAACGAAACCGTCTTTAGAACGTCAAGCATTTCGTCCTTAGCAACAGCCGCGGCATCGGATTTAATCCCCTCTTCGACGTCACGATGGCTCCGAAATGTCCTAATCGCAAATAACCTCAGCAAAGTGCTGTAGGCCAAGAAGCCGAGTGCGGCAGCGAGAAGGCTCAAGCCACAAAACAGAAGGACCGCCGTAATAGCAAGCTGCCCAATCCTGGCAAGCGTTTTAGCCCTGTTCTCACCGGCAACGTCTCCAAGCCCACGGAGAAACGTGAGACAGTAAAGAAAATACAAGTTAGTGAAAATGGAAACGACAAACACAATCCATGCAGGCAACGAACCCTCAATTAAAAAAGAATCAGTGACATAAGAAACGTAGAAAGTACCCAACGTTGCCGCAACAAATAACGCGATGAGACCCAAGACAGCGTATATCGTTTTAGACGTATCAAGAACGACGCGCATCAAGTGCCAGTCAACTTCTCCATCAACAGAAGAATAGTCGCAGCCTTGTTTGGTCAGTTTCTTTGCCCCGCTCAGGCAATAAAGAATGTTGCGGGACAAGGTAGAAGTAAAACCGAATTCAAGCAGCTGCGCAAAACCCGAAATGGCTACGAACACGTACCAGAGACCGATTTGAGCACTCGATAAAAAAGATAGGAGTAGCGGCAAGAGCAAAAAGTTACTGCCCATAGACGCGATCGTGCCGACATAATTCCAAATCACATCTCTTTTGGAGACGGTCACTTTCTTGCTTTCGGCCATTTACCCTAATACCTCCGCACAGTAATTTCGTAACGTCTCGGCCGTTTTGGTCCAGCTACATTCATCAAAATCGATGGAATCAAACAGCCGCTTGGAGTTAGGAGCTCGAAGCAATCCCTCGATCTTATCGGCAACCTCGATCGGGTCCTCGCAGTTTTTCACGACATCGGATCCCTGAATCGACATCACTTCGGCAATTCCGCAGTTAGTCGAAAGAAGGAGCGAGCATCCGGCCTCAATCGCATCAAGGGCAGAGAGACCAAAGGGCTCATGCCTAGAATTCATAACGAATACCGAGCACTCTCGAAGCTCGTTCACAAACTGATCGGAGGCAACTTGACCCCTATATTCACCGTCAGCCGAGGTCATGAGATTATCTAAGGAAGAGTTATCAGAGTACCGTCGCCCGTACACCCTTAAAGAGCAATCGACACCACGATCTCTGAGAATTGAGACGGCCTTCGCGACTATTTCGTTGGCCTTAATTGGACGGGTGCCCCCGCTAACAGCAACGATATTTTCACGTTGGCCTTCGAAGCCGCATTGTTTAAACCTTTTGACCCCAAGGCAAACGTGCTTAACCTTATCGGAGCATTCAGGTAGCTGTTTCTTTACAAAGTTCTCCTGAAGGAAAGAATTCGCAACGATCAAATCCGCAGTACGCAAATGCTTAATGATTGCCTTGACGGTTCTATCGCTATAACCGAGCCCGTTGATCTCATTCTCAAAAGGGACGTACCCATGATTAAAGCAAATGACAGGTTTGCCGAAGGCAGAGAGCAGCCGATGTGCAATGATGTCAGTCCAACCAGCTCCGCAAGAGATAATCACATCGCTCTCAAGGCCCTTGAAAAAAGCCTCAAATAGCTTAAGGATTTTACTTTTAGAATATAGCGGCCGTATCGAATCGCAAGAAGGCCAATATTCCACTAATGACTTATGTACATTTGAAGGTCCAGTATTGCCTGTGACCTCACCAATTAGAAGAATCTTCATTGAATGCTTCCTTTAATGTTATGCAAGGGGTTGGAATCAGGTGCTAATGAGACCTTAATTCCGTACCCCCCCCCGCGCTTGAGCAAACCAATGCGAATTAGCAGACGTTTAAGCGATTGTTTGAAATACCTTTTGGGCAAAGACCTTCTAACCGCATCGGTAATTGATCTACCGCATGAAAGGTCCTCGAAGAATCGCGCTCGCGCAGATGGCTTCTCGGAGGGACTCCTCAACTGACCGTTATTCTTAATGGCGGTCTCGATATCAACCGTCATTAACTCAGCACCAGCAAGGTCTATCAGTCGCTGTCCTTTTTGATTCTGGATTAAAACCAGGGAGACACCCCGACGCATTTCTTCGGTAAGATTCGTCCCCCAGGAATCGCCTAATGTAACATCAGAAACTCTTTCAATGCTTGCGTACCTGCAGTGATAACAGTTTTCCGTATAGTCCAGCCCCGCCAAGAAAGCTACTGTATACCCATCCAAAACACCGGGCAAATCAATCGTTCGCTCGTTCTCCCTTAGCTGAAAGCTGCCTTTAGAACGAAACTCAATCGACTCAAGCTGATTCATGTCAATCCCATTCTCACTCAGGAATTGACGGAGAATCGCAGGCGAAGGAGTACCGTGGCAAATCAAATCAACCGTATATAAATTCGAAAGAAGCTTGTTGCCGACAAAGTTTTTAAGAGAGGCCACTTGGCAAGGCAATCCTACAAATAAGACTTCTTTACCCTCAATCAGCAATTTTTTTATACGAGCGTAAGAGCCAATTGGATTGCTTTTAACGTACTTGGATCCTTTATATTTAACGGCATCCGCAATCGAGCTAGAAAACTCAAACCCAAACTGACCGTCCCGAAAACAGCAAGAGCAAACTACTCCTTCGGCAGAAATAAACCCTCGGATAATCGCGGCCGCCAAGCCGCCCGATGAGGAGGTTCCCCTGCTCTCCGAGTTAGAATCCCATCCTTGCAACCATTTACTTGGTTTAGAGCCTTGAGGCGGATTGCATTGTTGACATACAGCTGTGCACCTACCGCAATCAATGCATTTGCTTTGATCGATACTGGGGGTATAGTACTCGCGCCTTTCAAGAACAGCGATTGCATCTTTAGGACAGGCATCGACACATGCCATGCAGCCCGCACACATTTTGTCTTCGCAGATACTTTGCATTCATCTATTCCTTCAACGCGCGATCAAGCCAGGAGAGGCTGCGGTTGCGCTCCCCATCAAGAACCTCGCCAACATGCTGCCAATCGATATCGTCGTCCCAAGCATTGCCTTGGAACGTGTCCCAGGCCCTATGCTCTAGGCCAAAGAGTCTAAGAACAGATTTATTTCGCGCGGCATTAGCCTTTGGAAAGATCTCAACAAATGGGGTGCCGAGATTGATACAAAAAGCAGTGCCGTGGAATGAATCCGTGTATACGCAAGATGCATCCCTAAACAGCGCAAGGAAATCCTCCAGGGGCGGAAGAACGACCTGTTTTCCTACCCTTCTCCTAAACGTAGGGCAAACACTTACAATCTCAAGATTGGAGCCAGCGGTCTTATCTTTAACGTACTGCAGCATATCTGAATCAGGATGGAGGTTATAGACGAGGGCGTAGGGCTTTTCAACGGGAGCCTTTTTACTGGCAATCTTGTTCCACTCGGAGCGATTGAGAAGCAGGGTCGGATCCAAAACCTGCTCAGCTTTGAGACCGTAGCTCTCAACGATATCCTTACCTGAATCCTCGCGGACGGAAATGGCATCGTAGCGCTTGAGCCAGTTACCAATTTGCGACTCATATCCCTTTACAACGCCACCACGTCCAAAACTAGCGGCGTAGGATACGACCTTCTTTCCCTCGACCTTAGAAAGCCCGTCCCAAAAGAATACCGGATCTAGAGAGCCATCGCCAAGTTCGTTCCAGACCTGATCGCTGCCAGTCAAATAGATATCTGTGTTAGGCAGCAAGGCGTCGATACTTGTTTCATCACAATGCGGAGAAAGAGTCAGATACTGCTCTCTCATGCTCTTAAAACGCTTCTCACCTGCACCGTACAGCAAACGCCAAACCGTGTTCCTATAGATGCGATGAGGCAGAGACCTACCTTCTGAATAACGCTTCACAAGAGAATCAAGGGTCTCAGCGCATCTCCGATAGTCAACAACAACAGGATCGTACCCCAAGTTTTTAACAACCTCTTGCGTAGCATAAGCCTGGAGGACAGACCCGTAGTTGAGAACGTTATGACGAGTAATAATTGAAACTTTTTTCATTCTGATACTTTTTCTAGATAATGGACTAATTCATAGGGGGTTGTCGTTTCTGATATCTTTTTATCCACTCACTTAGGAACAGAGACGAGATGGCTAAAAACCAAGTCGTTGGAGTAAAGAGAGATGAGGTGAGCTTTCCAACAAGCGGCATGGAGAATATGCCCGAAGAAAGATAGGTATACGAAATCATCGAAAAAGACAGCGGGGACCCACCATGAAGCATGCGAGCATGCTCATAGAGGTTTGAATAAAAAAGACCAGTTAAGAGGCTAAATAGCGCAGTACCGCCAAAACCGAAATCGTGATACCACAATCGAAATACCGTGTATACATTACCGAGATCGATTGAACCCCAAGAACGAAACTCATGGTTACCGGATGAAACTAAATTAGTAAAGCCAAAATTTCGTCCAAAAGACGAATATAGTGCTACGAAAGTCTCCGAGCCAAAGTACTTGCTTGCAACACCAGGATTTTGAAGAAATTTATCAAATAAAACAAATGAATAGCCAATGTAGCTGCAAATATAATCCAATGGTCCAAGAGTAACTTCTCGTCCAACAAACCAAGAGGCAACCCAAAATAAGAAACAGGCAAAAACAAGAGCGAATACAATTTTGATAAACTTCCCAAGGGTTATTCTTATCGTCCACCCACTGTTAATCGATAGTAAAATCCATATGCAGCAAACGCATGAACAGACAAAAACAATGGCACCTAGCCTTACGCCATTCAATAATTGACAAATTGCATAAAACGCAGCGGGGAGAAGCATGAGAGCATCTTTGATGCTAAATCCATCGCAAATAATATTGTTAAAACCAATAATTAGATATACAAACGAAAAAATGGTAAGCAATTTAAAGCATATATTGGATAAAGACGAAAGCCCGACTGAAGGATCATCGCCGCTATAAGCAGATGCAGTTCGGTAAGAATTCATTAAAGAATTCCAGTCCCCAGCAACAGGACCCGAAACAGCTGATCGAACATCTTTCAAAAACAAAACGGCAGTAACGACCCCAAGGACAACAGCCAATAGAACAAGAGATGTCGGAACTTGAATCCTTACAAGAGTCGTCGATTCAACACTAGCATTAAGTTTGCTTCGCTGCACTTTCATCTGCCTAAAATAAAGTAAGAAAAATAGCGATGCGACATCAAAGACGGTAACAAAGAAGCAAATAAGTAATCCTCCATGGAGGGAGACTTCAGTACCGAAGACAAGGCAGTTATACAATTCAGCGAGTGAGCAAATAAAGAAAGAGGCGTTACAAATTGATGCTGGATTCATCCAATCACTTTTTGATAGCTCTTGAGAGATTGCAAGCAGCAAAAGAAAATATAACGTCATTAATGATAGAACTAACATTGTTTAAGCTACTTTCAAGTTAGTTATTGCATTAATCCAGATAAGCGACAGGCAGAACAAAATACGGAAAAAATTCTTCTTCCGCAGCAGGCAAAAAATGCTGCCAAGCGTTCTCTTTTTCTAGCTTCGAAATCCTTCAGAACAGGCAAACGAAATGTAGATAAGTTATTCCAAAGGTCATCGCGGTCTTTAAGGTCGCTTTCAGAGACCCCAGCCATCGGAATCTGTGCGTAAACCATCCTACAAACAGAAAAGCAGCGCGAAGCGGCAGCTTTACTTAGGTCCGGATACCAATTACAAATATCCTGGTAGAGCCGATCGGCAATTATCAATGCGGACTCGCCTTTAATGTGTCGATATTCTTGCCTGATAATGCTGTTACTTCTCATGCGATATGCATACAACTCACGGCAATCGACAACGGCAACGGAATCAACCTTGTGAATAATCTTATAGACGCTAGCGAGATCCTCGTAATACAGCCCCTTAGGGAACGGGTCAATGCCCAGTGGCGCCTTTGCGTAAAGGCGCCACGGGGCACCGGTGTCCAGCG
>CABVAY010000025.1 GCA_902496455.1 uncultured Collinsella sp.
TGCTCTCCGGCTCGTGCGGAACTCGCGATCGACTTCGCATGCCGCCGGGCAGCCGGGGCCGACGTGGGGTCCCAAGGTTTTCAAAAAAGCGGTCGGCGCGCAGTGCGCCGACCGCCGATATATGGGGTCTGATATTTTCTACCAGCTAGGGCCTCTTACTCGTCGAGGAGATCTTCTGGCATGTCGTTGCCGTCGCCTAGATCGACAGGGGTTTCTTCGAGGGCAGAGCCGTCTTCTGTGGCTTCGCCTTCGGGCTTCTCTTTGGCGGCCGTCATGCGGGCTACGGCGCAGATGCGGTCGTTGTCGTCGACGGTCATCATCTTGACGCCCTGGGTGGCGCGGCCGGTCTGGCTGATCTCGTCGGTCTTGACGCGAATGACCGTCGCGCCCTCCGTCACGATGAACAGCTCGTGCTGTGGGCCCACCGTCTTCATGGCCGCAAGGTTACCCTTACGCTCGGTCATTTGGATGGTGTAGACGCCCTGGCCGCCGCGATTCTGCTCCGGGTAGTCCGCGACCGGCGTGCGCTTGCCGTAGCCGCGCTCGGTGATGACGAACAGATCGCCGTTGCCGTTAGTGACTTCCATGCCCAGAACGCTCACGCCGTCCTTCATACCAATACCGCGAACGCCGCTGGTATCGCGGCCGGTGGCGCGCACCTGCTCCTCGGAGAACATGATCGCCTTGCCCGCGGTGGTGGCCAGGATAATCTTGTCGCCCTCGCGCACGCGGCGCACGTTCAGCAGCGCGTCGTCGTCACGCAGGTTGATAGCGATCAGGCCGTCGCGACGGCTGCGGTCATATGCGCTCATCACGGTCTTCTTGACCATGCCGCTCTTGGTGGCAAACATCAGGTACTCGTCGGCTGGGAACTCGCGGCAGCTGATGACGCTCGCGATCTTCTCGCCCTCCTCGAAGGGCAGCAGGTTGACGATCGCGGTACCGCGCGCCTGGCGCGTACCCACCGGCAGCTCGTGCACCTTCAGGCGATAGACCTTGCCCTTGCTCGAGAAGAACAGCACGTACTCGTGCGTGGACGCGATGAACATCTCGTCGATGACGTCGTCCTCTTTGAGGTTGACGCCCGACACGCCCTTGCCACCGCGCTTTTGGGCACGGTAGGCGGCCACCGGGATACGCTTAACGTAGCCGGTGTGGGTGATGGTCACGACCATATCCTCGTCGGCGATGAGGTCCTCGACATCCAGGTCCTTCTCAACCTGGCTGATCTCGGTGCGGCGCTTGTCGCCGAACTTCTTGGAGATCTCGCGCATCTCTTCCTTGATGACGCCCAGGATCTTCTCCTCATGCGCCAGCAGGTCCTCGTAGTAGGCGATGGCGCGGCGCAGGCCGTCCAACTCTTCCTGAATCTTGTCGCGCTCCAGGCCGGTCAGGCGGCGCAACTTCATCTCGAGGATGGCCGTGGTCTGCTCGGGCGTAAAGCCAAAGCGCTCGATCAAGCGGCTGCTGGCCTCGGAGTCGGTCTGCGAGGAGCGGATGATGCTAATGACCTCGTCGATATGGTCGAGAGCCATAAGATAACCCTCGAGGATATGCGCGCGGGCTTGGGCCTTCTTAAGGTCGAAGCGGGTGCGGCGAGTGACGACGTCGACCTGGTGGTCGATGTAGTGCTGCAGCATCTCACGCAGGCTCAGGCATTTGGGAACGCCGTTGACGAGCGCCAGGTTGTTGGCGCCAAAGGTCGTCTGCAGCGAGGTGTACTTATACAGGTTGTTGAGCACGACCTGCGGAATGACGCCCTTCTTGAGCTCGATAACCAGACGGATGCCCTTCTGGTTGGACTCATCGCGCATATCCGAGATACCCTCGATGCGCTTGTCGTTGACAAGCTGGGCGATCTTCTCCTGCAGGGTGCCCTTGTTGACCATGTAGGGAATCTCGGTAAAGACCAGGCGGCTGCGGCCGGTCTTGGTGGACTCCACGTGTGCCTTGGCACGCACGGTAATGGAGCCGCGGCCGGTCTCGTAGCTCTGCTTAATGCCGGCGCTGCCCATGATGATGGCGCCGGTGGGGAAGTCCGGACCGGGCATGATCTGCATGAGCTCGTCGACGGTGGCGTCGGGGTTGTCGATCAGGTAGCAGGTGGCCTCAATCGCCTCGGTGAGGTTGTGCGGGGCGATGTTGGTGGCCATGCCGACGGCGATGCCCTGGCTGCCGTTGACCAGCAGGTTGGGGAAGCGCGCAGGCAGCGCCACGGGCTCGGCGAGCGATTCGTCGTAGTTGGGCTGCCAGTCGACGGTATCCTTCTGCAGGTCGCGCAGCAGTTCCATGGCGGGCTTTGCCAGGCGGCTCTCGGTGTAACGCATGGCTGCCGCGCCGTCGCCGTCGATGTTACCGAAGTTGCCATGACCGTCGATGAGCGGCGTGCGCATGGAGAACCACTGTGCCAGGCGGACCATGGCCTCGTAGACCGCAAAGTCACCGTGCGGGTGGTACTTACCGATAACTTCGCCGACCGTCCACGCCGACTTCTTGTGCGGGCGGTTGGGGTAGATGCCGCTCTCGTTCATCGCGTACAGGATGCGGCGGTGCACCGGCTTTAAGCCGTCGCGCACGTCCGGCAGGGCGCGCGCCGTGATGACCGACATCGAATACTCGATAAACGACTGCTTCATCTCGCGACCGAACTCCGAAATCTGGAGCTGGCCGCCGTTGATATCCTCGCCGGCCGAGGCGCCACGGTCGACTTCGCCAAAACTCTCCTCGAGCTCGCCGTCGTCATCCTCTTCCTCGTCATCATCGACATCGGGGTTATAGGCGTCCGGGTCGCCGTCCTCGCCCTGCTCAGCACGGGCAAGCAGGCGCTTCAGATCGTCGGGCATGCCGGCATCGCCGGCCTCGTCCATACCCCCGTTATTGTTGATATCGTCTGCCACGTTACCTCCTCTTAAGCGTCAAGGAAACGCGCGTCATGCGCATGTTTTTCAATGTACTCGCGGCGATAGCCGACCTCGGAACCCATGAGCTCGCGCACGGCGCGGTCCGCCACCACGGCGTCCTCGATCGACACGCGCTGCAGGATGCGGGTCTTGGGGTCCATCGTCGTCGAGGCAAGCTGCTTGGGGTCCATCTCGCCCAGGCCCTTGTAGCGCTGGACGGTATAGCCCTTACGCTTCTTGGTGATCTTGCCGTCCTTGGCCTTGCCGTCCTCGTCGTTATCGTCGGGGTTCAGGCCCAGACTCTGGATGGTATCGCGCAGGATCTCGTCTTCGGGCTGGCGGCCGTTGGGATACACGTAGTGGATCTTGTTGCGCACCTTAATGCCAAAGATGGGCGGGCAGGCAACATAGACGTAGCCGGCATCGATCAGCGGACGCATGTACTTGTAGAAGAACGTCAGCAGCAGGATGCGGATATGCGCGCCGTCGACGTCTGCATCGGTCATGATGATGATCTTGTGGTAGCGCGCCTTGGTGATATCGAAGTCGCCGCCGTCGCCGGCACTCGTCGTGACGCCGCAGCCGATCGCGGTAATCAATGACTGGATGGTGTCACTCGAGAACGCGCGATGGTCACCAACGCGTTCGACGTTCAAAATCTTGCCGCGCAGGGGCAGAATCGCCTGGATGTCTCGGCGACGGCCGTCCTTGGCCGAACCGCCTGCCGAGTCACCCTCTACGATGAAGAGCTCGGTCAGCTCGGCATCGCGCACCGAGCAGTCGGCGAGCTTACCGGGCAGGGACGCCGTCTCGAGCAGGCTCTTGCGACGGGTCGCTTCGCGCGCCTTGCGGGCGGCGTTGCGGGCCTTGCATGCCTGCTGGGCCTTCTTGACGATCTCGCGAGCGGGCTTGGGATGCTCCTCGAGGTAATCGGCGAGGCCGTCGGTCACGATCTTGAGCGTCAGCGCGCGCATATAGGAGCTGCCGAGCTTGGCCTTGGTCTGGCCCTCAAATTGCGGGTCGGGCAGCTTGACCGAGATAACGGCCGAAAGGCCCTCGCGCACATCGTCGCCGGTCAGGTTGGCGTCTTTTTCCTTGAGCAGGTTCTGTTTGCGCGCGTAGTCGTTGATCACACGGGTGAGCGCGGTGCGGAAGCCCTCAAGGTGCATGCCGCCCTCGGGGGTGTAGATGTCGTTGGCAAACGACATGACGTTCTCGCCGTAACCGCTATTCCACTGCAGGGAAACCTCAACCTCGCCCATCTTGGTCACAGGCGCGCCCGGGTCCGATTTGCCCTCGATGTAGATGGGCTCCTTAAAGGCCTCGGGGACGTCCTTGCCCTCGTTGAGGAACTTGACGAAGTCGATGATGCCGCCCTCGTAGCAAAACTCCTCCACGTGGGGAGTCGCCTCGCGCTCGTCGGTCAGCACGATTTTGAGGTTCTTATTGAGGAACGCCGTCTCCTGCAGACGGTTGTGCAGCGTATCGAAATCGTAGATGCAGGTCTCGAAGATCTCGTCGTCGGGCCAGAAGGTGACGGTGGTGCCCGTCGAATCCGAGGTGCCCACGACCTCCATCTTCTTGACGGTCTTGCCGCGCGAGAACTCCATCTCGTAGGTGTTGCCGTCGCGACGAACCTGAACGACCACGCGCTTGGACAGTGCGTTGACGACGGAGATGCCAACGCCGTGCAGGCCGCCCGAGACCTTATAGGCCGAGTTATCGAACTTACCGCCGGCGTGCAAGATCGTCATGACGACCTCGAGCGTCGGGATCTTTTTAACAGGGTGCTCGTCGACGGGGATGCCGCGCCCGTTGTCGACGACCGTGATGGAGTTGTCGGCGTGGACCGTCACCTGGATCTCGGTGCAGAAACCGGCCATGGCCTCGTCGACGGAGTTGTCAACGATCTCCCACACCAGGTGATGCAGACCGCTGGCGCTCGTCGAGCCGATATACATGCCCGGGCGCTTACGAACGGCCTCGAGACCTTCGAGAATCTTAATCTCGCCGCCATCGTAATCGTTTTCGTTTGCCACACGTCCTCCTTCAGTCAAGAAAATGTGTACAGCCTTACTAGTTTATCGTAAAAAAATACCCTCGGGAACGAGGGTATTTGGCTCTACAAGGCCACCAGATGCGATTTAAGGCTCTTTTTTGCTTTGCACGCCCTTGGCCCACTCGGCACTGGCTCTCATGGCATTCTCGAGGGCCTCGCGCAGTTTTTGGTCTTCGATGGGCGCCACTTGGCGCTCAATCTCGGTGCGCTCGGCCTCACTTAGGTCGGCGTGCGGGGCCGGCGGGCGCTCGGTCGTCGCCGGGCGCAGGCGCTGCTTGGCGGCGGGCGGCGTGTGACCGGGCGCGGTGGTTTTGAACACCAGGCCATCCACATGCGCACCGGCGCGCTCCATGCGCGCGCGGATGATCTCACGCAACAGCGTCATTTCCTGTGTCCACGAGGGCGAATCGAGATATACCAGCAGCTCATTGGACTCGGGCAGGTAGCGCAGACCCGTCACATGCCGCCCCTCGCGCGTGCCCGAGCACACCGCGTTCCACGCGCGATAGACCGCACGAGATTCCTCTGCAGCCTCCATCTGCGCACGGCGCTCAGGTGTCGCGGCCGCCAGGATGCGCTGGCGCTCTGCGTTCAAAAACCCACTGAAGGCAACCGTCTCGCTCTCGCGCTCGTAATTAGCACGTCTCACCCACGCTCACCACCTTGGCTCGATCAAGCAGGTCATCGGTAAAGTATCCCAGGTTGGTCGTGGTTATGACCGTTTGGATATCATCGCCGATCAGCCGCAGAAAAGCACCGCGGCGCTCGCCGTCGAGCTCGCTCATCACGTCGTCCAGAAGCAACAGCGGAGCAGTACCCAGAACATCGCGAGCCACGGCCACCTCGGCCACCTTCCAGGACAGTACCAACGTTCGCTGCTGTCCTTGGCTGGCAAATGAACGAGCGGAGCGACCCGCCACGGTAAATTCAATCTCGTCGCGATGCGGTCCCATCAACGTCACGCCGCGGCGAATTTCCTCGTCGGCGTGCTCATCAAGGGCGGCCAGCATGCGCTCGTACGCCCAGCCCTTCAGCTCTTCGCGATCCTCGACCTGGGGCAAATCCCCCAGCGTGGACGCATAGGACACGTTGGCGGCTTCACCGGACGCCACTTGCCCGTAGGCAGTACGCACATGGCCCGCCAGCCGGTCGAGCAGGGCCAACCGGTGCACGAGCAGGGCCGAGCCCGCGCGGGCAATCGAATCGTTCCACGCGCCGAGCATCTCGCGGCAGCACCAGGTCTCCTTGAGCAAGGCGTTACGCTGGGTCACGCAGCGCCCATAGGCGCTCGCAAGATCGGCATAGCGTGCGCTCAGCTGCATGCCAAAGTCATCGAGGGCGGCGCGGCGCACACTGGCGCCTCGCTTAACCATGTCCAGATGGTCGGGGCAAAACAGCACACTCGGCAGAACGCCGCGCACACCGGCGGCAGAGCATCTCTTGCCGTTGCGGCTAAACGAGCGCTTACCGTCCTCCGCGCTCAATCCCATATCAAGTACGCGGCCGTCGCCCTCGAGCCTCAGCTCGGCCTTGCACGAGCCCACGCCGTCATGGACGAGCTCGGCTGCGGTCGGATGCCTAAACGAGGCGCCGCTCGTCAGCAGCTGCAGCGCCTCTATGAGATTGGTCTTTCCCGCCGCGTTGGGTCCCGCAAGTATCGTCACGCCCTCGTCTAGGGCAAGACGATAACTATCGAAGCTGCGGTAGTGTACGACGGAAAGATCGCGAGCGAATATGGTCATAGGGCGGCTGCTAGATGCGGACCGGCATGACCAGGTACAGGTAGTTGATCTTGTCGTAGGACTTGAAGATGCCCGCCTGCGAGTAGCTCTTGAGCTCCAGCGTGATCTCCTTCTCCTTGGACAGGGCGTTCAGACAGCCAAAGATGTAGTGGTAGTTGAAGGCGATGGTACCCGACTCGCCCTCGGCCTCGACATCGATCGTCTCCTGCGCAAGGTCCTGGTCATTGGAAATGGAGGACAGGCCCATCTGGCCGTTCTCGACGTCGATTTCGAACTTGACGGCGGGGTTGGCGCTCGCGATAACGGCCACGCGCTTGAGGGCGGCGTTAAAGGCGGCGACGTCGATCTTGACGCTCGTCACGCACGAATCGGGGATGAGCTGCTTGTAGTTGGGGTACACGCCCTCGATGCGGCGCGACACGTAGGTGGTGTTGCCGGCCTCGAAGACGACCTGGGTGTCGGTAGCCCCGATCATGATGGTCGCCTGGCTGGCCATGATGTTCAGCGCGTCGTTAAAGGCGTCAGCCGGAACGTTGAGCTCAAAGGAGCCCTCGAGGGTCGAGGTCTCGACCTGCGTATCGCACACGGCCAAGCGGAAGGAATCGGTCGCCACCAGGCGCACGGTATTGTTCTCGACCTTCATGTGCACGCCGCCCAGGATGGGGCGGGCCTTGTCGGTCGAGGTGACGCGCCACACGCGACCGACCATTTCGGACAAGATATCAGTCGGCAGCTCCACGGCACTCTCGATGGCATAGGCCGGAAACTCGGGGAAGTCATTGGCATCGAGCGTGTTCAGGCGGAAAGAGCTCTTCTCGCAACTGATCAGCACCTGGCGCTCGGACAGCTCAAAGGTGACCGGGGCATCGGGGAGGGTCTTGGTGATATTGGAGAGCATCTTACAGGGTATAACCATCTCGCCCTCTTCTTCGACATGCGCCGCGATGCGATGACGGATCGAGATGGTGTAGTTAGAGGTTTGGAATTCCAAGATGCCGTCTTGCGCCTTGACGAGCACGCCCGACAGGATGGGAAGGGTGGATGCCGAAGCGACACCCTTCATAACGACGCCGATGGCTTGTGTAAGCGAACTCTGGCTGACGGTGAACTTCATCTTTTAATACCTTTCTATAGATATAAATATCTTAATAATAGTAATAGCACTGACGAAACTGTTGATTACTCCCAAAGACGCAGGTCAGACCCAGAAAGAGAATCGACAGCAGCCTGTGTGCAACAGAGGTGGTTTTCCACGTTCAAAACCTGCGCAAAACTTTTCATCACCGCGGGTTGGGTTTTAGACACCTTATGCCCGTGGTTTCGACAAGTTTTCAACAGGTGTCTCTATTTCCCTACGAGCGCAGTGTAATTTTATCGCGCAACGATTTGAGATCTTCGGTGACGGTGCGGTCTTCCTGGATCATCTTCTGGACCTTTTTGTAGCTCGTGCTGACGGTCGAGTGGTTGCGGTTGCCAAATTCGGCGCCCACCGCCGTGGTCGTCATCTCGCACATCTCGATGGCCAGGTAGATAGCGATATGGCGTGCTTTGGCGATATTGGCGTTGCGACGCGGGCCGATGAGCTCCTCGTGCGTCACGCCGTACTGCTCTTCGATGACGGACTGAACCGTCTGGACGTTGATCTTTTTGGCCGATGTGTCGAAGTACTGGCTGGCGATGGCGTCGATATCGTCAAAGGTGAGCTCTCCGCCCTCGCGCTCGCGGTCGCCCGCCTCGCCGGCGCAGCGCTCGCAAAAGCTCTCGAGTTCGCGGATGTTGGTGCCCGAGACCTCGGCCATGTGTTTAAAGTGCTCGTCGGTCAGGTGTCCGCCGTCGCCCCCATAGGCCGCCAGCAGCGAGTCGTCGCCTGCCTCGGGAGCGGCGACGATGGTGTTCTCGTAATAGCGCTGCAAGATCTTGTATTTCATCTCGTAGCTGGGCTCTGCGACCAGGCAGAGCATGCCGGCGTTGAAGCGGCTGGTCAAACGCTCGTCCATGCTCAGGTCCTTGGGGGCACGGTCTGCCGCGATGACGACCTTCTTGTTGTTGCGGATGAACTCGTCCATGAGCTGGAAAAAGTAGTCCACGCTCGCGCGCTTGCCGATGATGTTTTGTATGTCATCGATGATGAGCACGTCCACGCCGTGGTACGCCTGCATGATGGGAGCGTTGCTCTTCTTTTGACGGTCGAACTCGGTCATCAGGTCGTCCAGATACGCCTGGGAGTTGGCATACTTGACCTTGATCTCGGGCGACTTCTCGGCGAGCTCGTTTTTGATGGCAAGCAGCAGGTGCGTCTTGCCCAGGCCCGATTTGCCGTAGATGAACAGCGATGTGCACGTGCCGCGCTCGTCCGCGAGGGCGGCAAACTTGAGTGCCGAGCGATAGGCATGGCTGTTCTCGGGGCCGTAGACAAAGTTCTCAAAGGTAAATTTTGAGTTCGCGGCGAGCGGGGCTCCATCCGTATTCTGCTCGGCCGGCACGGTCGGTGCTGGCACGGGTGAAGCGGGGGTCGCAGCTTGCGTTGATTTGGTCGGCGCTCCGCCCTTCATCTGGTTCATCATGCGACGAAAATCATCGGCCGAGAGCGTGTTCTTGATTGCAATGCCCGAATCCGCGCCCGCCGCTGCGTCGTGAGCGATGGGCATGTGCGTGACGGGTGCGTTCGTTGACGTCGCCGCCGCGGCCGGCAACGGTGCCATGGTTTCACGGGAAACATCGCTGTGCTGGTGCTCGATTGTCGGCACGTCGCCTGCGGAGGCCGGCACCGCCGGGGAAGCGGCGGGAGCCGTGGCGGGCGCCGTCGCGGCAGCGGATTCCGTCGCGGCGCCTTGCGGTGCCACGATGTCGAGCGCAATCGGTGCAAAGGCGATTTCTTCCAGATAGGCCTCAATAGTCGGCTGATGCTTTTTGAGCTGCGCGATGGCAAAGCGCGAGGGGGCCTCGATTGTGAGCGTATCTTCGGTCAGGCTTATGGCGCGCGATTGCCCCAGCATGTTGATGAGGCGTGCATCTTGGCCGTCGCGCTGGCAAAAGGCGATGGCATCCCCCAGGATGATGCTTGCTTCCTCGTCCACTGTCTCTCCCGTTCTTTAGCTCTGAGCTCGCACGCGAGCGGCGCCGAGTTCGGTCAGATGGTATTTCTGGCCATGCTTGATGACCAAGCCGGCCTGCGCCAAGTCATTGAGCGTGCGTGACCAAGTGGGGGCCGAGTTTCCAAACGCCCTCGCCAGATCGGTTGCACCGCACGCTTGATTTTGCGCCAGATAGCCCAGCGCGGCATTGCCGCGATCGCTTACGAACACGTCCGATTGTGGCTGCGCATGCTGATTTGCTGCATTAGGATACATCATTTGAGCTGCTGGTTGTTGAGAACTCTGCATCGGCGGCATTTGCTGTTGAAAACTTTGAGGCCACTGTTGGTAAGGCTGTGGAGGCATCTGCTGGGCCCAGGGGTTGTACTGCTGCTGCGGCATCTGCTGGTACGGCTGCTGATATCCCTGCTGGTACTGCTGCGGGAACGGTTGGCCGTACCCCAGTGGCGGCATCTGCTGATATGGATATCCCTGTTGGTACGGCTGATAGCCCATTTGCTGGCCACCCGGTGCCCCTGTCGCCTGCTGCATTGCTGCTGTATCCTGATCCGCCAGCGACATGGTCTCTGGCATGCTTGGCGGCATCGACATCGATGCCGCTTGGGGTTCTTGTGTAGGAGGCATTCCGGGCTGCTGCATCTGTCCCACGGGGGGCTGCATCTGCTGCGTTGCCATGGGCTGCTGCGCAAAAGCTCCCGGCAGGGGATATGTGGGCTGCTCCGTCTCGGGCCGCACGGCAGCGCCGCGTCCGCCGGCACGCTCGATTTCCTGCACGCGTTTAGGGTTCAGGCTTACCGTAACCACGGTGCCGTTGCCCATGTTGTCCTCGATGGATACGGCGCCGCCGGCGTTTTCCAAATACTCCTGCACCATGGGAAACCCTGCTCCGGTTCCACGGATATAGCGCTTCATCTTGCTGTTTGCGCTGGTAACGCCAAAGTCGAAAGCACGTTCCTTGTCGTCGATGCCGGGTCCTTGGTCAGCAAAGCGGATGGTGTCTCCGCCGTCCAGAATCGAGATGATGGGCTCGGCAAAGTGTGCGTGGATAAAGTTTTCGACAATCTCGCGGATGACCATGAGCGAGATATGGCCACCTTGTTCTTTCATGCACTGGTAGACGGTGTTGGTCGTCTCTTCCAAATACGTGCGGACATCTTGCGGATCAATGACGATCACCCGCGGTGTCGACAGCATGTCGTCATAGACGGCGATGCGCGCGGCGTACATGGCTTTTGGCGCCTGCGTGCTCGTCTGCTCGCCTTCCGCACGCTCTTCGCGCACGCCGGTGATGTGCTCGTTGTCGGGTGCCGGGTCTCCGGAATCGACCATGGTGTAAAAGTCGTCAGACATGCCGCTCACAATCTTTCAAAAGGTTTCGAACAAATAGTAGCTCACCGTGCAACGTTTCTCATCTTTCGACAACTTTTCAAAACTTGTTGAAAACTTTGGAAAACGGGCGAAAAGTTCTCAACATTGCCAACATGACCTGTTGAAAACTCGATGAAATATCGTGAAAGGTTGCCATGAGGCACAAATTTCGGTTGTGCTTATGGGGGAACCGTGTGAACTGCGCAACCTTTTACCTTTGATTTCTTGACATTTGAACATTGATTTCCCTACAATCTTCAAGCTCACGTGTCTATATCTGCGTCCGCGTCCCCGCGGACACTCGAAATGCAGCAGGAGGAACTTAAGATGAAGCGTACGTATCAGCCTAATAAGCGTAAGCGTGCCAAGACCCATGGCTTCCGTGCCCGTATGGCCACTAAGGGTGGTCGTGCCGTGCTCGCCCGTCGTCGCGCCAAGGGCCGCAAGCGTCTCACTGTCTAGCAGCGATACACACATCTCGCATGAAGACTATTAAGTCTCGGCAAGATTTCGAGCATGTGTTCAGTCAGGGGCGTCGTTTCAATCACCCTCTGATTCGAATGACCATATGTGAATCGGTTGGCGAAGGCGACTCCGGAAGGGTCGCCTTCGTTGGTGCTAAGCGACTCGGTTGTGCCGTCGTGCGCAACCGATCTAAGCGTGTGATGCGCGAGGCCGCCCGCAGCTGCGGATTTCCCGTTGCGGGTTATGACATCATCTTGTTTGCAACTCCCAAGACGAGGGTTTCCTCGCCGCAGGAGATGGACAAGGCGTTGCGTTCGCTTATGAAGCGCGCCGGCGTTGCCGGGGAGGAGCGATGAGCAATCACGTTTTGCGACGTGTTGCCATCGCTCCTATTCGCATATATCAACAGGTTATTTCGCCCTTATTGCCTGACGCCTGCATTTATTACCCAACGTGCTCGCAATACGCCATCCAGGCGATTGAGAAGCACGGTGTTTTGAGAGGCTGCTGGCTTGCCGTGAGGCGCATCGCTCGTTGCAATCCCCTGCACGTCGGCGGTTATGACCCTGTGCCCTAGCGGGCACTCGCTATCGGAGGAAAACTTACATGTGGGATTGGATCGTTAACATCCTTTTCGAGCTGCTCAAGCTCATCCAGACCTTTGCGGTCGACTGGGGCCTGTCCATCATCATCCTGGTGGTCATCATCCGTCTGCTGCTGACGCCGCTCATGCTCAAGTCGACCAAGTCGACGGCTCGCATGCAGGTGCTGCAGCCCAAGATGCTCGAGATCCAGGAGCGCTATGCCGACGATCCCCAGCGTCAGGCCGAGGAGATGCAGAAGTTCTACAGCGAGAACAAGTTCAACCCCATGGCTGGCTGTCTGCCGCTGCTGATTCAGATGCCTATCCTGTTCGCCCTGTTTACATTGCTGCGCAACCTGCCGCAGTACTTTAACGACGGCACGTTCTCGTTCTTCAACATCCTGCCCGACCTGACCACCACGCCGAGCGCTTCCTTTGCCGATGGCTTTATGGTTGCACTGCCTGCGCTGGTTTGCCTGATCCTGTTCGCCGTCCTGACCCTGATTCCGCAGCTCTATATGTCGCGCAACCAGACCGGCCAGCAGGCTCAGAGCATGCGTATGATGGCCGTTGTCATGACGGTCATGATGCTTTGGATGGGCTGGAGCCTTCCCGTTGGTGTTCTGCTGTACTACGACGTTTCGTCTGCTTGGCAGGTTATCCAGCAGATTTTTGTGACGCAGAAGGTCATCGACAAGGCGAAGGCCGATGAGGAGGAGCGTCTTAAGAACGCTCCGCTGCAGGTTGAGGTCACTCGTCGAGAGAAGAAGCCGCGCCCGCACAAGAAGAAGTAGTGGGATATCAATCTTATTTAGGTACCTAACTTTTGGAGTACGTTATGTCTGAAGAGGTCATCGAGGATATGCTTGAGGAGGTTGCCCCGCAGGTTGTGGGCGATTATCCCGAGATTGCACAGCACTACAAGGCTGGTGAAGAGCTGACCGATGAGGAGCTCGACACCATTGCCGATGTTGCGATTTCCATCCTGCGTTCCATCCTTTCGCACTTCGATGCCGCCAACTCTCCTATCGATGAGTATGAGGGCGACGAGGGTGAGCTGATTTTGGATGTAACGGCTCCCGACCTTGCTGTTCTCATTGGCCGTCATGGTCGCACCCTTGATGCCCTTCAGGTTATGTTCTCTTTGCTGGTGAGCCGCAAACTTGGCTTTAGGTATCCGGTTGTAGTGGATGTCGAGGGATACAAGAGCCGCCGTCAGGACAAGGTTGCCTCCATGGCTCAGTCTGCTGCCGAGCGTGCCATTCGCACTCATAAGAGTGTTTCGCTTCCGCCCATGAATGCCTACGAGCGTCGACTGGTTCACATTACACTTCGTGGCAATGATGCCGTTGATACTCATTCTGAGGGTTCTGACCCTGATCGCCATGTGGTGATTGTTGCTCGATAATCTACTCGAGTTTATGCTAAGGGGACGTGGTTTCCACGTCCCCTTTTTTTGTCAAAAGTTCTCGATACGCTGATTTTTGTCAGAAAGGAGCTTTCGTTGTTAGTACTTACTGATCAGCAAGCTGACGAGATGTTGAGTCGTCTAGCTTTCTATTGCAAAGACTATTCCTTGAGCGTAACTGATGTTGAGCTGAGGAAATGTATTCAGCATTTGGATTTGGTTCTAGAAACAAATAAGACAACCAATCTCACCCGTATTCTTAACGTAGAAGATGCTGCAGTACTTCATATCCTCGACTCACTTGTTTTGCTCCCCTATATCAACAAGGCTCCTGAGGGAGCTTTGCTCGATATGGGAACAGGTGCGGGCTTCCCTGGTATTCCATTAACCATAACCACGCATCGTAAAGCTACTTATATTGACTCTGTTGGCAAGAAGGTTGATGCGGTAAATTCCTTTGTCCATGCTCTTGGATTGAAACATGCTCATGCGGTTCATGATCGTCTTGAAGAATATGCTCGAAGCCATAAGAAGCAGTTCTCTGTTGTAACCGCCCGCGCACTGGCCCCTCTACCGATTCTTGTTGAGTATGCGGCTCCGTATCTGAAGGATGGAGGGCTATTTGTTATAACCAAGGGCAATCCTTCGGATGAGGAGCTTGCTTCCGGCATGTCAGCAGCTAAGATTTGCGGCTTCACTTTGCTTCTGAATGACGCAATTGATTTGCCTGAAGGCTTGGGTCACAGGGAGTTCATTGTTCTTAAGAAGAGTCATCCAGCATCCGTTTCATTGCCTCGTGCAAATGGCGTGGCAAAGAAGAATCCGCTTGCCTAGATGTTTCACGTGAAACATAATGGATACTAACAACTTGCAGTGTTTCACGTGAAACATGGCGGTTGATATCGATTCGGAATGTTTCACGTGAAACATCCTCCGTTTGACAGCTTTAATACACACCAGGAGGGACCGTGGGATTTCGCGACGTTAAGCGTTCAAAGAGCGCAAAAGACACGCGTATCATTGCAATCATCAATCAAAAAGGCGGCGTCGGTAAGTCAACGACGGCTGTAAACCTTGCAGCAGCACTGGGTGAGCAGGGTCGTAAGACACTGATTGTCGATTTTGATCCGCAGGGAAACAGCACCAGTGGATTCGGAATTGAAAAAGAAGACCTTGATCACTGCATCTATGATGCATTGTTGAATGATGTGCCGGCAGAATCACTTGTTCTTGATACAAATTGCAAAAAGGTATTCGTAATTCCAGCTACAATTCAGCTTGCAGGCGCCGAAATTGAGCTCGTAAGCGCAATTGCACGTGAAACCCGCCTCAAAGATTTGCTTGAGCCGATTCAGGACGAGTTCGATTTTATTTTCATCGACTGTCCTCCTTCGCTCGGCCTGCTTACTATCAACGCCTTGACCGCAGCGGATAGCGTTTTGATTCCGATCCAGTGCGAGTATTACGCACTCGAGGGCGTTACGAAGCTGCTTGAGTCTATGAAGATGGTTAAATCACGTCTTAACAAGGGCTTAGACACCTATGGTGTGCTTATGACCATGTATGACTCGCGTACTTCTCTATCGAATCAGGTTGTTGAGGAGGTTCAATCGTACTTTGGTGATAAGGCGTTTAAGACGCTAATCCCCCGTACGGTTAAAATCTCTGAAGCTCCGTCTTTTGGAGAACCGGTAATTACCTATGCACCTCAAAATAAGGGTGCAAAAGCATATATGAACCTTGCAAAAGAGGTGATCAAGCGTGCCTAGTGTAAAGAAACGTGGCGGACTGGGACGTGGACTCAATGCTTTGGTCTCAGAGGCCGAGTATGAGACCGGCGGTTCGGCTGCATCGGCTTCAAATGCTGCATCTGAAACAAAACTACCTATTGAGGATATCGTTCCCAACCCTAATCAGCCGCGAATTCACTTTAACGAAACTGAACTTCGCGAGTTGAGCGAGTCAATCCAAGAACATGGCGTTTTGCAGCCGCTTTTGGTTCGCAAGCATGGAAACGGCTATGAGATCATCGCTGGTGAGCGTCGTTACCAGGCGTCAAAGCTTGCTGGCCTTGAAGAATTGCCAGTCATCATTAAAGAGGTAAATGATGAAGAGATGCTGGCTCTTGCTCTTATCGAAAACCTTCAACGTTCAGATCTGAATCCCGTCGAAGAGGCTAAGGGCTATCGACAGCTCATCGATGCCAGCGGTATGACCCAGGAGGCATTGTCGAAGGCAGTAAGCAAGTCACGCTCTGCAATTACAAACTCGCTGCGTCTTCTCGATCTCCCCGAAGTAGTTCAGCAGATGATTTTTGAGGGCAAACTTACTGCTGGTCATGCACGTGCGATTCTTGCGGTTCCCTATGAAGACGTGCGTATTCGACTTGCAGAGAAAGTTGTTGCAGAGGGCCTTTCCGTAAGAGCGACAGAAAATCTTGCTCCGTTGTTTTCTGCCGGAGAGACACCTAAGACGCCGAGGCCTGCGACGCCTCAGTCTTTTAAAAAGGCCGCCCGTGTGCTTCGTCAAGTATTTAATACCAACGTGCGTGTGAAGAGCTCGCGTGGAAAGAATAAGATCGAGATTGAGTTTAAAGACGAGGAAGAGCTCTCTCGTATTCTTGGCGAAATGATTCAGTTTGAACAAGGAGGCCAAGATGAGGAATAAGATTTTAACGGCGATTGCATTGGCGACGACTGTCGCGGCTGGTGCCTTTGCTGGCTATAAAATCGCGACAGACGATGAACTTCGAGGTCGTTTGCTTCGTGGCGCGCAAGATATCGTCGATACTTCCAAAAAGAAAATGGATGTTATGACGGAAGATGTTGCCATGCGTACTGCTCAGGTAACGAAGAATCCCAAAATTAATCAAGGTTGGGTTAGCAACCAATGGGAAAATGTAGGCTATTAGGTACCTAACAATTACTCAGAATATTTTGAGAGGTCCTTGTCTGATTCATGAGACAAGGGCCCCTTATTTTGGCCGTTAAAAATGGGACAGTTAGCAGCTGATTCAAAATTAAGGTTAATAAATGAAACGACCCCGGTTGCATATTCTGCAAACGGGGTCGTTCGATGTTTCACATGAAACGTTTTGGGGCGCGACTCCCCTATGCGTTCTTTTGAACTTTGAAGCGCTGCTTCAGCTGTCCGCAAGCGGCGTCAATATCGTTACCACGGGAGTTACGAATTGTGGTCTCGATGCCACGGGACTCAAGACGACGCTGAAGATCCTCAACCTTATGAATCGGCGACGGCTTGAGCGGGCTACCCTCGATGTCGTTAAGCTGAATGAGGTTAACGTGGCACAGCGTTCCCTCGCAGAAGTCGCAGAGCGCCTGCATCTCGGGATTCGTATCGTTGACGCCTTCGATCATGGCATACTCATAGGTCGGGCGGCGGCCAGTCTTCTCGGTGTAGAGCTGAAGCGCTTCGTGAAGGCGAAGCAGCGTGTATTTCTTAACACCGGGCATGAGCTTATTGCGCGTCGACTGGATGGCGGAATGCAGTGAAACAGCAAGCGTGAACTGCTCGGGGATGTCGGCAAATTTGCGAATACCGGGAATAACGCCACTGGTAGAGACGGTGAGGTGACGAGCGCCGATGCCGATGCCATCGGGGTCGTTGAGGATTCGCAGCGCCTTGAGAACCTCGTCGTAGTTGGCAAACGGCTCGCCCTGGCCCATGAAGACAACGCTCGTGGCGCGCTCGCCAAAGTCGTTGGATACATGAAGTACCTGGTCGACGATCTCTTGAGCGGTCAGAGAGCGCTTGAGGCCGTTGAGACCGGTAGCGCAAAAGGCACAGCCCATGCCGCAGCCTGCCTGGGTGGAAACGCAGACGGAAAGCTTGTTACGACGGGGCATGCCGACAGTCTCGACGGAAACGCTGTCGTGGTATTCGAGCAGATACTTGCGCGAGCCATCTTTGGAAACCTGCTTGGTGAGTTCAGTGGGCGTGTCAAAGGCAAAAGCCTCTTTAAGCTGCTCGCGGAAAGCCTTGGGAAGGTTGGTCATATCGTCAAACGAACAAACGTTCTTCTCGAAGACCCATTCAATGAGCTGCTTCGCGCGGAACGCGGGCTGGCCAAGTTCGGCCACGAGCTCGCGAATATCGTTTTGGCTCAAGTCGCGAATGTCCTGAGATTTAGTCCTGGGATTCATGGAAGCCTTTCGATTTTGGGGAAACGTAGAGGGTATCGCTACAATATGGTATCAGCTGCAGAAATTATAGAGGAGGAGTCTGCCCATGCCGGGTAAAAGCCTAGAGAACATGCACGTAGCGGTCTTGGCGGGCGGTCATTCCGCTGAGCGCGAGATCTCGCTCAATTCGGGAAAGAACGTTGTAGTGGCACTGAAGGAAGCCGGCTACACCTCGGTGGAGCTGCTCGATACGGCCGCTGATGACTTTATGGTAACCATGGCAACCGGCGGCTTTGACGTGGCGTTTATCGCCATGCACGGTGCCGGCGGCGAGGATGGTGCCATGCAGGGCGCCATGGAGACCCTGGGTATCCCCTACACGGCCTCGGGCGTGCTTGCTAGCGCCTGCGGTGCCGACAAAGAGGTCTCTAAGCTCCTGTACGCCAAGGTGGGCATTCCCATTGCCCCCGGCCTTGCGCTCGAGGTGGGCGATGAAGTCGATATCGATCATATCGTCGAGGTTTGTGGCGAGCGCAGCTTTGTGAAGCCGGCCGTCAACGGTTCCAGCTATGGCATTTCCCTGGTCCATGAGCCCTCCGAGCTACCCGCGGCAATCGCCAAGGCGTTTGAGTACGGCGATAAAGTGCTGGTCGAGAAGTGCATCGAGGGTACCGAGATCACCGTTGGCGTATACGGCGAGGATGACGTGCGCGCCCTGCCGATTGTCGAGATCCGTAAGCCCGAGGACTGCGAGTTCTACGATCTGGACGTGAAATATGTCGACCCTACGGACATCCATCGCATTCCGGCGCAGATTTCACCCGAGAACTATGCTCGTGCCCAGGAGCTTGCCTGTGCCGCTCACAAGGCCCTCGGTTGCCTGGGTATCTCGCGCAGCGACTTTATCGTGAGTGAGGACGGCCCCGTTATCCTCGAGACCAATACCATTCCCGGCATGACCGATACGTCGCTGTATCCGGACGAGATCCGCCACACCGACGACATGACGTTCCCGCAGGTCTGTGACAGCCTGATCCGTATGGGCCTTCGTCGAGCGGGCATTGCATGCTAATCGAGGACGCGGTTTCGTCAGGAACGCCGCAGTTTGTCATCGACTCCTATGCCACGCTTGCCGAACGCGCCAAAACGCAGTCCTTCGGCCTTATCGAGGAAGATGTGATCGTCCTCGATACCGAGACCACAGGTCTTTCGGTGCAGGACAATGAGCTGATCGAGATCTCGGCGGCCCGTCTTTCGGGCCGCGAGGTCGTCGACCGCTTCGATACCTTCGTGCATCCCAAACAGCTGATTCCCGCCGAGATTACCGAGCTCACGAGCATTACAAATGCCGATGTGGCAGATGCCCCGTCGGCCGTTGAGGCCGTAGCCGCTCTCGCCGATTTTGTCGGTGGTTGCCCGGTAATCGCACATAACGCCACGTTCGACCGCTCGTTTATCGAGTCGGTCAAAGGCGGCGTCAGCGTGAGCGATATTTGGATCGATTCGCTGGCGCTGTCGCGCATCGCGCTTCCGCGCCTGGCCTCGCACAAGCTGTCTTTTATGGCCGATCTGTTTGGCTGTGACTCGGTATCACACCGTGCCAATGCCGACGTCGACGCCCTGTGTGGCGTATGGCGCGTGTTGCTCGTGGCACTCACCGACTTGCCCCAGGGCCTCATGGCGCGCCTGGCCGACATGCATCCGGACGTGCCTTGGTCCTATCGTCCAATCTTCTCATTCTTGGCGGGGCAGAACCCTGGTTCTATCTTCTCTCTCAGCGCCGCTCGTGCTGACGTTCTCAAGGCCGATCGCGCCGACGATCGGGTGGACGCCGACGAACTGCCGGTACTCAAGATGCCGAGTCGTGAGGAGATTGAGGCAGACTATGCGCCAGGTGGCCTGGTCAATCGCATGTATCCCACCTACGAGCCGCGTGATGAGCAGATCGCGATGGCGCTCGAGGTCCGCGATGCGCTGGTCACGGGCACTCATCGTGTAATTGAGGCGGGCACGGGCGTCGGCAAATCGATGGCCTATCTGGTGCCTTTTGCCGAGGCAGCACGCCGTAACAACATCACGGTTGGTATTGCGACCAAATCGAACAATCTTGCCGACCAGCTCATGTACCATGAGCTGCCAAAACTTGCCGAGCAACTGGACGGTGGTCTGTCATTTTGTGCTCTCAAGGGGTATGACCACTATCCGTGCCTGCGCAAGCTTGAGCGCATGAGCCGCGGCCAGGTCGAGATTACCACCAAGCGCGATCCGGCGGACACGCTCACGGCGGTCGCGGTCATTATGGCGTACGTCTGCCAATCAGCCGATGGCGACCTCGACTCGCTTGGCATTCGGTGGCGCAGCGTCAACCGCCCCGACTTTACGACGGCCTCGCGCGAGTGTGCTCGTCGCCTCTGCCCGTTTTTCCCTGATAAATGTTTGGTCCACGGCGCTCGCCGTCGTGCAGCGCATGCCGACGTGGTGGTCACCAACCATTCCCTGCTGTTCCGCAATGTCGCGGCCGAGGGCAGGATTTTACCTCCGATTCGTCATTGGGTAATCGACGAGGCCCATTCCATCGAGCGCGAGGCGCGCCGCCAGTGGGCGCGCATGGTGTCGGCGGACGAATCACGCGTTCTGTTTGAGCGCCTGGGTGGCTCGAGCACCGGTGCGCTAAGCCAGGTTTCCCGTGATTTGGCAACCTCCGAGGGCTCTACGCTCTATCTGGGCCTTACTGCCAAGGCGACGTCGACGGTTGCGCGCGCGAGCATGGCAATCGCCGACGTGTTCGATGGCGTTCGCGAGCTCGGCCGCCGTGCCCGTGGGGGTTATGACAATGCCAATCTATGGATTGGCCCCGAGCTGCGCGAATCTGACGACTGGCATGATTTCTTACAGTCGGCCTACGCTGCCATCGATGCATTGGAACAAGCTGACAAGAGCGTCGACGCGCTGGTGCAGGCCGTCGCCGCCGACAAGCCCGAGGTTGTTGTCGACCTGGGCGATATCTCGCGCCGCCTGCACGAGCTGGCCGAGAACCTCAAACTCATCATCGACGGCACCGATGAACACTACGTGTATTCGCTGCAGGTCAATCGCAGGTTGCGTGCTGGCGGAGAGTCAATGACCGCAGAGCGCATCGACATTGGCGAGGCCTTGGCAACCGAGTGGCTGCCCGAGGTTCACACGGCTATCTTTGCCTCGGCGACCATGACGGTGTCCAAAAGCTTTGAACACTTTAACCACGCGGTCGGCCTCGATCGCATCGGTGCTTCGACATCCTCATCGCTGCACTTGGACTCGAGCTACGACTTTGATTCGAACATGGCTGTAGTCGTTGCGGGCGATATACCCGATCCGCGCGATCGTGAGAGCTATCTTACGGCGCTCGAGCGCGTGCTGGTCGACGCCCATCTTGCCATGGGCGGATCGGTGCTCACACTGTTTACCAATCGGCGCGACATGGAAGACCTGTACGCCCGCGTTGAGCCCAAGATGGCCCGTGCGGGTCTGGAGCTCAACTGCCAGCAGCGCAACTCATCTCCTCGTCGCCTGCGCGACCGGTTTATCAACGAGCCGACCTCGTCGCTTTTTGCTCTTAAGGCCTTCTGGGAGGGATTCGACGCCAGCGGCGAGACACTGCGCTGCGTCATCATTCCCAAGCTGCCGTTCTCGAGCCCCACGGACCCGCTCTCGTGCGAGCGCAACCTGCGCGAAGACCGCGCTTGGGCGCGCTATTCGCTGCCCGAGGCGGTGCTCGAGGTCAAGCAGGCGGCTGGCCGCCTTATCCGCTCGTCGACCGATTGCGGCGTGCTGATTCTGGCCGACCCGCGCCTGGTGACGAAGGGCTACGGAAAGAAGTTCTTAACGTCGCTGCCCACGAGCTCCTACCAGCGCATCGAATCGGCGCAGATTGGGCACTATCTGCAACTGTGGCGTGCACGCCACGAGCGGCGGCGCTAAAGCGGACAAACGAGGGTTTTTGCCATATCGCACAGACGCTTTGACAGGGCGGGGTCATCCAAGATGCGGATGGCTCCGCCCGCTGCGATTACCTGGCTCAGTAGCCAACGCTCGGAGCCGTAATGCACGGTTACCATTGCCATGTCTGCCCCGCTGCGCTCGATTAGGGTGATGCCGGCCCAGTCCAGATGTTCCGCCATATCGAATGGCATCAAGAGCTTTGCGCTACGCTGCGTCCGGGCAAGGGAATCGTGGAGGGATGCGACGTCCGGTGCGTGAGACACGACGGAGTCTTCCGTCAAGGTGAGTCCCTCGATTTTATCCATGCGATAGGTGCGCTGCTCATCGACTGCGATGTCCCAGGCAATCAAGTATGTTTGGTCGCCGTTTGCCGTAATGCGCAAGGGGTCGACCAGACGCTCGCGTGGCCGTGCATCGTCCATCGAGCGATACGAGATGCGGCAGCGAACGCCGTCCTGAATGGCGCAGCTCAGCTGCTGCCAGTGCGACCCGTGGTTGACGGTGTCAAAGACGCGCTGGTTATAGCCGAGCTCTTCGGGTAGAAGAGCATGCCGAATCCGGGCTGCCGTCTGTGGCTCGATCCCCAACGATTCAAGTTCGTGGTTGAGCACAGCGCCCTCGGCGGCACTCAGGCGCAACGGTAGAACACGCCCGGCGTCGCCGGTGAGGACCACACGCTCGCCGCGGCATTCGCAGATGATGCGCGCGCCCGATTCTCGGTCCGCGAGCGTCGAGACGATCTCGAGAATCTCGTCGAGCGACACCCCTGTGATGTCAAAGCGGCTGCAAATCTCGGCTCGTGTCATGCCGCTCTCGCCGGCGGCGTAGAGGGCCTCCATGATGTCGATGGCGCGCGAGAGTCTCTGCTCGCTGGTGAGTTTACGCACGGGCATGCTCGTGCACCGTCCTTTCAATGAGGCGGTTCCACGCCTGCTTGAGCGATTTGGGGGCCACGGGCCTCATGCCGTCCACGGCGTGGGCCATGCAAAATGAGGCGGCGGCTTCAAGGTCACGCACGTCAACGGTCCAGGTCCATCCCGCATCGGTGTGTGCGAGCTCACCTCGCCCGCGCGTGAGGCCGTTGATCATATCGATCTGCGTCTGAGGGGCGAACGAGAACGTGGCTGCAACGGGCGGTCGGTCGGCAAAATCGAATTCAAAGAACAGATAGTCGTTGAGATTGAAGTCCGCAGGGATGGCGTAGGCCTTCGAAGGACGCCAAGCGCGAACGATACGGTCGCAGCGGAATGTCCTGATGCCGTCGGTGACATTGTCGAGGCCGCAGAAGTACGCCACGCCCTCGCGTTCGAACATGCCGTAGACGCAGACGGTACGTTCTTTCTGCTCGCCGCGTCCGTTCTGATATAAAAATCGCAGCGCGCATCGCTCGGCAAAGGCGCTCCATACCGCATCGACGGTGGGAGAGCGGCGGATTGGTGCTTCGTCCACCGTCGTCCTACCGGTGAGATAGGCAATCTTGGAGCGAATATCGGCAAGCGGTGCGGCAAAAGTGGATGAGCCGGCCGCTAGTGTCTGGTCGATGGCGTTGAGCAGGATATCGGCGTCGTCTGCGGTGATGAGGCCGCCTGCTGCAAAGGTGTGCTCGCGGTCGATTGTCCACGAGCTTTCCTCGGTCTCCTGCGCACCGGCGGGGCGAACCTCCTTGATTAAGATGCCACGCTCGAGCAGTTTGTCACGATCGCGCCGAAACTTGCGCTTATCCGAGTCGATGTTGCCGGAGCCATATCCCAGGTCGGAATCCAAGACGATCTGCTCGGTCGTCAGCGGTTCGGGGGAGCTGTTGAGCACAAAGAAAAGATTGAGGATGCGCTGAGCCGTTTTATCGAAACTGGGCTCCGAATTCCCCTTTTTAATTGTCGCGGTCGTGTCGCTTGCCGTCATAGAATCCTCGCATGAGAAGGTGGTTTGCTGCCATGATTTTAGTCCGATATGGAGATTAGGCTATATCCTTGTCCGCTCGGGGCGTTAAGATGGCCCGAATTCGGTCGTTTGCGCTCGCTCGGGGTATACTTTCGACTATATACGGTTCTAATGTGCATGCATTGGGCCTATTTGTCGGATTATGGATGTGGAGCGCACATGGCGAACACCCAGAACTATATTAACCACCTGCTGCAGAACACCGGCATTACGCCGGCATGCAGCGAAGAAGAGCGCTTGGCGGCCGAGGATATCGCTCAGATCTTCCGCAACCACGGCTTTGATCCCGAGGTTCAGGAGTTCAATGCCCCGGCGCCCAGTAGGTTGGCATTTGCCGTTACCGGTATTCTTGCGTTTGCCGGTGCCCTGCTGATGGGCATCGGTGGCGGTATCGGCTTGGTCGGCACCTTGCTGGCCATTGTCGGCGCCGTTCTTTACGTGCTCGAACGCACAGGGCACCCCGTGGTTTCGCGCCTGGGCAAGACGGGCGTGAGCCAAAATGTCATCGCCTACCACAAGGCCTCGGGCCCGCTCGCGTCTCCGCGCAACCGCCCGGTGGTCGTTGTCGCACACTACGACTCTCCCCGTGCTGAGCTGCTCGCCCGCGAGCCCTATGCTTCGTATCGTGCGCTCATCGCCAAGCTGTTGCCCGTTGCCACGGTTGCCCCCGCTGCCGTTGCCATCCTGCGTATCCTGCCGCTCCCCGGCGCGCTCAAGGTTCTGCTGTGGATTGTCGCGATCCTCGCTTCCCTCGTTGCACTTGCCAACGCGGCAAACATCATCTCTAACCGCCATATTCTTCCCTATACGTCCGGCGCGGTGTGCAACAAGTCCTCTGTCGCCGCTATGCTCGGCGTTATGGACAACGTTGCTCCCTTCCAGGGCGAAAACGAGTTTCCCGACGATGTTCCGTTCGATACCTATTTTGGGGAGCAGAAGCGTCGTGCCGAGGAAATGGCGCGCGCAGCGGCGGAGTATGCCGCGGCCCAGCAGCAAAACGACTACGGTAACACCATCGAGTATGAAGAGCCTACCTACGCTGAGGACGAGTTCGGTCAGCCGATTGCTCCCGACGCTCAAACCGAGCCCGAACAGGGCGAGGCTTTCGACGAGCAGATCGAGGGCTTTGAGGGTGCGTCTGCCGACGAGACGCTGATTGGCGCCATTGTGCCCGAGGATCAGAATCAGGCTGTCCAGGCCGAAGAGTTCAATGACGAGGTTTCCGCTGCCGAGCCGGTGGAGGAGCCTGTCGCGGCCGAGCCCGAGCCCAAGCTCTATCGCAATGCCGCCGGCAACATCCGCTTTGGTTCGGATGCCATCCGTGCGCTCGGAATGCTTCCCGAGTCCTGCACGCTCGATTACGAGGAGGGCGAGGAGCCGACGTTTGAGCCCGAGCCTGCGCCCGTTGTCACTGCGGATGATGGGTCTGCCGCGGTTACCGCTGCCGTTGCCGAGCCCGAGGCAGTGTCCGCGTTCGATCCCGCGGCAGGACTGGACATTTTGGCTCCCGCCGCGCCGGCGCAAGACGTTGCGGACGAGTCTGACGACGATTACGTTGAACAGCCGAGGCGCGTGTCTTACGAGAGCGATACTGATTTCTCGGCCGAGATTCCCGCGGCAACGCCCCATGCCGATATTGCATCCGCGTTCTCTTCGATTGGCGCCAGCGCTTCCAACTTCTTTAAGGGTGCGCTTGCAAAGGGCAAGAAATTTGTCGACGATTTCGAGGAGAAGCGCGCTGCCGCACGCGAGGCTGCCGAGCAGGAGGCTATCGCTCAGCAGCAGGCAGCCGAGGCGGCACGTGAGCTCGCGGCGCAAGAGTTCGAGCAGAACGAGGCTATGCAGTCCGCGCCCGTCGAAGCCGCCGAAGCTACAACGTCCTTTGAGTCCCAGCAACCGGCGTCCGCGGATGTTGTTGAAGCGACGACGTCTTTCGAGGCTCAGCAGCACGTCGATAGCACCATGTCGTTTGATGCCGCGCAGTTCGATTCCACGATAACGTTTGAAAAACAGGGCACCGCGATTGCCGAGCCCCTTCCTGTTTCCGATGAGCAGGGCGACGCGGCAGACGATGACGAGCCTGTTGATGCTGCCGAAATCCAAGATGCCGCCGAGGACGAGCCCGTCGAGGCCAACTCTGACGAAGAGCAATACGCGGCAGCCGAGCAAGATGATTCGACCGAGGTCGAGCAGGAGGAAGTGCCTGCGGTTTCCGAGACTCCCGAGACGGATGAGTCGAGGCCTTATTCCACGCAGATTTTCACCATGCCGACCCCGAGTGGTTCCGGTGCCACGGTTGCCAATGTCGCTCCCACCCAGGACGAAACGGTCGATTCCCTTATGGCCCAGATTTCCTCCCAGGCATCGCCGCGCCCGCAGATGAATGTTCCCGATCCGGCGTCGGCACCGTCGCCTGCACCTTCCTCGTCTCCGCTGGCTTCGGTCCCCGATCCGTCGCTGCCGTCTATGAAGCAGGCAAACGTTGCGTCTCGCACGTCGCTGTTCGACCTTCCCGACCCCTCCGCACAGGTCAACGATCCCTTTGCTACTGCCCAGGGCCCCGAACCCACATCGGCACCCGTTGCGCCTCCTATGCCCGTTGCGTCGGGCGCACAGCCGATCGAGACCATTTCGGCTCCCGCCCCGGCGGCACCCAAGTCTCGTAAGCGCGGCCTGGGTGGTCTGTTCGGCCGTAAAAAGAAAAACGAGCAGGACAGCATGAGTGACTGGCTGGGCGTCGAAGACGATTACGATGCCAAGAAGTCCGGTCGCGGTATCGGTTCGTGGGATAACTTCGAGGACGATAACGATGGCTGGAAGGGTGGCGCTACGTCTTCCGATGGCGCTTCTTCCGAAGATATGCTCTCGGCTGTCGCCTCTATGGGCGATGATGAGCTGCTCGGTCACGATATCTGGTTTGTGGCAACGGGCGCCTCGGATTGTGATGGCGCTGGCATGAAGGCCTTCTTGGCTTCGCATCGCGATAAGCTCCGCGGCGTATTCTTTATCAATCTTGAATCCGTCGGCGCCGGTGGGCTTTCGGTGGTGACGGTCGAGGGCGAACAGCAACTGCTCAAGGGCGATCGCCGCATCATGAACCTGGTCAGCAAGGTCTGCAAGTCGTTCCATGTCGATTGTGGCGCGCTCGAGATGCCCTATGCCAAGACCGATGCCTATGCTGCGCTCGAGGCGAGCCGCCGAGCCCTTACCATCGCCGGCGTGGACGGCACGCGTCTGGCTTGCGCTCGTACCGAGGACGACCTGCCCCACAATGTCAACCCGACGAACATTGCTGCGGTATCCGAGGTCGTGACCGAGGTTATCCGCCGTTCGTAGATGGAGCTCTAAGGAGTCAACGTGTTTTCGTATATTAAGCGCCATTGGCCTGTCTACGTGATTTTGACCTTGATTGCCATTGCGTTAGGATTTGGGGCTGCCTACATCGTGGGTGCAAAGGGCTCGACCCCCGCCTCCGCAATCAGCGAAGAGGTGGAGCAAGAACAGAGTACGGGTGCCGATGGGATTCCTGAGTCCGAGCAGGCAATCGTTGATGGTGGATCTTCGTCTGCAGAGTAGATGCGGCGATTTACATGATTGAAAGCGGGCGAGCCAGGGGACTGGCCCGCCCGCTTTTTCATCGCGCTAGCGCTTCTTTGGGATCGACCTAAGGCGAGCGAACCATAGGGCTGCGGCACCCGAGGTCAGGAGCGCGGTGATGCAAGCGGCGATGGGAACTGATCCTGTTGCCGGTAGGTCCTGCGGTAGGGTACAGAGTTGAATGACGCTGTCCTTGTCATGTGACTCAAGTTTATCGCCGCCACCGTTGCGGCAAAGATCGACGCGCGCACTGTTGGTGAGTGCGGTTTGGGGCGTATAAGCCGACGTTGCCTGCATGTGTACGACTGCGCCCCGAGCGTCTGTGCCAAGGATTGCTTTGGCATCGTCAAGGTCGTCGTGCTCATCTTTGAGATCATCGCGGGTCCAAGAATCCGCATCGCTTCGAGTCGTAAAGTCGGCGGCTACCGCACCGTATTCAATTCGAATGCCCGTTACGACGGTATTGGATGCAAGGTCGAGTTCTTTCGCCTCGAGTGTGGTGGATTCCGTGGTCGAGATATCCGCCTTCCAGAGGTGCCAACCGTCGTAATCGACGAGGCGGCAATCCTCACCCAGACTCTCCCTTACTTCGTCGGACTCAAGCCAAGGATTTTCGTGTCCATCGTCAAGTGTCGCGTTTGCCGGCTCATCGACGTCTGTCGAGTCCAACGGCGTCGTGCGATACCACACGTTGCACAGACCATTGAGGTCGCCGATGGCGACGGGGGTTTCGATTGAGACGAATCTCGCTGCGCCGTCTTTGGCGCACTCAAGATCATCGGTAATCGTAAACTCATCAACCCAAGTAGCGGAATCGTTTCGAGCATCGATGGTATAGGAGAAAAGCCCATCACTATTGGTTTGCGTCGTGGCGCGGTTTTTACCATCGCCGTTAGCCAACAGGCCCTTTTCGATAGGTTGGACAAGTTCCTGACGCTTGTCGACCTGTCCCTTGATCTCGATGGGCGCATCCTTCATCGCGACGGATTGGACTTCTCCCGTATCCTTTATTTCAAACGTTATTTCCTCGGCAAGGTCATAGGTCCGCGGAGACATCATTTCGCGCAACGAGTAGGTGCCGGGTGCAAGATGTTCGACGCGGTGTGGCTTGTCGGATGAGGTCCAGGAGTCTATTTCGGTTTTATCGGGACCATATAAGGTGAGTTGTGCGCCTTCCACTTCCTGCTCACCGCTTGCATCGACCTTGGAGATATCAACCTTGGTGTAATCGTCGGATACGTTAAGCCGTGCTTCTACAACGGGTGTTTTCTGGTCGGCATAAGTAAGGTCGACAATATGGGTTGTCCGATCGAGCAAGAAGCCTGCCGGCGCCTGAGTCTCGACAACCTCGTAGCGTGCGGTGCCAAGTCCCAGCGGGAGGTTGTCCGCGCGTGCTTCTCCAGTTTCATCCGTCGTGATGGTAGCGACAGTCTCACCGTCGAGCGCGGCAATGCTACCGTCGGGGCGCACGATATCACTCGAGGCACGGATCTCAAAGACGGCGCCCGCGAGGCTGCTGCCGTCTATGGCATCGGTTTTAACGATCCTGATGTTTCCGGTCGCGGCGTGGTCATAATACGAGGCGATTGCAACGGGCGTTAGGTTCATGTCGGCGGGTATGTTTACCTCGATCTCCTCGCCGACAAGATAGGGCTCTTTGGCCGAGGTTTCGCGTACATAATAGGTGCCCGGCACGAGCGATTCGGGCAGTGTGACGGTCCCGGTCGCGTCAGTCGTAAAGGTGTCCATTACGTTATGTGTTGGATACCAGCAAGTTTGTGAGACAGATTCGTGATTGCTGTCGAGTAGTTGGAAGGTGAATCCGGCTAGTGGAACAGAAGCGCTTGTTTGGGCATCGCGTTTTACAATCTGGAGATGCGTCGACAGGGCGTGGTTGTCCACGATATATTGAAGCTCGGCGCCGTCGGAAATCTGATTGGCCCCGACGGTCCATTCCCCTGCACGTTTAAAACCCTCGGGGACGGTTTCCGGAACCTCGCGAACCGTGTAGCCGGCACGGTCGTATGGGACGGCTCCGTGGACACCGGCGGGTCGCTTGCCTGCGCCGAACCATGCTTCGGGCTGATCTTTGGTGGAGGCAAAGCCATAGACGTTTGTGGTCAGTGTGCCAACAACCTGCTGAGAGCTGTTGCTGACAACCTCAAAGACAACACCTTCCGCCGGCTGCTCCAGGCCGGATTGGTCGCTATTGCCGTAATCCTTGAATTTGGAAATCTCAAGGTTAAACGCAATGGGGATATCGGAAACGCGAGATTCGATCTCGACCACGCCTGAATCGCCGAGCTGGTCGGCTCCAACGGTATAGGTCCAGCTGTCGTTGGATGGCAGGTAGCCCTCGGGGGCTTTTGATTCGTAGATGGTAAAGGTTCCTAAGGGGACATCGGCGAGGGCGGCCCGACCGCTTTCGTCGGTCGTGAGGATTTGTGCCCATCCAGGGGTTGATTGCGACACACACGTGAACTCTGCTCCTGCGAGTGAAGATCCCACCTGGGGGCCGGCATTCGTCGCGGCATCGAGTTTTACGATACGCAGGTTGATGGTGCCGGGCTGTTCATCAATGGCAACCTGTCCGCCGTCATTCCCCGTGGTAAAGGCGATGCGATCACGACGGGGGACATAGCCGGCCGGCGCCTTCGTTTCAATCAGGTAGTACGCCGTGTTGGGTAGGAGTGTTGCTTGCGCTCGACCGTTGCTGTCCATCTTGATGGTGCCGACACGCGCGCCGCTGGCGCTCTCAAAAATATCGAATGTTGCCCCGGTAAACTGATAGGTATTGTTTCCGCTGGTAATAACGGTGTCAGCAGACTGCTTTTGGAAGGAAACAGAGACCGCCGGCAGTACATAGAGCATGTCTTGACGTTTGCTGCCGCCCGATACGGCTCCTAGATAGCGTCGCGCGCGGTGCGGAGCGGCTTTGATGCTTCCTGATTTTGCGCTGTCGTGGAGCCACCGCGCAGCCGCCACGACTTCATTGTCGGCGGTAAAGTGTCCGCTCTTGGTTTTGCCCTGAGCGGTCGTGTAGGAGTAGGTGCCGTCGACATGGGTAGTGCCGTTGAGCAACCATACGGCAAGCTGGGTGGCGGCGCGGGCGCGATCGGGTGAAAGATGGTAACCGCCAAACGACGTGACGGTAGGATATCCGTGACAAACGATTGCCGCGAACTCGTCGTCGAGCCACACCCAGCCTTGATCAAAGTTGAGCCATGGGCCGCCCGGTTTGGTGGGGCCGGGGCGCTCCTGGTTCATGCAGTAGGCAATCGAGGTGTCTTGAGCTTCATACTTGCCGATGAAGAAGGGTCCACAATCATCGCTAATAGTGCGGAAGCCGAGCTGGTCGTAGCCATCGACGGCAAATGCGGCTCCCGGTGCCAGGCAGCCGAAAAGCAGGAAGAGGAGCAGGAGCAGCGGACCTGTTGCGATTGCGCTGTGGACAGAGTGCGTGGGTGCGTTGGACATGGCTGCTCCTTATCCCTCGTGCGTCGCACGGGGAGGCTGCGACGCGTAGGATGAGGCTACCCCCGAGGTTCATGCGGGTAAGTACCGGAGCCTGACCAAAAGCTTGCCCAATTCCTGACAAATTGAGCTCAAATACAACAATCAAGCAAAAGCGCAGGTAGAAGATAGGGAGAACAGGAGGTCAAAGGTCCTCATCTCCACAATTGACGCGATTTTCAAACGAATCTCCACAGCTAAAACAAGCATCGCCACCCTTGTATCGAACAAGACAACCGCGTTATACTAGCCAACACACAAGCGGGCATCGCCAAGTGGTAAGGCATCAGCTTCCCAAGCTGACACTCGCGGGTTCGAGTCC
>CABVAY010000026.1 GCA_902496455.1 uncultured Collinsella sp.
AGCACTTAATGTGCTTTCCGTCTTGCGCAGGACTGTAGAGCAGCAAACTTAACCCGCCCCGGCCCCCGATGGCCCCAGACCGGCGGGATAGACCGGTTCAGATGGGGCTTTGATGCATGGGTGGTCTGTTGTTGTGCAAATGGGTATCATACTGTGGTTACTGCATCGACTCTGTGATGCATTGTTGTACGTGCCCGGCGGTCGGTTTGCCAGAAGCGCCCCGTCGGTTGTTTCAGACCCGTTTCGAAGAAAGGAAACAACACTAACCTATGGCAGCTAAAAAATCATCTCCCTTGAAGATTATCCCGCTCGGCGGCCTTGACGGCATCGGCAAGAACATGACGGTCTTCGAGTGCGGCGACGACATGGTGCTCGTCGACGCTGGCCTCATGTTCCCCGACGATTCTCAGCCCGGTATCGACCTGGTGCTTCCCGACTATACGTATGTTCTGGAGAACGAGGAGAAACTCCGCGGCATCGTCGTCACCCACGGCCACGAGGACCACACCGGCTCGCTTCCGTACCTGCTGCAGGACCTCAACAATAAGGTGCCCATCTTCTCGAGCAAGCTCACGCTCGGCTTTATCGAGGGCAAGCTCTCCGAGTTCCGCATCCGCGCTCCCAAGTTCCGTGAGGTCAAGGGCGGCAGCCACGTCAATCTGGGTGGCATCTCGCTCGACTTCTTCTCGATGACGCACTCCATCCCCGGCGCTCTGGGCGTGTTCATTCGCACCAACCAGGGCACCGTTATGCACACCGGCGACTTTAAGCTCGACCAGACGCCCATCGATGGTGTCACGCCCGACTATGCCGCCATCAGCCGCTTTGCCAAGCAGGGCATCGACCTGCTGCTGTCCGACTCCACCAACGCCACGGTTCCCGGCTTTACCAAGTCCGAGGCCGAGGTCGGTCCCAGCTTGTTGCATGCCATCAAGAACGCCCCCGGCCGCGTGTTCGTCGCGTCGTTCTCGAGCCATATTCATCGTCTGCAGCAGATCTGCGACGCCGCCCGCAAGTGCGGTCGCAAGGTCGTCGTGACCGGCCGCTCCATGCTTACCAACACCCGCGTGGCGCGCGAGCTGGGCTACCTCAACATTGATGACGCCGATATCATCGATGCCTTTGATATCGATAACCTGCCCGACGACAAGATTGTCGTCATGTGCACTGGCTCTCAGGGCGAGCCGCTGTCGGCCCTGTCCCGCATGGCCAACGGCGAGCACAAGACGCTCTCCATCCACGAGGGCGATACCGTCATCCTGTCCGCTACGCCCGTTCCCGGCAACGAGAAGGCCGTGCAGCAGGTCGTCAACAGCCTGGCCAAGCTTGGCTGCGACGTGTGGGATAAGAATCGCGCCCTCGTCCATGTCTCGGGCCACGGCAGCCAGGAGGAGCTCAAGCTTCTGATGGCCATGGCCAAACCCACCTACTTTATGCCGGTTCACGGCGAGGCCGTGCACCTGCGCGCTCATGCCCAGCTTGCCCGTAAGATGGGTATTAAGGATGATCACATCTTTATCCTCGATAACGGCGACACGCTCGAGATGCGTGGCGGCATCGTCAAGCGCGGCACGCCCGTCGAGTCCGGCGTCGTCTACGTCGACGGTCTGCGTATCGGCGATACCGACCCCATCGTCCTGCGCGATCGTCAGAAGCTCGCCAACGACGGTATGGTCACGGCCGTCGCCATCGTCTCGCTTAAGCACAAGAAGATCGAGGCCATCGAGTTCTCGGGCCGTGGTGTTTCGTTTGCCATCGACGACCAGTTCTCCGAGGATGCCTCCGCGTCCATCATGAAGACGATCGAGAAGGGCAAGTTCAGCTTCACCAGCAGCGGTTCCGACGCCATTCGCAAGGCCGTGCGCGACTCGCTCTCTAACTTTATCTGGAGCCGTACGCGCACTCGTCCGATGATTATCCCGGTCGTCATGGAGGTTTAGTTTGGCGCGCGGATCTGCACAAAACGCCAAAGGCAATAAAGCCAACAACCAACCGGCATCTGCTAAGGGTGCCGGTTCCCATCTGCGTGCCAATAAGGGTCACGAGGACGAGTTCGACGATTTCGAACCCTTGGTCGAGCCCTCGGCCAACCGTGATATCGCGGGCGTCGTTATCGCCGTCTTGGCCATTGCGTCCTTTATTGCCGTGATTTCTCCGGCAACAGCGCCCGTGACGGCTGCTGTTGCCGGTTTTTACCACCTGGGCTTTGGCCTGGGCGCCTACGTGCTGCCGATCGTCATTTTGCTGTTTGCCGCCACGCTCTTTTTAGGCGAGGACTCGCCGCTCAACGTGCGCTCTGTTGCGGGCGGCGCCGTGGTCTTTATCGCCGTCGTCTCCATTCTTTCGCTGATGGTGCCGGGTACGAGTGTCTCGTGTGACCTTATGTTCACGCCGCAAAATTTGTCCGCCTCGGGTGGCTACATCGGTGCGTTTATTGCGAGTGCGCTGCAGAATGCCCTGGGTAAGCCTATCGCGATGGTAGTCCTGTTGGGCCTTGTCGTCGTGGGCTTGGTCATCATCGGCTTTTCGGTGGGTGGCGTGCTGCGCTCTGCCCGCGACCGCGCGGCCGATTTTGCCGAGCGCCGTCGTGCCGATGTTAACGCGAGCCCGTGGGGTGACGACGAAGCCCTGTCGGTGCCCGGCGTTGCCCGTCCGCACCTGAGCATTCTTCGTCAAAAGGGCTGCGATGCTGCCGTGACCACGGTCATGGGCAACGATGTGGACCCGGTTTTGGACGATGACGACGAGGATGAGGATCCGTTTGTCGACGTGTCCGATGCCGTGGAAGCTGAGCGCGCTAAGACGACGCTGTTGCCGCGCCGCCATGCCAAGAAGGGCAAGGCTGCGCCTAATCTCAATACGAGTGAGCCTGACCCGTCTTGGTCCGATAGCGAGATTGAGCTCACCGAGGGCGATGACGAGGACGACGAGGCTCCGATTGAGACCGCAAAGACAACTTTGCTGCCGCGTCGCCATGCAAAGCGCGACCAGGTAACCGGTCAGCTTTCGATGGAAGACGACCCCGATAAGATCGACGAGTCCGAGCCGCCGTTTGCCGTGAATCCTGTCTCGGCAACACCTCAGATTCCCGACTTCTTGAAGCATCCCAAGGTTGCCGATACGGCTGCCTTGAGTGCTGTCGAATCGGCTGCGGCCAGCGATGGGGGAACGGACGGCGGCGCCGCAGATAACGAGGGCGAAGAAGAGGACGGCCTCAAACTTCCGCCACTTGAGATTCTGCATGCCAACCCGCAGTCGGCTTCCGCTGCGTCTTCGGACAAGGAGCTGGAGCAAACTGCCGAGTCGCTGCAGTCGACCCTGCTTGAGTTTGGCCGCAGCGCCCGCGTGGTCGGCTGGATCGCCGGCCCCACGGTGACGACCTTTAAGCTGCAACCTGGCGAGGGCGAGCGCGTGAGCAAGATTTCGAGCCTCGAGGACGATATCGCGCTTTCGCTCGCAGCTCAGTCGGTTCGTATCTTTGCCCCGATCCCCGGCACGTCGCTCGTGGGTATCGAGATCCCCAATCGCAAGCGCCAGAACGTCAACCTGGGCGACGTGCTGCCCTATGTGAAGGGCGGTCCGCTCGAGCTGGCCATCGGTCGCGATGCCGAGGGTACGCCGGTCGTCGCCGACCTCGCCAAGATGCCCCACCTGCTGATCGCCGGCACGACCGGTTCTGGTAAGTCGGTGATGATCAACTCCATCATCACGACCCTGCTCATGCGCGCGCTTCCCGAGGACGTTCGCCTGATCATGGTCGACCCCAAGCGCGTCGAGCTTGCGGGCTATAACGGTCTGCCGCATCTTTACGTGCCTGTAGTGACCGAGCCCAAGGAGGCCGCGAGCGCTCTGCAATGGGCCGTGTCCGAGATGGAGCGTCGCCTGAAGGTCTTCGAGCGTCTCAATGTACGTAAGATCTCGACCTATAACGAAAAGCAGGCCGCCGGCGAGTTTGAACATTACGATAACCCGCCGCAAAAGATGCCCTATCTGGTCATTATCATCGACGAGCTCTCGGACCTGATGATGGTCGCCGGTAAGGATGTCGAGGCCTCGATCGTGCGTATTGCTCAGCTGGGCCGTGCCGCCGGTATCCACCTTATCGTGGCCACGCAGCGCCCGAGCTCCAACGTGGTGACGGGCCTCATTAAGGCCAACATCACCAACCGCATCGCCTTTAACGTCGCCACGGGCATCGATTCGCGCGTCATCATCGACCAGATGGGTGCCGAAAAGCTCACCGGTTTGGGCGACATGCTGTTCTCCAAGGTCGACTGGGGCAAGCCTCGCCGTATTCAGGGCTGCTTTGTCTCGGACGATGAAATCAACGAGATTGTCGAGTTCGTCAAGTCGCAAAGCGAGCCCGACTACCATGAGGAGATCCTGTCGGCTGTGGCGCCCGCTTCCATGTCCATGGCGGGTGGCGGCATTGTCCGCACCGGAGTTGAGCCGCAAGACGATGATCCGCTCATTTGGGAAGCCGCCCATATTGTGGTGGAATCGCAGCTGGGCTCCACATCTGGCCTGCAACGCCGCCTTAAGGTTGGCTATGCGCGCGCCGGGCGTATTATGGACATGCTGGAAGAAAAGGGTGTCGTCGGCCCGCCCGACGGTTCCAAGCCGCGCGAGGTCCTATTGGACGAGGAGGGGCTTGCCGCGCTGGAATCTGTCGACGCCGAGATGGCACGTGAAGATTGTGAGTTTGGAGGATTCTGATGGCTGCACGCTTTGGTGACATGCTGCTCGAGCAGCGTCGCCGAATGGGCCTTTCCATTCAGCAGGTCGCCAACACCATCAAAATCAGGCCGCAGATCATCGAGTTTTTCGAGACCGGTAACTTTGCTTCGATGCCGCCGCGCGGCTATGCGCAGGGCATGATTTCGAGCTATGCTCGCTTTTTGGGCCTCAATCCGCGCGAGGTCGTCAATGCCTACTTTGACGACCTGATGGCATACGAACGCGAGACATCGCAGCAGGGCGGTCGTTTTCAGGACGCCGCCGGCTACGTCAATTCGCGTTCTTCGGTCGATAACGGGCGCTTCCTGATGGTTCAGGGCGGTCGTTCGACCCGCTATGGACAGCGTCCTCAGCAGGCCGGTTATATTACCGAGACGGGTTCGGGCGAGGAAATTCGCTCACAGCGTGACCGGTTCCGCAGTACGCCGATGCCCGAGGACCGTGCGCTTCCCGCTGCTCGCGGCGTGGCGCGTGACCCTCGTGCCGGCTACGGCGACGGCGGCTATTCCGATCGCGGTTACCGTGGTGCCTCTACGGGACGCTCTCGCGGTGGCTATGCGGATGCCGATACCACGCAGGTGACGCCGCGTCTTCGCTCTCAATCACAGCCGTATGGCCAGCGCTCCTCGGCTCCGCGTTCGGGCCAGCGTGGCTATCAAGGCCGAGGTGAACTTGCGCCCCGCTCGGGTCAGCGCAGCCTTCAGGGCCAGGGTGGCTATCGCGGCCGTTCCGATAGCAATCGTGGTCGTATGCCTCAGGGAGGCGGCCGCAGCAGTTCCAGTCGTGGACGCGGCGGATCACGTACTCCTCAAAACAACGGGCTCGATCCGCGTATCGTCTACGCCGGCATCGGCGCCGTGGCGCTGCTGCTGATCGTGCTCATCGTGGTGCTCCTGCGTGGCTGCGGCTCCTCGGCGCCCGAGTCGACGCCCGAGACGCCCGTTGCCACCAAGACGACGACCAAGAAGTCTTCTAAGAAGACCGAAACGGTCGACGAGGACGAAGATACCGATGAGGCGACGGATGAGTCGACCGATTCGGACGCCACCAAGACGGCCAAGAAGGAAGAGAACGAGGTCACGAAGGTCAAGGTCTCCGTTGCCAAGGGAAAGACCGCGTGGATTGAGGTCAAGGTCGACGGCAAGTCGGTCTATGGCGCCCAGGCGACTGGCCCCTTTGAGCAGGAGTACACGCCCGAGTCCTCGATCGAGATCACCACGTCCAAGCCTTCCGATGTCACCGTTACCAAGAACGGTGAAAAGGTCCGTTACGATACCAAGACCTCGGGCGTGGCGCGTGTGACGATCACCGTTCCCAAGAAGGAGACGACTGATTCCGCGAATGGTGAAAGTTCTGATGGTACCGACACCACCGATGGTACCGACACCACCGATGGTACCGACACCTCCGACGGTACCGATGCCCAGTCCACGGATGGTGCCGTTACCGCAACTGACGGTCAAACGCCCACCGATTCTACCGACTATTCGTACGATAGCTACTAAGCCGCTCGTACGCGAAAGGAAACATCATGGCTAAAGATTCCAGCTTCGACGTCGTGTCCGAGGTCAACATGCAAGAGGTCGACAACGCCTTCCAGCAGACCACGCGCGAGATTTCCCAGCGCTATGACCTTAAGGATTCCGGCGCTACGATTGAGCTTTCGAAGGGCGACAAGCTCTTTACGATCAACGCCCCGGCCGACTTTGTCTCCAAACAGATTGTCGACGTGCTGAGCTCCAAGCTCATCAAGCGCGGCATCGACCTCAAGGCTGTCTCGTGGGATGCTCCGCAGGCGGCATCGGGCGGCACCGTGCGCGTGCTCGGCCATATCGTCGAGGGTATCGACCAGGCGACCGCCAAGAAGATCAACAAGGACATCAAGGACCAAAAGCTCAAGGTCAAGGTGACCATCGAGGCCGACAAGCTGCGTGTTTCCTCTGCTTCGAAGGACGCGTTGCAGACCGTGATCCAGTTCCTGCGCGACCAGGACTACGGCCAGCCGCTGCAGTTCACCAACTACCGCTAATATCAATCGAAAGGACAGCTCTCCAACATGGATACACCGTTGGGCTCCGTGCTCTACATCACCCTCGGGTGCGCTAAGAACGAGGTTGACACCGACCGCATGCGTTCTCTTTTGACCGCCGCAGGCTACGAGGAGGCATTCGACCCGCAGGACGCCGATATCGCCATCGTCAATACATGCTCGTTCCTCGCCTCCGCAACGTCCGAGAGCATCGAGACCACGCTCGAGCTCGCCAACGAGGTGCAGGACGGCGTTCGTTCTTGCCCCATCGTCATGTGCGGGTGCGTGCCGTCGCGCTATGGCGACGACCTGCCTGACGAGCTGCCAGAGGTCGCGGCCTTTGTGAAGGCCGACGAGGAGGACAGCATCGTGGCGGTCATCGATGGCGTGTTGGGTGTCGAGCGTGAGATCGCAGCCTATATCCCGCAGGTCAAGCGTACCGTCGAGGGTGCTGTCGCCTACGTCAAGATTTCCGATGGCTGCAACCGCTTCTGCAGCTTCTGCATGATCCCCTATATTCGCGGTCGCTATCATTCGCGCAATGCCGAGAGCATTATCTCCGAGGTGCGCGACCTGGTTGCCGGCGGTGTGCGCGAGATCGTGCTGATCGGCCAGGACACGGGTATTTGGGGCACCGACTTTGCTGACGAGGATGTCGCCGAGGGCTCGCCGCGCAATCTGGCGCAGCTGCTGCGTGCCGTCGCCGAGGCCGTGCGCCCGCACAACGTCTGGGTCCGCGTGCTCTATCTGCAGCCCGAGGGCATGACCGATGAGCTTATCGATACGATTCGCGATACGCCCGAGGTGCTGCCCTATATCGATATCCCCGTTCAGCACTGCGACGCGCGCATCCTCAAGGCCATGCGTCGCTCCGGTTCGCGCCAGGAGCTTGAGGATCTGTTCCGCGACCTTCGCGAGCGCATCCCCGGTATCGTGATTCGCTCCACGGCCATGGTCGGCTTCCCGACCGAGACCGACGACGAGTTCCGCGACCTTATCGACTTTATGGACACCGTCGGCTTTGACTACACGAGCGTCTTTGCCTACTCGCAGGAGGAGGGCAGCCTGGCCGCTAAGATGGAGGGTCAGGTCGACGAAGAGGTCAAGCTCGAGCGCGCCCAGGAGGCCATGGACCTGGCTGAGTCGCTCGGTTTTGCCGCCACCGCCGCACATGTGGGCGAGCGCGCCCAGGTGATCGTCGACGGTATCGAAGAAACCGAGGACGGCGCCGAGCTGATCGGCCATGCCTGGTTCCAGGCGCCCGATTCCGATGGCGCGGTCCACTTGGACGCCAGCGAGGCGTCCGTGGGCGATATTCTGACCGTCGAGTTTACCGATAGCTTCTGCTATGAGCTTATCGGTCATGTTGTGGAGTAGGAGAGCGTCGTGGCTAACGAGAGCAATAAGGAACTGACGAGTGTTTGGACGCCCGCCAACATCGTGACGTGCGTGCGCATCGTCTTTATTCCGGTGTTCATGATCGTGTCGGCGCTTTCTCACACGAGTGTTGCCGGTACGGATTGGAGCACCTTCGACGGCCCGCTCGCCGCCGCTGCTTTCATTCTGTATGTGATCCTGTCGTGCACCGATAAGGTCGACGGTTATCTGGCGCGTTCGCGCAATGAGATCACCGACTTCGGTAAATTCTTGGACCCCATCGCCGATAAGCTGCTCGTGTTCTCGGCCCTGCTGCTGTTCTTGGATTTTGGCGCGGTGACCGTGTGGTCGGTGTTCATTATCCTGTTCCGTGAGCTTCTGGTGAGCGCTCTTCGCATGGTCGCGAGTGCGGCCGGTGTGGTCGTTGCGGCCGATAAGCTCGGCAAGTACAAGACGGCAACCACGATGGTCTCCATCTGCGGTTACCTGTGCGTCTTTGCGTTGTCTGGCCTTAACCTGGCCCCGGTGGCGCTGACGCTCGGTATCTATGGCGTCTCACGCTTCCTGTACGCCGTGGCCGTTATCCTGACCGTTATCTCGGGCGCTCAGTACTTCTGGAACTGCCGCAAGATATTCTTTTCCGTCTAGGTCCTGGTAGGCATGACGGAATCATTTGAGCAGATTGCCGCGCATAACGAAGAGCTCGCACGCGATATTGTCGAGCGTGCAAGCTTTCGTGGTGTGACGGTTTCGACGGCTGAATCTCTGACAGCTGGCATGATCGCCTCGACGATCGCCGATATCCCTGGTGCCTCGGCGGTGCTGCGTGGCGGTGCGGTGACCTACTGCGATGAGATTAAGCATCGCGTGCTGGGTGTTGAGCAGGAGACGCTCGACCGCTACACTGCGGTGTCGCATCAGACTGCGCGCGAGATGGCGTCGGGTTCGCTGGAGCTGTACCAGAGCGATATTGCAGTGAGCGCAACGGGTTATGCCGGCCCCGGCGGTGGTACTGAGGACGATCCGGCGGGCACTTTCTATATTGGCTGGGCGCAGCGTTCCGCCGATGGGGGCGTGCCGGTCGTGGACTCTGTGCGCTGCCACTATGAGGGCGACCGTTCGTGTGTTCGTGCCCATGCGGTCACGGAGGCATTGGGTCGCATTGCCCTTGTGCTCAACTCTATGGAATAGACGTGTTTTAAGGGGCCTCCGAGCCCCTTAATTGTGGAGATAGGGACCTTAGGCTCATTTGGCGTTTGTACTGGTTGTAGATGTATTTTTGCCTGCCTTGTTCATATTTGGTCCTTTGTGGTCAAGCATTTGGTCAGTGTTTGGTCGGCGTTTGGTTGGGTTTTGGAAAGACCGCCTGCATATGATTGGCCTGAACGGTTGACCACGAACAGCCGTTCGTTTATTATCGATGCAGGTTGTTAAGAGGAGGGCTATTCATGGCCAAGAATTCAGGTCCCGTACGTACCGTTCATGCTCGCACGACGGGTAAAGAGCGCGATGAGATGATCGCCACCACCAAGGCCGAGATCGAGAAGAAATTCGGCCAGGGTTCCATCATGAGGTACGGCGACGGTGGCCCCGAGCTCGAGGTCGAGGCCATCCCTACGGGCGCTCTGGCACTCGATGCCGCTCTGGGTATCGGCGGTGTGCCGCGCGGCCGAATCGTCGAGATCTACGGTCCCGAGTCCTCCGGTAAGACGACGCTTTCGCTTGAGATCTTGGCCGAGGCCCAGGCAATGGGTGGCGTTGTGGCATTTATCGATGCCGAGCACGCGCTCGATCCCACGTATGCCGCGCGCATCGGCGTGGATATCGACGAGGTGCTCATTTCCCAGCCCGATACGGGTGAGCAGGCGCTCGAGATTGTTGACATGCTTGTGCGTTCTGGTGCCATCGATGCCATCGTTGTCGACTCCGTCGCCGCGCTGACCCCGCGTGCCGAGATCGAGGGAGAAATCGGCGACACTACGGTCGGTCTTCAGGCTCGCCTGATGAGCCAGGCGCTCCGCAAGCTCGCCGGCTCGCTGTCCAAGTCCAACACGACGTGCATCTTCATTAACCAGCTGCGTGAGAAGATCGGCGTCATGTTCGGCAACCCCGAGACCACGACGGGCGGTCGCGCCCTTAAGTTCTTCTCTTCGGTTCGTATCGACATTCGCCGTATCGACAGCATTAAGCTTAAGGACGAGGTCATCGGTAACCGCGTGCGCGCCAAGGTCGTTAAGAACAAGGTGGCAGCTCCGTTCCGTTCTGCTGAGTTCGACATCATGTACGGTACGGGCATCTCTAGGGAGGGCTCGATTCTGGACATGGCTGTCGAGTGTGGCATCTGCAAGAAGATGGGCTCTTGGTTTGCCTATGGCGAGGACAAGCTCGGCAACGGTCGCGAGGCCGCCAAGGCATTCCTGCGCGAGCATCCCGACTGTGCTGATGAGATTGAGCATAAGGTTCGCCTTGCCTGCGGGCTTGAGTTTGATGACGATGCCCCGTCCGAGGTCGAGTTGACCGATCAGCCGGCACCCGAGGAGTTCGATGAGCTCTATGCCATTGACGGCTCCGCCATGCTCGATGATGACGACGAGTAGCGGTTACGCTCATGTCGTATACGGTGACCGAGGCCACGGTCGTCTTTCCCGATAAGAAGGCGGCCTCCTCGTTCTCGAGCGGGTATGCGTCTAAAAAGCCCTGCGCGCATATCGATTGTGAGCTTGAGGGCGGTTTTGAGCGTTCTATTTGGATTCCCGTGCGGGTCGCGCGCCTGTATGTCAAAAACCGCCCAGATCTTCCCTGTGATTGGGACAACTTTCGTGAGGCTGTGCAGCTCGTCGAGCGTAAATGTGCACTTACCATGGTGACCGAGATGTTATCGCGCCGCGACCATGCGACGGGTGAGGTCCGTGACAAGCTGGCTTGCTACGGCTTTCACCAGCCTGCGATCGATTTCGCCGTCGAGCGCGCCACCGAGTATCGCTTTTTAGACGAGAACCGCTTTTGCTCGTACTTTATCGAGGAACGCAAGCGGCGCGGTTGGGGACAGCGCAAAATCGAGACCGAGCTCAAGCGCCGCCATGTCGTGCTCGATGACATTCCCGGTTATCCCGAGGATTATTTTGCCGTCGAAGACGATTTGGCGCGTGCGTCAGCCTTGCTCGCCAAGCGGCGTGTTCCAGAGACGCGCGGATTCGAAAAACTGGTTCGGTTTTTGATGGGCAAGGGCTTCTCGTATCACATCGCCGCCGATGCCGTTAAGGCACGTCTCGATGCCGAATGCGAGGAATGTGCGGTTTAGGCGTATGCGTTTTGTGGCCCTGCCGTTCACCGCGTTTTAGCCGCCGTGCCGGGGCCATTTATTTGACAGTTGTTGTGGTTCAACGTACGATAAACACTGTCATTTGCTTTGTGATATGTGCTCATCTGTGATGAGTTTGTTTATATGTTTATCTGTATCCGACCCGCATAAGCTGCGCCCATATTACTCAAATGTCGCGAGCCGTTCGTAAGGACGGTTCGCTTAGTTGTGTAACGAATCCATAAAAAGGAGTGAGCATGCCTATCATTGCAGCGCTCGTTGGCATCGTTTTGGGTGCCATCGCCGCCATTGCCTACATGCGCACCGCCAAGCAGGGTAGTCTTCACGAGGCCGACGAAAAGATCCAGTCGGCACACGCACAGGCTGAGTCCCTGATCGGTGATGCAAAGCGTCAGGCCGAGACCCTCAAAAAAGAGGCTCTGCTCGAGGCTAAAGAGGAGATCATCAAGAACAAGCAGGCCGCCGAGGCCGAGGACAAGCAGCGTAAGAGCGAGATTCGTACGCTCGAGAACCGCGTGATGCAGCGCGAGGAATCCCTCGATCGCCGAAACGATGCCCTCGACAAGCGCGAGCATCAGCTGTCCAGTCAGGCCGGTCAGGTCGAGAAGCGCTCCCGTGAGCTCGAGGAGCTCTGCGCAAAGCAGACCTCCGAGCTCGAGCGTATCGCCGACCTTACCCGCGAGGATGCCCACAAGGAGCTCCTCGATAAGGTTCGCGGCGAGGTCACCCACGAGGCTGCCACGATCATTCGCGAGTCCGAGCAGCAGGTTCGCGCCGAGTGCCACAAGACCGCCCAGGAGATTCTGTCCCTGGCGATTCAGCGCTGCGCTGCCGACCACACAGCCGAGGTCACCGTTACCTCCGTGCACATTCCCTCTGATGACCTCAAGGGCCGTATCATCGGTCGCGAGGGTCGCAACATCCGGACCTTCGAGCAGGTTTCCGGCGTCAACCTCGTGATCGACGACACGCCCGAGACCGTCGTTCTTTCGAGCTTCGATCCGGTCCGTCGCGAGACCGCCCGTGTCGCCCTCGAGAACCTCATCGCCGACGGCCGCATTCACCCCGCCCGCATCGAGGAGATGTATCACAAGGCTGCCGACCTGGTTCAGCAGCGCGTGCGCGAGGCCGGCGAGCAGGCTGCTTTCGACACCGGCATTCACGACCTGCACCCCGAGATCGTCAAGACCCTCGGTACCCTGCGTTACCGCACCTCGTTTGGCCAGAACGTGCTTCAGCACTCCCTCGAGGTCTCCGACCTGTGCGGCGTGATGGCTTCCGAGCTTGGCCTGGACGTTGTGACCGCCAAGCGCGCCGGCCTGCTGCACGACCTGGGCAAGGCAATCGACCATGACGTCGAGGGCCCGCATGCCGTCATCGGCGCCGAGCTTGCCCGCCGTTATGGCGAGAAGCCCGTTATCGTCCACGCTATCGAGGCTCACCATGCCGACGTCGATCCCAACACGGTGCTCGATGTCCTGGTACAGGCCGCCGATGCTGTCTCTGCCTCTCGCCCCGGTGCCCGTCGCGAGTCTGCCGAGAACTACATCAAGCGTCTTGAGAAGCTCGAGGAGATCGCCAACTCCCATGACGGCGTCGAGCGTACCTATGCCATGCAGGCTGGTCGCGAGGTCCACGTCATGGTTCAGCCGGACAAGATCTCCGATGCCCAGTCCACGGTCCTGGCTCACGATATCGCCCATCAGATCGAGGAAGAGATGGAGTATCCCGGTCAGGTGCGCGTCGTCGTGATTCGCGAGAGCCGCGCTGTCGATATCGCTAAATAACATGAGCGACGCGAACGAGCTCATCTCATTTATCGCGTCGATGTCGGGGGAGGGCAACCTTCGCGTCGAGGAGAACCTTGGCGAGGGGTATGTCCGCCTCCGCGTTTCGGAGGCTGAGCGGCGCCAGGCAAAGCATGACATTCAGCATGTCGAGGATATCGTCATCGAAATGCTCCGTAATGCTCGCGATGCCGGCGCCGACAAGGTCTATCTCGCCACGACCAAGGAAGATGGCGTCCGCACGCTTGTCTTTCTGGATAACGGCTCGGGTGTTCCGCAGGATATGCAAGAGCGAATCTTCGATGCTCGCGTTACCTCAAAGCTCGAGAGCATGAAGATGGACCGTTGGGGCGTTCACGGTCGTGGCATGGCATTGTTTTCGATCAAGCAGAACACCGACGAGGCCCGCGTGGTCACGTCTGGTGTCGATCTTGGCTCAGCCTTTAAGGTGAGCGTTGCGGCCGACCGCCTCAGCGAGCGTGCCGATCAGTCCAGCTGGCCCCAGGCCGTCAAGGATGAGGACGGACGTTATGTCTGTGCTCGCGGTCCGCATAATATTATTCGCGCTGCCTGTGAGTTTGCGCTCGAGGAGTTGCGTGGTTGCGATGTCTATCTTGGTTCTCCGTCTGAGATTGCCGCGACCCTTTATGCTCAGGCGTCAAGTCGGCTCGATACGTCTCGTCTCCTGTTTATTGATGATGAGAGCGAGCTTCCGGTTGTCGATCGTTTAGGCCTTGCCTCTGATGCCGAGGACTTTATTCGTATTTGTTCGGGTTTGGGTCTTGAAATGTCCGAGCGCACGGCCCATCGCATTTTGGCAGGGCAGATTAAGCCCGTTCGCGGTGTGACTGCGCGTCTGCTGCGCGAGCGTGACTCATCCTCGCATGCGCCGGCTCCTGTCGATCTCGCGAAGGATCGTCGCGGGCTGCGTATTGCCAAGGATGACATGGCACAGTTTTCGCGTGCTGTGGAGCGCGACTTTAATGACCTTGCCGCCCGGTACTATCTCAATCTTTGCGGCGACCCAAAGATCCGTGTTTCGCGTGATCGAATCACCGTGACCTTCGATCTTGCCAAAGAGGAATAGTGCCTTTACCGAGTCCACTCGGTACGATAAAGTTATTGCAGTTAAAACGTACTTTTAAACGCAGGAGTTTCTTCATGGATTGCCTGAAGGTATCAAGCAAATCATCGCCCGCGTCCGTTGCCGGCGCCATCGCCGGCATGGTCAAGGATGGTGTACCCGTCAACATCCAGTGTGTCGGTGCCGGTGCTGTCAACCAGGCCATTAAGGCCGTTGCTATCGCGCGCGGTTTTTTGATTCCAACCGGTTTTGATATATCCTGCGCGCCTGTGTTCTCCGACATCCTCATTAACGGGGAGTCGCGCACGGCCATCCGCCTTTCTATCTACGTTCACCAGATCAATCGAGCTGCTATGGATAACGTCGTCATGGATGATGTTAAGCCTGTGGCATAGCTTCTGCTTGCCTCGTTTCGCTCCCCATCGTTAGGACTTATGCACATGGACCAGCGTTCCGTACGCGATATTCTTGCCGGTAAAACCTACTTTATCCGCACCTTTGGCTGTCAGATGAATCAGCACGACTCCGAGCGTGTGAGCGGTCTGCTTGATTCGTATGGCTGCCTCATGGCGCTCGATCCCGAGCATGCCGATATCGTTGTCTTCATGACATGCTGTGTGCGTGAGGCCGCCGATACTCGCCTGTACGGTCAGTGCAATTCCTGCAAAAGCCTGCCGCCTTCGCCTTCGGGCAAGCGTGTGGTTGCCGTGGGCGGCTGCATCGCGCAGCGTGATGGAGAGGGCCTGCTCACCAACGTCGATAACGTCAATGTCATCTTTGGCACGCATTCCATCGCACATGTGGCCGAGCTCATTGCCGAGGCGTTCCTTGATGGTAAGCGTCATATCCGCACCAATGAGCATGAGGATACGGATGCCATGAGCATGCCGTGGCATCGCGAGACCCAGTATCACGCCTGGGTGCCCATCATGACAGGCTGCAATAATTTCTGCACCTATTGCATCGTGCCGTACGTGCGCGGTCGCGAAAAAAGTCGCCCCTTCGAGGAGATTGTCGACGAGGTGACCGGTTTGGTGCGCCAGGGCGTGCGTGAGATTACGCTGCTGGGCCAAAACGTTAACTCATATGGTCGCGATCTGTTTGGCAAGCCGCGTTTTGCCGATCTGCTGCGCGCCGTGGGCGATACGGGTGTGGAGCGCATCTTCTTTACGTCTTCGCATCCCAAGGATCTGCTCCCCGAGACCATCGACGCCATGGCCGAGACGCCTGCCGTTATGCCGCAGTTGCACCTGGCCGTCCAGTCAGGTTCGACACGGATCCTCAAAGAGATGAATCGCCGTTATACACGCGAGGACTATCTGGGCCTGGTCGATCGCATTCGCAACCGCATGCCCGATATCGCGCTCTCGACCGACATTATCGTTGGCTTCCCGGGCGAGACTGAAGAAGACTTTGAGCAGACGCTCTCACTTGCCGAGACGGTCCGCTATGCTCAGGCCTTTACCTTCATCTATTCCAAGCGCGCCGGTACCCCGGCCGCCGAGATTGACGATCCTACGCCGCATGAGGTTATTCTCGAGCGTTTCAACCGCCTGGTTAAGGTTATCGAGACCACGGCGCACGAGTACAACCAGGGTGAGCTTCATACTGTGGTGCCGGCGCTCATTGAGGGAACGAGTAAAAAGAACGACGCGGTCCTGCTGGGCAAGAGTCCCAAGAATCAGACCGTGCATGCGCCTATCCCCGAGGGTTACAGCATCGATCAGCTTGTTGGCAAGATCGTTGATGTTGACGTTGACGTTGCCAAGACCTGGTATTTGTCCGGCTCCGTTGTGGGCGAGCCGCGCTAATGGTTTCTCCCGGGGCAGGTCTTTCCGCCGTTGCGATCGTCGGTCCGACGGCGGTTGGTAAGAGTGATGTTGCCGACCGTTTGGCGGCTCGTCTTTCGTCCGAAGTGCTGTCGTGCGATGCGATGCAAATCTATCGCGGCATGGACATCGGTACCGCAAAGATGGCGCCCGATGAGTGTACGGCGCCGCTGCGTCTCGTCGACATTGTAGAGCCGGGTGTGGCGTACTCTGCGGCGCTTTATCAGGCTGACGCTCGCGCGCATGTTGAGCGTCTCCTTGGTTCGGATTGCCTGCCGGTTTTTTGCGGAGGTACGGGGCTGTATCTCAAGGCCGCCCTCGATGAGATGGACTTTCCCTCGGGTGAACTTGAGGACGATCGCCGTGTGGGCTATCAGGAGCTTGCCGAGCGTATTGGCGAGGAAGAACTTCATGCCCTGCTTGCCGAGCGCGACCCAGAATCGGCTGCTGTTATTCATCCCCATAACGTGCGCCGTGTGATTCGTGCGCTCGAGATGCATGATGATGGTATCTCCTATGCAAAGCAAAAAAGTCAGTTTAGTGTTCCGCGCGAGCATTATCATGCTCTATGGTTTGGTCTGACGCGTAATCGCGAGGTGCTTTACGAGCGCATTAACCTGCGTGTCGATCTGATGTTTGAACAGGGCCTTGTCGATGAGGTTCGCGGTCTTATGGACCAGGGGCTGGGAGATGCCCTGACTTCGATGCAGGCAATTGGCTATAAAGAGATCATTGATGCTTTCAATGGCGTGATTTCTATGGATGAGGCTCGCGAACTCATCAAGATGCGTTCGCGTCGCTATGCCAAACGTCAGCTTTCGTGGTTTAAGCGCGATGACCGTATCGTGTGGTTTGATATGGACGAGTTTACGATCGATGAGGTCGTTGAGGACATCCTGCATCGTATTGAGGCTGCCTAATGGCCCGTTTCCCCCTTGTTCCCACGGCACCCGAGCCCGAGCGTGCCATATTAGTTGGTGTTGAGTGGCGCGACAATGCATGGCCGCTCGATCGCTCGCTTGATGAGCTGGAGCGTCTTGCCCACACGGCTGGTGCCCAGTGCGTGGCACGCTTGTCACAGCGTTTGGTAAAGCCGTATCCTAAATCGTTTATCGGTTCCGGTAAGGTTGAAGAGCTGTGCGGCCTGGTGCATCGCATGGATGCCGATGTCGTTATTTTTGACGACGACCTGACGCCCTCGCAGCAATCCTATTTGGAGAAAGCCGTGGGCGAGCCGGTAAAGATTATCGATCGTACGGCACTGATCCTGGATATCTTTGGCCTGCATGCTCAGACGCGTGAGGGACGCCTGCAGGTACAGCTGGCACAGCTTCAATATCTGTTACCTCGCCTGCGCGGCATGTGGAGCCATCTTGCCAAGGAGCAGACGCGCGGTGGCATCGGCTCACGCTTTGGACAGGGTGAAAGTCAGCTTGAGGTCGACCGTCGCTTGATTCGCAACAAGATTGCCGCGCTTCGTCGTGAGCTCAAGCAGGTTGAACAGCGTCGCGATGTTCAATCTAAGAGTCGCATTGAGTCACCGGCGTTTCGCGTCGCGTTAGCCGGTTATACCAATGCCGGTAAATCGACGCTGCTCAATCGTCTGACCGGCTCTACGGTACTTTCGCAGGACAAGCTGTTTGCTACGCTCGACCCGACGACGCGTTCGTATCGCCTGCCCGGCGGTCGCGGCATGACGATCACCGACACCGTCGGCTTTATTCAAAAGCTGCCGCATGGTTTGGTCGATGCCTTTAAATCGACGCTGTCCGAGGTGTTGGGTGCCGATCTAATTCTCAAAGTCGTAGATGCGTCTGACGAAGACTACGAGCGCCAGCTCGAGGCGGTCGATCGCGTTCTTGACGAGATCGGTGCCGGCGAGCGTTTGACGCTTACGGTATTCAATAAAATCGATCTTCTCGATAGCGTTGATCGACTGAGCTTCCGGCGTCGCTATCCCGAGGCCGTGCTGTTCTCGGCCCAGACGGGCGAGGGACTCGACGATCTCGTCGACCGTATTGCTCGTGAGGCGGCTGCTACCGATGTGTTGCTTTCTGCTGATATCCCGTATCGCGAGGGCGCCCTCATCACGCTGGTGCATGAGCAGGGAACCCTTTTGCACGAGGAATATCTTGAGGACGGCGTTCGTATTGTGGCGAAGCTGCCGGCCCGTATCGCGCCGCGGCTCGAGCGTTATCGCACTGAGTAGACGAGCTCCAAAATGCCCAGAATGATGGGCTGATGCAGCAGATAAAAGGGGAGTGCATGACGTCCAAGGCTGGCGAGCGCCGGGACGGGATTGGCGTAGGCCCAGCTTGGGGCGGGATGTTCACATCTTTGAGCGGTACGCGCAGCAAAGTATCCTGTGAGATACATGAATATGAACGGGATGATTGGATAATAGTCGCCTGAAACGAACCAGGGGTCGGGAAATCCTAGCCACGCCAAATAGGGGAATGAATAGGTCGATTTCGGGATGCCCCATGTCGCTGCGAAGAGAGCGAGGCATATCGCAATGCCCCACGTGCTGGGCACTTTCTGAAGCATCGGTCGTATTACGGCTGCCACAGCGGTACACGCCGCCATGCAATAAATGATGCCAAAGTTCACTGAATCGTCGACCGATACGAGCGTTGTTGCGATCCAGACGACCAAAGCTGCGGCTGCGTACTTGGCCGCTCGTTTAGCATTGTTGCGTGAGAGCGTGCACATCCAACCCGCGATAAACAGGAATACCCAGCTGATGCTGGCACGCCAGATGTCTTGAAAGACGGTCTGTGCAAACCAGGGCATATCCCAACCGTACAGGTAGGCAAGATCGTAGCAAGCGTGAAAACCTGCCATTGAAATCATCGTAAACCCGCGGACGGTATCAAAGATGGTGATGCGTTTCTGCATTACGAGAACCGGCGCATCAAGCCGACGACTTTGCCCAAGATAACGGGATTCGTTGCATAGATAGGCTCCATGGTGTCATTCTCGGGCTGCAGGCGTACGCGTCCCTGCTCCTTGTAGAACGTCTTGACGGTCGCTGAACCATCAATCATGGCCACGACAATTTCGCCGTTCATGGCACTCTTTTGTTCACGGACGATGATGTAATCGCCATTGAAGATGCCGACATTGATCATTGAGCTCCCATGCACCTCAAGGATAAAGGAACCCTGATCGGTGGCGATTTCGGTCGGGATAGTAAAAGTGTCTTCGATATTCTGCTCGGCCAGAATGGGAATCCCAGCCGCGACGCGACCAACGAGCGGTAGCGAGACCGTTCCGCGAGGTGCGGTGGGTTCGTCAGATTTAGAAATTGAGACAGAGGAACCGTCCTCGTTAAAGAGTTCCAGGGCGCGCGGTTTGGTGGCATCGCGCTTGAGTAGCCCGCGCGCCTCCAGGGCAGATAGATGGGCGTGCACGGTGCTGGGGGAGGAAAGGCCCACGGCAGAAGCCATCTCGCGCACGCTGGGCGGATAACCTTTCTCCTGCTGATATTCCTTGATGAAGTCGTAAATTTGCTGCTGACGCTTGGTAATTTTGCGAGCCATCAGGGCATCCTCTCTACCCATGTCAAACAAATGTTCGAATTTTGCTTGACAGGAACAACTGTTCGAAGATAATAATAACCGAACATTCGTTCTCGCGCTAGACATTTTTGTCCGCGCGGCTTGATAAAACTGTTCTCAGCAAAACACGCGAGAGGAGAACATGATGAACGCAACGAATATGGTCCAGGGAAACCTCGCCCTTAAGCTCGAGACGCCTGCAGAACCCACTTTTACGGTTGTTCAGGGTGGCCGCTCCGGCTTTCAGCCTTTGACCGTAAAGCCTGCTCGCAATCAGCAGGCTGTAGTTGCGCCGGCCTGCGTTGCCCTGAAGGTTCCGACGATTGTCGCCGTTGCCGTTGCGCTTACGCTCTTCGTTGTCCTCGCTACGTCGGTCTTTAGCGCTCGTCACGCCGCGTATGCCGAGTCCGTTTCCAACGTTACCTACGAGACCATTCGCGTTCAGCCTGGCGATTCTCTTTGGTCGCTTGCCGAGGAATATCCAATCGAAGGCCTTTCCACGCAAGAGACTTCCGACATGATCCGTAACGTCAATCATCTGAAACATGGTTCGCTCGCTGCCGGTGCGCATCTTAAGGTTCCTGCTCGTTCGTAATCATTATCGCGCTGCGCATGGTACCCTTGTTATCGTATAAGAGGAGGTACCATGCGCTGTCCCAAATGCGGCAAGGCACATACCCGCGTCGTTGATTCTCGTATGCAGGAGTCAAATAACACCATTAAGCGCCGTCGCGAATGTTGCTCGTGTAACTATCGCTTTACAACGTTTGAGCGATGCGAAGATCCAATCGAGGTCATTAAGTCAGACGGAACCAAGCAGCGGTTCGATCGCAATAAGCTGCTCGTCGGCTTGATGCGCGCCACCATCAAGCGCGATATCGACACTAAGAAGCTCAATGAGATTATCGACGACATCGAGGTCGAGCTGCGCTCTCGCACGCTGACGGCCGTCACGTCGCATGAGTTGGGTGACATGGTGCTCAAGCGCTTGGCAAAGATCGACAAGGTGGCGTACATCCGTTTTGCCTCGGTCTACCGCGATTTCAAAGACGTCGATGAGTTTCTGCAAGAGCTCGACAAGCTAAGGTGATTCCATGTCCAACATTACCGTCAACATAAAGCGTCTCGACCCCACCGTCGAGCTTCCCAAATACGCCCATCCCACGGATGCCGGTCTTGACCTCCGAGCCAACGAGGATTGCACCCTCAAGCCTTTTGAGCGTCGCCTGGTCTCCACGGGCCTAGCTGTCGCCCTGCCCGACGGCTACGCCGGCTTCGTCCAGCCCCGCAGCGGCCTGGCCATTAAGCAAGGCCTGTCCATAGTCAACACTCCTGGCCTCATCGACGCCCACTACCGAGGAGAGCTCAAAGTCATCCTCATCAACCTAGACCCCACGAACAACATCCAAATCAACAAAGGCGACCGCATCGCCCAACTCGTCATCCAAGAAGTCCCCACGGTCAACCTCGTAGAAGTAGAAGAACTAGATAAAACCGACCGAGGCAACGGAGGCTTCGGCTCCAGCGGCGTCGCTTAGTCTTTTGCTTCGTTGAACGGAGTGTCGTAATGTCCGCTCGCCCCTGGGATGCCCCTATATATCATCCCGTGCTCAAACATTCTCGCTGCGCTGCGAAACTGCGCGCGGGACGATATATAGGGGCATCCCAGGGGCGAGCTACGTTTACATGCTCGCAATCGGTTATGGCTTTCCATCTGAAGCCTAATGCTGTATCTAGAAGCTGTGTCTAACAAGTAATTCGATCTGACAAAGAGACGGCTCCTTTGTCAGATCGGATTACTTTGATTTCTTGTTTTCGAGTTTCCCTTCGCTGCTTTTAGTAGGGTAACCGATATGGCCGCTAATGCGTATGTATAGCCGTGGCGCAGGCCGCCCACACATATCGTTCCACGCGCAGTTTCGCGGCGAGCGAAGCGAGAATGTTTGAGCATGGAATGATATGTGTGGGCGGCCTGCGCCACGGCGGACAGTCCGGTGCTAGCGGATATGCGCGGGTTTTTCGCCCCAGTAGAAGCGGCAGAAGGCTCGTTTGCGCTTTTGGGGTTTGCCTACGAGCTCCATGGTTGCAATGGCGATATCCTCGGCTGCGCGTGGACGGCGCAGGACTTCGCCATTGATGAGCAGTGCCTTGAGCGACTCCGGATGATCGTGGAGATGGCGCAACGTCACGATGAGTTCTCGTGCGGTGGTGACATGCATGCTGGCGCCCATGCCGGTAAGCATCGTGGTGTTGGCCTTTTCCTGACCGTATGATTTGCCCAGCAGGATCATCGGCAGATGAGCGCACAGGCACTCGGTGACGGTGAGTCCGCCCGATTTGAGGATTGCCAGGTCGCAGCCGTGCATGAGGGCCGCCATGTCGTCCACGTAGTCCAGAACCGTGACGTTGTCGAGCTTCATGGCGTCGAAGAGCGTCTTCAGCCGGGTGGCATACTCCACGTCTTTGCCGGGCAAAAAGACAAAGTGCATGTCTTCGAAGCTGCGCAGGAAGGGGAGTGTGTGGTCCATCGCTGCGCGAAAGCGGACGTACGGTTGAGGCAAACTGGCACCGGCCATCACCAACACAACGGTCTTGTCAGCGGGGAGATTGAACTTCTCGAGTTCTTCCTCGCGATTGTAGTCCGTATCAAACCCGGCGCGAATGGGGATGCCTGTAATGCGGATTTTGGTCTCGGGAACTTTACGGGGGCGAAGTGTCTCGGCCATAAATTCGTTGGCTACGCAGAACAGGTCGGTGTCCTTGTGGGGCCAAAAGCCTTCGACTTCATAGTCTGTTGGTACGCAGATGACCGGGTAATCGATACCCGTGATGACGCGGGCGCCGACGGCAACGTTGGCTGCCGTGATATGCGTGGCGACCACGGCAATGGGCCTACGAGTCCGAACGTATTCGTTAAATGCGGGAAACATGATGCGTGACCATGCCGTGCCGCCGCCCCAAAGCAAGTGTCCGGTAAGGGTATAACGCCAGGTCAAGTCATATATTGGGCGCGTGGCGCCGGTAAACGAGGCGGCCGTTTTGTTGCCATCGAATTTTATGCGTCCAAAATCGAGGATATCGCGCACTTCAATCTCAACATCCTCGGGGATACCATTGGTGCCGCGGATGAGGTCGAATGCCTGTGCAATCGCATTTGCGGCGGCCTTGTGGCCCGAGCCGACCGAGGCGTGCACGATGGTCACGAGGGGTTTTTGCTGAGCCAAGAGCGAGGTCTGCTCCGATTGGGGAGTGCTGTGCGTGGGCAGGGGAGCGTCGTTGCTCGTCTGCGTTTGATCCATCGATAACTCCCCTTCATCTTTGTTTCGCAATGAATCATTGTAGTGCATGAGTGTCACGTTCGCCTAAATTTGGGTATGAGCGCAAAGAACGCCAATCTTTCGACAGGAGGTCTCTTCATGACTACCCATCAGCCGATCGATGTTGCGATTATCGGTGGCGGCCCTGCGGGCTATGCTGCGGCCATTTATGCGGCGCGCTCCAACCTAACGACGACCGTGATTGAACAGGGCATGTCGGGCGGACAGATCGCCACGACCAATGAAGTCGAGAACTATCCGGGCATTCCGCTACTGAGCGGCGCTGAACTCGGTGAGCGATTCCAACAACATGCAGAAGGCCTAGGGGCTCAGGTTGAATGGAGCATGGTGACGGGTGTCGATTACGATGCCGGCTCCAAATTGTTTACCGTTCATCACGATGTTGGTGATACGACGGCTAGGAGTGTTATCGCTTGCATGGGTGCCACGCCGCGTCCGGCAGGTTTCGCTGGCGAGGATACCTATCGCGGTCGTGGCGTTTCATATTGCGCAACATGTGACGGCATGTTCTTCCGCAGCAAACAGGTCTTTGTAATCGGTGGTGGCAATTCGGCATGCGAAGAGGCACTGTTCCTGTCAGACATTGCCAGCAGTGTGACCATCGTGCTGCGCCGCGACCAGTTCCGTGCGCCTGATGGTGTTGTTCAGAAAGTACTCGAAAAGGACAATATTACAGTTAGGTACCAAACTAGTATTGTGGAGCTCTCGGGCGAAGCCATGCCAACGACGATCGCCTTTAAGGACAATTCATCCGGGGAAATTCATACCGAGTCATTTGAGCCCGGCTCTTTCGGCATCTTTGTCTATACCGGGACGCAACCCCATACCGAACTTGTCGAGCATCTAGTCGATCTGGCGCCTGATGGCGGCATTCTGACTGATGAATCCATGGCGACCCGCACGCCAGGTCTATTTGCCGCTGGCGATATCCGTTCCAAGCGTTTGCGCCAGGTTGTGACCGCGGTTTCTGACGGAGCCATAGCGGCAACCAGCGCATACGCATTTCTCCGTAGATAAGTACGATAATATATCTTATGTAAGGTTGCTATTGATTAACTAAATGGCGGGACGATGCATCAGTGCGCTGTCCCGCCATTTTCTTGCCGGCTATGTGGTATGCAAAACTAGATAACGTAGAATACAATATAGAAAATGAACGGAGGACCTTTATGAACCAAGTTAAACACGTTATTCCGATGTCTGATTCGTCGGTCAGCATTAAACCTGAGGATATTCAGCCCACTGTGCTGCCTGATGCATTTATTCAGTCCGATATCGTGCGCAAACTCAATACGTTGAGTCTGCCGCGCTATGACCAGTTGCCCAATGTGACGCTCTACCGCGACCAGGTCATTGAGTATGTTGCGCTGTGGATGGAGCCGCTGTCGCTTTGCGTTGAGCAGCCTATCATTACGCCATCGATGATCAATAACTACGTAAAGGTTGGCCTGGTGCCTGCTCCGGTCAAAAAGCAATATGGCCGCGAGCAGATTGCCCGCCTGATCGCTATCTGCATCTTTAAACAGGTGCTACCTATTGCTGCTGTGCAGGCACTCTTTAACATTCAGCGTTTGAGCTACGATGCCCCGACGGCCTTCGATTATGTGGTCGATCAGCTCGAGGCATCGATTCGTTCGGCGTTTTCCGTCGAGCAGACGCCGGTTCCCGATACGGCGCATCAGGTAACGCGTGAGTCGCTGCTTGTGCGCAGCGCGGTATCGTCCTTCGTTTCGAAGGCGTACCTGATGAGCTATCTCAAGTTCAACGGGTTTAATAGCTAGTCGACGTATAAAACGGGCGGGATAAAGAGGCATCTGTCGCTTTATCCCGCCCGTATTTTTGCTTGGTTGGACTTTATTTGCCCGAAGCTACGCCCATGCCGTAGCCGATGATTAGGCCGTGCATCTCGGCGTAATAGGAATCCAGGCCGTTGCAGGGCATGATGATGGTCTTGGAGCCGGGCCAATGCTCGACTATGCGGTCAGTAAGCGCCCGGGCTCCAGCTTCGTTCTCAACGTGATCGATGATGACCTCGCCGCCCGTAAAACCCTCGGCTTCCATGGTGTCGATGATCTTGTTGAGCATCTTCTTTTCGCCACGCGTGTGCCCGACGAGTTCGATTTTACCGGCCTCGCTCGCCGTGCCCAAAATGCGGATATTGAGCTTGTTGGCAATGACGCCGGCTGCCTTAGGGATACGTCCGGCTTTGGCCAGGTTTTCGTAATTGCACAAGCTGAAGAGGATTTTGCTGTTCTGCTCAAGGCTATCGAAGTATGCGCAAGCGTCCTCGAATGAGACATCCGGATTGCTTGCAAGATAGCGGTCGAACAGCAAGAAAATGAGGTCCATTTTGCCGCCAGCTGCGCGCGAATTGACTAGATGAATCTGCCGGTCGGGCTCCTCGGCAAGAACCATATCGCGAGCCGTGGCTGCTGCGTTGTAGCTGCCCGACACGCCCTCAGAGATCGGCATGCAGATGGTCTTGTCTGCCAATTTGAAGAGCTCGGCCCACTCCCCTACGCTGGGACAAGCGCTCGAAGAAGCGTTCGTCTCCGCCTGAACAGCGCAGTTGAGCTCATGAACATCGAGCGAAAGGTCATCGACGAATTCATGCTCCCCCACTCGAATTTTGAGGGGCGCAAATGCAAAGGTGGTATGGGGCGCGGTCGGTTGCCAATCGCGGAGGTTACAGCTTGAATCGGAGATAAGTGCCCAGCTCATAGAGGGTCCTTTCTAATCGTTCCCATTCAATTATAGCCATCTTGCAGACCGATTGGGCCGCTATCTAGTATTCAAAACTAGATAGCGGACTGCACTAAAGGCAAAAGAATGGACCCCATGACTCAAAGCCACGAGGTCCATATCCGTTTGCTTTATCTGAATACTTAGTAGCGCACGAAAATGTAGTTGTTGTTCATGCCGGCGGCAACGGAGCTGATGATAACACCCGTGTTGTAGTCGGAAGCATGAATCATCTGACCACCACCGATGTAAATGCCGGTGTGGTACGAGTTGACTACAACGTCACCGGGCTGCGGATCGGACACACGCGTCCAGCCCATAAAGGTGCCCGTGGTGCCCAGGCGGCAATAGCGACCAGTAAGGCAATAGCTTACAAAACCAGAGCAGTCGAAGCTGTTCGGGCCAATTCCGCCCCAGGAATAGGCGCAACCAAGCTTGCTGTATGCACGCGAGACAACAGAACCGCCATCGACGGACTGGCTCGGAGCAGAAGGCGTCGGAGCCGGAGCAGGCGTGGAGGGCTGCGGCGTCGGAGCAGGTGCCGGCGTAGGAGCCGGAGTGTTGCCGCCCTGGTTGTTGTTATTGCTGGTCTGGCCACCGTTGTTGGTGTTCTCGGTCGTACCGGCAGTCTCGTTGCTCACCGTGGCCTTCTCGGCGGTGCTGGCGTTGATGCCGGCCTGCAGCGCGGCGTTGGCCTCGGCCTCGGCGGCAAGCTCGGCCTGCAGCTGCGAATCCAGGGAGTTCACGACGTTCTGGGCTTCAGCCTGCTGGGCGTTAAGCTCGTCGACCTTCTTTTGCGTGGCGGCGACGTTCTTCTCCTGCTCGGCCTGCTTATCGGTGAGCTGCTGCTTAAGCTCCTTGACCTCTTGAATGGTCTGAGCCTGCTTATCGGAAACTTTGCCGTAGTAGAACAGACGGTTGAGCATATCGCTCAGGTCATCGACGCCCGTCAGAACCTGAAGCAGGCTCAGACCGCCGGTTTTGTACTCGCCGGCGACATAGGTCGAGAGCTTGGCCTGACCATCGGCGATCTCCTGCTGCTTTTGCGTGATCTCGCCAGCAGTCTGATCGAGCGCCTGCGTCTGCGTTGCGAGCTCATCGTAAATCTGCTGGGTTTGGGTACCGATCTGCTCGAGCTTCGTACGAGCAGCGGCAAGGTCGGATGCGGTATCGGCGTAGGCAGGAGCCGCAAGGCCCAAGCCCAAAACACAAGCGAGGGTTGCCGTAGCAGCGCAGCGTGCCATGTTTTTGTGCGTGTTTGCTGTGCGCATGTAGCTTCCTTTCCAGTAACTAAGGGTAACGGCTAGTCCACCGTCACCAGGCTAAAGAGCTCCACATCGTCATCAGACGGCGTGAGCTTCTCGCGCGGGTTGAGAAACGCAAGCTCAAGGATACAACCGTAACCGACAAGCTTTGCGCCCATATCTCGCACCAGTTTACCTGTTGCCTCGACGGTTCCGCCCGTCGCGACCAAGTCGTCCAGAATCAACACGGTATCTTTAGAGCTGATAGCGTCGGCATGGATCTCAATGGAATCCGTTCCGTACTCGAGCTCGTAGCTCTGGCTTACGGTCTCGCGCGGTAGCTTGCCCGGTTTACGTGCGGGAACAAAGCCGGCGCCAAGGGCTACAGCCACCGGTACGCCAACCATAAAGCCGCGAGCCTCGGGACCCACGACCTTGGTGATTCCCATGCCGGCAAAGTGCTCGGCGAGGGAATCGGTCATGGCTTTGAGCGCCTCGGGATTGCCAAAGAGCGGCGTGATGTCTTTAAAGATGACTCCGGGCTCGGGATAGTCGGGGATGTCGACGATTTGAGATTCGAAGTCGTACATTGCATGACCTTTCAATGGGTTGCCGAAATTTCGGCAGCGATTATTTGTCCGCGGTGGCGGTGCCGGAGTGTGAAGGGGCGACGACCTTGAGCGGCTTTACGAGAGAATCCTCGTGCGAAGCCGGCGCGGCTGTCTCTTCGTTTTTGGCCTTGGTGGACTCGGAGCGAGTGATTTCCTCATCGAGTGCATCGATGTCAGCGTCCTCGACCACGGCGTTGAGCGACTCAAAAACGCGGTTCTTGAGCAGCGCAGTGTGCACACCTTCTGTCAGGTCGTGAAGCTTCTTAAACGCACGCTCGAGCTTGGCGTCGCGCTCGTCATCGGAGGTATCCATTCCGAGCATGCTCACGAGCACCTGCTCAAACATCGAGGACTCGCGGTTGGCGGAAGACACGTACTGGCGCAGGTTGCGCGGCTCGATATGGAAGCGTGACAGCTCGGAGCAGTAGCGGATGATCGGAAAATCGCGACCATCGACGAGCTCTCGATTCTGCGGGCTCTTGATGATGCGAATGAGGTCGTTTTCGGCAAGCGATCTGATAAACGAGATTTCGACGCCCAGCATATCGGGAATGGTCTCGATGGGATGCAGCTTTTGCTTAGTCTCCTTGGGCTCCGTCTTGAGCGGAACATCGGACAGCAAGCCCACCTCGTAAGCGAGCGTTGACAGGTCCGTGGCGTTTTCCAAGCGCTGCTTAATCACGTTGAGCGGCATGTAGCGAGTCTTCTGCAAGTGCAGAATGACCTCCAGGCGATCAACGTCCTCCTTGGAGTACTGACGGTATCCCTTAGGCGTACGATGAGGGGTAATGAGCCCCTCATCCTCTAGAAATCTAATTTTTGAGTTCGAAAGATCGGGGTATGCGCCTCGAAGTAGGTTGACGACTTGGCCGATACTCAGATAGTTGCGTTCGGCCATGCCCTACTCACCGGTTTCGATGCGCTCCGGCGTGCTCTCGTGGTAGATGAGCGTAAACGTACCGATCTGCACGGAAGAACCGTCGTGCAGTGGGGCTGCATTGACGATGGCACCGTCGACCCAGGTGCCATTGAGCGAACCTAAGTCCTCGATGCGAGCGCCGAGGCCCTCGCGAATAATGCGCGCGTGGCTGCGGGAAACGGTCATGTCATTGAGGAAGATGCCGTTTGCAGGATCGCGGCCGATAGTGGTCACGTCGTCCTCGAGCTCAAAGGCGGCACCAGTCTGCGGACCCTTGACGATGGACAGAACGGGGGCGGTGATGCGCACGTTGGCCATGAGGTCGGGAACGGTGACGTCGCTTGAAGGCACGCGGAATACGCAGGTAGCGTCAGCAGTCTTATCATTCTGAGGCATATTGTTAACCATGTTGTCCATGACAACCCCTAACTTATCGCGGACGTGCCGCAAATAATGAACCGTACGTAATCATACCCCAACGAATCAGTCTTCGATTTCAGGGTTCAGAAAGTCGATGTCTTCGTCCTCGGGATGCGTGAGAGCCTGTTTAATGGCCATTCCGCCCTTAATGGAGTAGATGACAGCCGTGAGCATGGAGAAGATCACGCCGCCGTACACAAAGAAGATGCCGAGGGGCACCGAGCTTCCGTTGAGGCCCGGGAAGGCCGTAAGGGATGAAGGTAAAAGATGCAGGCCGTCAATAACGGGGAAACCGAGCAGCATGAGCGAGAATCCGGTCATGAGCAGCGCTGTGGCAATCTTTCCGGGGAAGACGACATCGATGGGGCGACGATGATAATGACGCACGATAAGCGTTCCGATGCCTAGATAGATGTCGCGGCCAATAATGAGCACGCAGACCCAGATGGGTAGCTCTCCGCGGACCACCAGGCCAAGTACGCCGGTGAACAGCAGCGCACGGTCGCAGATGGGATCCATGACCTTGCCGAGCCATGAGACCGTCTTAGTCATGCGGGCGATCTGGCCGTCCATCCAGTCGGTGGAGGCGGCAACGGCGTAGATAACAATGGCGATGACGCGGTTGTTGTCCGTCACAAACAGGTATAGAAATACCAGGGTGAGGATCAGGCGCGTAAAGGTGATGAAATTGGAGATCGTAAAGATCTTATTCGACGGGTAATCGGAAGTGCCGATAAGCTCCTTTTTGATCTTCTTTTTGATGCCCACAGGACTCCCCCGCTGGTTAACGACAAAACTTTCGATACTATACCCGTTCCGGCGATGTCTATCCAGCGTAAGCATAGAGAGTCCAGACATGTGGAGGGCGCTTTTAGGCGGCGGGGATTTCGCATGGCTCTGTTAGACCAGGATTGACATACATGTGTCCCCACGGTGCCATATCGTTGA
>CABVAY010000027.1 GCA_902496455.1 uncultured Collinsella sp.
GGCCACATTAAGTGGCCTTCGGCTCGTGCGGAATCTACGGAAAACTCGCCCTGCCCCTCCCGGCCGGAGCTACGTTGCCTTTGCTGCGAATCCTCGTGTCCGTTGAGCGACGCGCCCCACTCATAATGCTTGGGTCGGTGGGCTGATGTGTTGCATCCCTGAGGGCTACAAGGTTGAAATGAAGGTGGACAGGCGGCGAAGGCCTTCGTCTAGGTCTTTGTCGGAGACGCAGTAGCTTAGGCGGATGTGGCCTTCGGTTCCGAAGCAGTCTCCCGGGACTAGGGCTACGTTTGCTTCTTTGATGGCTTTGATGCAGAAGTCTTCGCTGGTTAGGCCGAACTTTTTGATGCTCGGGAAAGTATAGAAGGCTCCTGCGGGCTCTACTACGTCGAGGCCCATGGCGTTTAAGGCTTCGAGTACGCGCTCGCGGCGGGCTCGGTAGACTTTGAGCATGGGGGTTGGGTCGACGGTCAGGGCTCGGGCCGCGGCGTCCATCTCAAAGGAGACGGCGCTCGATACTAGGTATTGGTGGGCCTTTGCGATCTCGGCGATGACGGGGGTTGCCGCTGCGAGCCAACCTAAACGCCAGCCGGTCATGGCCCAGGGCTTGGAGAAGCTCTCGATGACCACCGTCTGCTCGCGTAGCTCCGGGTGGCGCTGGGCAAATCGCTCGTAGCCGTCCACGTAGACCAGGCGGTTATATACGTCGTCGCAGACCACGTAGATGCCCGCCTGCTCCGCCACGTGTGCCACGGCGTCGAGCGATGCCGCGTCGAGGATGCAACCCGTGGGATTGTTGGGCGAGCAGATGACGATGGCCTTAGTCGCCGGCGTCACACAGGCACGAAGCGCCTCCTCATCAATCTGGAATTGCGCAGGCTCTGTATCCAAAAAGACCGCTTTGGCGTGATTGGCCACGACGATGCTCTCGTACAGGCCAAAGGCCGGCGTGGGGATAATGACCTCGTCGCCGGGGTTGAGCATAGCCATGAATGTTGCCGACAGGGCCTCGGTCGCGCCGTCGGTCAGGATGACCTCGTCGGCCGAAAACGTAAGGCCCGCATCCCCCATATAGGCAGACAGCGCTTCGCGCAGAGCGGGGCGACCGTTGTTGGGCGGATAGTGCGTGTCGCCGCGGTCCAACGAAGCGGTCACCTCGGCGCTAATCATATCGGGCGTGGAAAAATCGGGCTCGCCGAGCGCGAGCGCAATGCATCCTGGGTACTGGGCAGCGAGCGCGTTAATCCGACGGATGCCGGAGGGCTTGAGCGTGGCAAGCGAGGTGTTCATGGGCAGACGCATGGCGTTCCTTTCGTAAGGGTTGCACTAGGATAGCGCGGCGAGGCACCGCCAGACGGTGTAACCTAAACGGAAACCAACCGGAAAGGAGGCGGCATGGAGACGACCACACGCGGCGATGTGCCAAAAACGTTGCGAACCATTGCGTATATCAGCATTCCCGATAGCGCCGATCTTGAGTTTTTGCTCTGGGATCTGCAGGATGCCATCGCCGCCTATACTCAGCTTTCTGGCACCACGCTCCCCCGCCCGATCGATTTGGAAGCGGATGATGCCGGCGCAGTCGATGGCATCGTGCTGGCCATTGAAGATGTGGCTGACGATGAGACGTTGACAGCTATCGAGCAGGCGCTTGAGCGCTTTGGCGGTACGGGAACGCGCGTCTATGCCGCGATTCGAGCCGCACAGGAGGGCGCTAAGCAGGCGCGCGGGACCGCCGTTCGTCTGCACGAGGCATGTGAGCGCCATGACCAATTGTGGTGTGGCGGCGTTGTCGTCTGTGCCGGCAGCGGTATTGCGGCGCTTCGCCATTCCCCACGCATGGGCCTCTTGCGCCGACCATTTTCGGAAGCGATGGATAAGCTTGTGGGCGCTGTGCGCATGGGATGCTCCATTGAGCATGCGCAGCGACTTGGCGGCGGCAATGCCGTCAACGTCAACGTCGACGGCATGATTTGCGCCGAGCCAGCCGTGCCCGCGCCGGTCTGGCGAGGCGTTCTGAAACGTCTGGGCGCCCATGCTCAGTCAAATATCTAAATTAGAGAGCGGCCCAGTCAACGGCTTCGTGCCAGCACTCAACAAGGCGCTCCAGACGCCAAGCCGCGTTAGCGGGACTAGTTGACGGCAATACGACAGCCGCCAGACCCGTCCGCTCCTGTAGATAGCGCTTATAGAGGCGCCCCGCCGTACCACCGTTGCATATCACCTGCTCAATGGGAGCTGCACCGGTAATGCGCTCGATATGTGCCGGCACAACGTTGCGAATGCTCGCGTCACTCGAGCCCTTAATGTCGCAGCTCTCGATCACGTCCCACAGGGCTACGCCGCCGTTCAGCAGCATGGAGCGCTTGGCGACAATCGAGGCGTCGAGCGTCGCAGGCTCACCGCTTGCCAAAGGGTCGCCCTCGTTGGGCGGCACGGGCACACCGAGGCATGCGGCCATCACGCGCCAAAAGCGATTCTGAGGGTTACCGTAATAAAAGGCATTGGCACGCGAAAGCACCGAGGGAAACGACCCGAGCACCAAAACGCGCGAGCGCTCGTCAAACACGGGTTCAAACCCATGCTCAATATGTTGATAGCCCTCGTCCGGCGCGGCCACGAGCTAGGCCCTCAGCAGATAGCGCACCTCGTAGGGTGCAAGCTCAAGGGTACCCGTCGGCTCGACCGTGGGAGCATCGTCGGCAAGTAGGTCGACGAAGGAGCCGTTGAGTTCGCCGGCTCCAAAGGTATAGGGCTCGTTCACGGCATTGACCGCCACAAGCACCGTCGCGTCGTCGCAGGCGCGCTCGAACAGCAGCTGCTTGTTCTGGATCACCACGTTGCGATAGGCACCGTAGTTGAGAGCACGGGCCGCCGCGTCGTCGGCCGAGCGCAGGTGCGTGAGCTGCTTGATGAAGGCCGTCAGCTCGTTGGGCGCAGGCTCATCGAGCGCAGGTCGCAGCGCCCAGTCGCCATCGGGGCCGCCCTTTTCGCCAGCAATTCCCCACTCGCTGCCGTAGTAGACGCACGGGATGCCCGGCATGCCAAACAGCATGCCATAGGCGGGGCGCAGGCAGGACTTGTCGGTAAGGATGCTCGCCAGGCGCGGCACATCGTGGTTGTCGACAAACGACAGCAGGTGTTTGCCGCGGTAGATGCACCACGGATCGCCGCCAAACTGGCGATGCAACGAATGGGCAATCTCGAACATGTTGACCGAATTAAAGCTGGAGTAAAGGCCCTTGTAACACTCGTAGTTGGTGCAGGAGTCGAGCATCTCGTCGTTGACGATCTGGTTGTAGTCGCCGTGGAGCGTCTCACCAATCAGCACAAAGTCGGACTTGAGCTCACGGGTAAAAGTATGCAGGCGGCGCATAAAATCGCGATCGAGCATATAGGCGACGTCCAGGCGCAGACCGTCGACGCCAAAGACTTCGGCCCAGCGGCGCACGGACTCAAGCAGGTAATCGACCACGGCGGGGTTTTGCAGGTTGAGCTTCACGAGTTCAAAATGGCCCTCCCAGCCCTCGTACCAAAAGCCGTCACCATAGCAGGAGCCGCCATCAAAGCTAATGTGGAACCAGTCCTTGTAGGGCGAGTCCCACTTGCGCTCCTGCACATCGCGGAAGGCCCAAAAGCCGCGACCGACGTGGTTGAAGACGGCATCGAGCACCACGCGGATGCCATGGGCGTGCAGCGTCTCGCATACGGCGGCAAAATCGGCATCCCCACCCAGGCGGCGGTCGATATGGCGCAGGCTGCGCGTATCATAGCCGTGGCTATCAGACTCGAGCGGCGGGTTGATGAGCACAGCGCCAATACCGAGCTCTTGCAGGTAGTCGGCCCATTGGGCGATTTTCATGATGGGCGCATCGGGGTTGGGCGCGGCGTTGGCAGCCTGGGCGAGCTCATCCTCGGCAACGGGTGCAGCGTTTTCGCGCGGAGCCCCGCAAAAGCCCAGCGGATAGATCTGATAGAACGTCGTCTCGTATGCCCACATAACAGCCTCCCGGTAAGCTCAACACAACGCCATCCATTGTATGCCTGCCGTGCATCCCCTCCCCCAAAATAAGTTGCGGTGGAATAGGGACTGTTTGGACCTTCAGAGGCCTTAAACAGGAACTATTCCACCGCAACTGATGAGGAAACGTGATTAGGCGACAGACTTTGCGCGGCGTATGGCCGGGAACATCACCGTGATAGCGAGGATGACGCCCACGACGGCAATCGACCCGCCCGCGAAGCCGATCCAGGCGATACCGGGACCCGAAACCACGGCGCCGCCGATTGCGGTGCCCGTGCCAATACCGAGGTTAAACAGGCCCGAGAAGATCGACATGGCGACGGCCGACGAATCTGCCGACGTGCACTTGATGAGCTCGGCCTGAAACGCCACGTTAAAGGCCGTGGCGCAGCAACCCCACAGTGCGCAGACGGCAAGCACTGTCACGAGCGACGATGCGGCCGGCCCCATGAGCAGCAGGGCCACCGGCACGCCGGAGAGCGTGATAGCCAAGAACGGGAAGCGATGCCCATCGAACAGGCGGCCAAACAGCCAGCTTCCGAGCAAACCAGAGCAGCCAAACGCCGTCAGCGTCATGGTAATGGCGCCCGCATCGACGTGCGCGACCTGCGCCAGGAAGGGCTCGATATAGCTGTAGCTTGCGTAATAGCCGGTCGCCATGAAGACCGTGACTGCGTAGAGCGCGATGAGGAGCGGGTTCTTGAGCAGCTCGGGCAGCTGTTTGACAGTAAAGCGCTCACCCGCCGGCATGGCCGGGAACACCGCTGCCTGGTAGACGACCGCGATGGCTGAGAGGCCCCCGACCACGGCAAACGTCATGCGCCAGCCCACGGCCAAGCCAATGGCGCGACCGAGCGGCAGGCCAAAGATCTGCGCGATGGACGAGCCCGTAGCAATCATGCTGATGGCGAGCGCGCCGTGGCGAGTGTCGACCAGGCGCGAGGCCATAATCGAGGCGACTGACCAGAACACGGCATGTGCGCAAGCGACCACCAGGCGCGCGCAGACCAGGATGGGATAGGTCGGCGCCACGGCGGACAGGAACTGACCGAGCGAGAACACGGCCAGCACGCCCAGCAGCATCCGCTTGAACTCAAAGCGCGAGGCGAACACCATGAGCGGCAGCGACAGCAGCATGACGCCCCAGGCATAGACCGAGATCATGATGCCCGCCTGGGCCTCGGTGAGCGAGAACGACGCGGCGATATCAGTCAAAAGGCCAATGGGCATAAACTCCGACGTGTTGAACACGAACGCACAGCAGGTGAGCCCGACGAGTGGGAGCCACTGCTTGAGCGTGATGCCGTCTTGCCTTGTCTGAGTCATATATAACGTCTCCAATCGTTTTGAGCGGAGGCGATTATATAGCAACGGCCCCGCATCCGTCAGTACAGATGCGGGGCCGAAAACAATTCGATACACAGAGGTTGCGCCGTCAATTCATAACTAAGCCAACCCCAGCAATATGCCCGCCGAATGCACGACAAACGCCACGATCCAGGCAACGGCGACCTGAAACGCGAATACGGCCCCGGCATAGCGCGCGCCCAACTCGCTCTTGACAGCGCCGATAGCGGCCACGCAAGGCGGGTACAGCAGCGTAAAGACCAAGAACACGTAGGCGGTAAACGGCGAAAACATGGTTGACAATGCCGCGGGCGAGGTTGCACCCAAAAGCACCGTGAGCGTCGAGATGACGCTCTCCTTGGCAATGAGTCCGGTGACGAGCGCCGTGGATGCGCGCCAGTCGCCAAAACCGAGCGGGGCCAACACCGGCGCGATGATGCTACCCAGACCGGCAAGCAGGCTTTGTGACTGGTCGGCGACCACGTTAAAGCGGATATCGAACGTCTGCAGGAACCAGATGACCACCGTAGCGGCAAAGATAATGGTAAAGGCCTTGGTAATAAAGTCCTTGGCCTTATCCCATGCCAGCATCACCGTCGTCTTGACGCTCGGCAGGCGGTAATTGGGGAGCTCCATGATAAACGGCACCGGGTCGCCCTTAAATGCCGTGCGGTTGAGCACCAGGGCGGCAATGCAGCCGACCACGATGCCGATCAGATAGAGCGAAACCATGGCGGGAACTGTCGCCTGCGGGAAAAACGCCCCGCACAGCAGACCGTAGACCGGCAACTTGGCCGAACAGCTCATGAACGGCGTGAGCATGACCGTCATCTTGCGGTCGTGCTCGGATGGGAGCGTACGGGTCGACATGATAGCCGGCACGGTGCAGCCAAAACCGACGAGCATAGGCACGAAGCTGCGGCCTGACAGGCCAAAGCGGCGCAGCACTTTATCCATGACAAAGGCCACGCGCGCCATGTAGCCGGAGTCTTCCAGAATGGAGAGGAACAAGAAGAGCACGACGATAATCGGCAGGAAGGTCAGCACGCTGCCCACGCCCGTAAGCACGCCGTCGACAGCCAGCGAGCGCACCACGTCGTTGGTGCCGAACGCTTTGAGACCCGCATCGGCCGAGGCGATGATGGCAGCGATACCGTCCTCCATAAGTCCCTGCAACGCCGCGCCGATCACGCCAAACGTCAGCCAAAAGACGAGGCCCATGATCACCAGAAACGCCGGAATGGCCGTGTAGCGACCCGTCAGGATGCGGTCGATCTTGACGGAGCGCACGTGCTCGCGGCTCTCGTGCGGCTTGACGACGCAGCGCCCGCACACGTCGCCGATAAAGCTAAAACGCATATCGGCCAGCGCAGATAGGCGGTCGGTGCCGGCCTCGCCTTCCATCTGGGTAATGATGTGCTCGATAGCGTCGAGCTCATTGCGATCCAGGTGAAGCGCCTCGGTTACCAGCTCATCGCCCTCGACCAGCTTGGTCGCCGCAAAGCGCACCGGGATGTGCGCCGTCACGGCATGGTCCTCGATCAGGTTGGCAATGCCGTGGATGCAGCGATGCAGCGCACCGCCGTCCGGACCGTCGGGCGCGCAAAAGTCCAGGCGACCAGGGCGCTCGCGGAACCGCGCGACGTGCAAGGCATGATCCACCAGCTCGCCGATACCCTCGTTGCGGGCAGCGCTAATGGGAACAACGGGCACGCCCAACAGGCTCTCGAGCAGGTTGACGTCCACGGCGCCGCCGTTGGCGGTCACCTCGTCCATCATGTTGAGCGCGATGACCATGGGGCGGTCGAGCTCCATAAGCTGTAGCGTCAGGTACAGGTTGCGTTCGATATTGGTGGCGTCGATGATGTCGATGATGGCGTCGGGGTTTTCGTCAAGGATGAATTGACGGCTCACGATCTCTTCGCCCGTGTACGGCGACAGCGAATAGATGCCAGGCAGGTCGGTAACGCTTGCCTCGGGGTGGTTGCGGATGGTGCCATCTTTGCGGTCGACCGTCACGCCGGGAAAGTTACCGACGTGCTGGTTGGAGCCCGTCAGCTGGTTGAATAACGTGGTCTTGCCGCAGTTTTGGTTGCCGGCGAGGGCAAAGTGCAGCGGCGCGCCCTCGGGCACGGCCGTCTTTGCCGCACGGGGCGAATACGTCCCCTCGCCCAGGGCCGGATGCTCCGTCGTGCCGATTGCGGCGTTAGCGCGCGGACCCGTATCGGTGTCGTGAATACCCACGAGCTCGATGCGAGCGGCATCGTCCTTGCGCAGTGTCAACTCGTAGCCACGCAGGCGGATCTCGAGCGGATCGCCCATGGGGGCGTACTTCATCATGGTGACTTCGGTGCCCGGCGTTAGACCCATGTCCAAAATATGCTGTCGGAGTGCCTGATCGTCCGATGCCACCGATGCGACAACGGCGTCCTTTCCAATCTCGAGTGTATCGAGCCTCACGTCCGCGTTCCTCCCCCGGCGCCCACAGGGCGTTGTATTTATGTTCACCATGGCTAACCGTTTGCCATGGCTAACCAATTTTAAGCTTACATGATAGCGTGAACACACAATGACGTTCAATCGACAGATCGGTGCAAGGGGAATTCTGGGCCATTGCTTCCCAGACGGACCTGTTGCGGAAACCGAATCCCACTCCGGAACACCTAAACGGGACGGGCTTTCCGGTTGAGGCATCTAGCGGAAACTGCAGCCCGGAATCGGCGCTCAGACTGGGATGCGATTTCCCAATGGGGCCCTCGGGGAAACTACAGCCCGGAATCTGCTCTCGAAACGGGACGCGGTTTCCCCGAGGACCGAAACAGCCGCCCGCCCCTCGACAAAATGATCCGTTCCCTCCGTCGCACGCGGAACATCCAAGGAGTGTCCCAGGGTGCCGGCACAATAGGAACGTCCCCAGCTGCCGGCGGCATTTCGCCGCAACAGCAAAAGCCCGCGCTGGCAACAAATGTCACCTGCGCGGGTTTGGTGGGCGCTCACAAAGGCACGTTACAGAGGCCCACGTCAGTTATGGATTACCGAACGGCACCGGCACGCGATGCCTCCGTCGGCTTACCAAGCGATGAAGCTTGCCGCAGTCTTAGACTATCGGCGCAATGCCGGCAAAGTGCAGATACAGCGAAATGATTGCCACGACAATGACCACCGCTGCGATCAGCTTGTCGTGCAGATGCGGAAGCACCGGTTTACCGCGGCCTCGCTCGCCCAGTATATAAACGGGAATGGCCGGAGCAAAAAGAATCGTCGTGATCATAACGCCCTGAAGACCCGTCGACCACACCAGGAACAATGTGTAGATGAAGCCGAGCGTACCGAAGAAGCGGGCTTTGCCGACGCTGGGCGCATGCGGCCCGTCCAGATGCTCGTTCTTCCAGCCAATCACCATGTAATAGGCAGCCGAGCAGACATACGGAACCAGAATCGTGTTGACTGCGCAGCTATAGAAGAACTGGTAGGTGCTCGCCGCCACATACGACACGATCAAGAAGAGCTGCGTGATGCCGGAGCTCACGAGAACCGTTACCACCGGGGCGTCGTGCTTGTTCGTCTTGGCAAACGCCAGAGGGAAGGATCCCTGGCGCGCCGCCTCGAACGGCGTCTCGGACGCAATGATGACATAGCCCAGCAGCGCGCCGACCAACGAAAGGATAACGCCAAGGTTTACGATGGCAGCACCAACCGGACCGATTGCGCACTCGAGAATTCCCGCCATGGAGGGCGTTGCAAGCTGTGCCATCTCCTCGCGCGGCATAATGCCGAGCGACAGCATCGAGATGATCAGATACAGCGTGAATACAGCCGCAAATCCGAGCGCCGTCGAGCGGCCGACGTCACGCACGTACTTTGCACGGCCCGAGATAACGACAGCGCCCTCGATGCCCGTGAAGACCCAGACAAGGGCGATCATGGTCGAGACAACCTGCTCGCCAAAGCCAGGACCAGCCGGCTCTCCCCAGAAGTTGTCCGTAAAGATATCGACGTTGAACTTACCCAGGAGCACGATACTCAGCACAAAGAGCCCCAGCGGCACCAGCTTCGCCAACGTGACGATCGTGTTAATGCCCGCAGTCTCCTTAACGCCACGAAGCACAAGGGTGGTAAGGAACCACAAAAACACGCTGGCGCAGACGATAGAAAGCAGGTTGTTACCCGCGCCAAACGCAGGGAAGAAATAGCCCAGCGCGCTAAACAGCAAGAGCGCAAAGCTCACGTTGGAAAGACATGCGCTGATCCAGTAACCCCAAGCGGAGTTGAATCCAATGTAATCGCCAAAACCGGCCGCAGCGTATGCATAGATGCCGCCGGTCAGGTCGGGACGGGCCTGAGACAAACCGTTGAACACCATCATCAGCGCAAAGACGCCAATAAAGCAAATTCCCCACGAGACGATAACCGCACCGGTATTTGCCCCACCTGCTGCCATATCGCCGGCAAGCGAAAAGATGCCGCCACAAATACTGGCGGTAATGACCATCATAGTCAGACGAAAGAGATCGAGGCCATTAGGGTCGATAATCTCTTCATTTTGAGCTTTAGAGGCCATTGTATGTGCACCCCCTTCATCATGTGATCGAACGAAAGATGGCCCGGACGTCCCGAATCGGGTGCCGGGCCATCGGTCAAGCGATCATCAGACTGTTACAGCTACCGCGTTAGAAGCGCAGCGACAGGCAAGAAAGGCCGCCATCGACCTTGCGATACTCGGAGGTGTCAACGACGAGTGTCTTGTAGCCCAGATCCTGCACGGCCTTGAGCACAGTCGGATAGCCCTCGGCAACGATGACCGTACCGTTGACCCAGATGCAGTTGGCGCCGTATGCCTCGTCCTCGGGCACGACGATCTTGTTGTACTGGGCAAAGTCGGGCTTATCGATGAACTCACCAGAGACGAGCATGTTGTTGTCCTCGATGTAGTTGACGCCCGTCTTGAGGTGCAGGACCTCCTCCAGCGGAACCTCAGAACCCCCGAGGCCCCAGCCCTCGAGAATCTCACAGAACTGGCGGATGCCCTCTTCGTTGGTACGAGCGGAGCGACCGACGTAGAAATGGTCACCGACCATCATGACGTCGCCGCCGTCGAGCGTGCCCGGAGAAACGATGTGCTTGACATGCTCGTCGTCAAAGAAGCGACGGACGGCCGGCTCGATCTCGTCCTTCTCGCCGTTGCGGCTATCGGCACCGGGGTTGGTAATGATGGCGCCGCAGCGAGTGATGACGGCCGGATCTTCGACGAAGCAGCTGTCGGGATACTGCTCGAGTGCCGGCAGCACCGACACGTCAACGCCGCACTGCTCGAGCGCATGCTCGTAATCGTAGTGCTCCTCGATGGCGCGCTCGTAGATGGGCTGGCCAAGCTCGGGGGCACTCGTGATGCCATTGCTCAGGGACTTGCCGGGGCGGCGGATGATGACGTGGCTGAACTTGGTCATGATGATCCTCCTTGGATCTCTTAGCAGAGAGCGGGACTTCTTCGCGCCCGCCTTCCTTTCGATGGCTTTATCTTAGGGCGGTTTTCCTGTTTTGTATATTGTATACAATCCTGAACGGTAGGCATTCTTCGGTAAGCGTATTCTTCCGTATCGGTGCAAAGTAGCATGATTTAGCTGGTCGTTCTATAATTCAACTGAGCTATTCAAGTGAAACGTATTTGCTTTTAGAAATATACCGTTAAGGAACATAGGCTCATGGAAACGCTCAGAAGGCCCCTGAAAGACCACGTATACGACTACATTTCGAGCCGTATTGACGCCGGCGAGCTTTCGGCCGGCGACCGGCTGAGCGAGCAAGCGATCTGCGACGCCATGGGCGTGTCGCGCACGCCGGTCCGCGAAGCGCTCATCCAGCTCGCAAGCGACGGTTATCTGGACAATCTCCCCCGCCGCGGATTCCGCGTCCGTGGGTTCGATCAGCAAAACGCCGTTGAAGTCTTTGAGATTATGGGGCCGCTCGACGGGCAGGCCGCATATCTCGCCTGTCCGAACCTAACCGACGATGACATTACGCAGCTTAAATTTCTCGTCGGCTCCATGAACCTCGCGATCCAAGGCGGTCTCATCCGAAAGTACGACGACATTCAGCGAGACTTTCATCTAACGTACTTCAACCGCTGCGGCAACGACCGTCTGCGCGATATGATCTCGCAGCTCGAGCGCTGCTTTATCAAGCGCGATTACGAGACTGTCGACCAGGAGACGGCGTGCAAACTGCTCAATAAAGCCAACAACGAACATGCTCATATTCTTGAGTTGTTCGAAGCACGAGATGCGACGGGCGTGCGCGACTACGTTCGCGATGTCCATTGGAACACAGAAAACGCCCAGTTCACCGTCTGGTAGGAAACGATGCCCTTGCGGAAAGCGTGTCCCGTTATTCCCGCTCGAAACGGGTCGCAGTTTCCCAACGGGGCCCCTCGAGGAAACTGCGACCCAGAATTTGAGCTCGAAACGGGATGTGGTTTCCAAATCGAGGCCCTATGGGAAACCGTGTCCCACCTTGAAGGGGGAACTGGGATGCAGTTTCCAGACGGGACATCAAAAACAAAGTTGCGGTGGAATAGTTCCTGGATGGGCTGGTTGATGCCCCAGATCGGAGCTATTTCACCGCAAGTTATTGAAGGGCTGGGATGCCCGTCCTCTTACAGATGGCGCTCCAGGAAGCGGAAGGCTAGGCGGATCCAGGGACGGACTGCCACCTGCTTGTCCTCGTTGTCGACCGCGGTGTTGGCGTTGCCGAGCGAAAGGCCGTGACCACCCTGGTCGAAGACGTGCATCTCGCATGCAACGCCCTCCTCGGCCATGCGCTGCGCAAACGGGTATACCTGCGCGATCGGCGCCGTCTTGTCGTCGGACACGCCCCACACAAAGGTCGGTGGCATCTGACGCGAAACATGCGTGGTGGGGCAGATGTCGGCCAGATGCTCGTCAGTTGCCTCGCCGCCCGTCACCATCGACAGGTAGTCGTTGAGCAAATCGCGTCCCGTCTTGCCGCCCGTCTTGGGCACACGCAAGTCAATGCGCGGATCGCGCGTCTGCATGTCGCGCACATAGGCAAAGTCGAGCAATGGATAGCCCAGCACCACGGCATCGGGACGAATGTCGTCCGGACGCGCCCCGGCAAGTGCCGCAAAGGGGCCGGTCTTCCACTGTGTTGCCAGCGAGGCGCAAATCATGCCGCCAGCAGAAAAGCCCACGACGCACACGCGCTTAGGATCGACATGCCACTCGTCGGCGTTGGCGCGCACCGTGGCGACCATCTTGGCAAGATCTGCCTGGGGGTGCGGAAAGCTCACGTCACCCGTAGAACTCGTGACATAGTTGAGCACAAAGGCCTGGTAGCCGCGATCCAAAAATGCAAACGCCACCGGGTCCTGCTCGTGCGGAGCGATATGCGTAAACCCGCCTCCGCCGCAGATGATCACCGCGGGGCGGCGGCCATTCGGTTTATCGGGCAGCGGCTCGGCACCCAAATACGTAAACGTCGCCGGATAATCCTCGGTCGGCTCCTCGCCCCACAGCGCATGGTTCTCGACAATCATATGTGCTCCCTTCGCGCAAATTATGCGCCTTTGTTTTTCGCCTTCAAGCGTACCCCACTTGAACCCGTGGCGCAGAAACACACCAGCAATAAGTTTCCCTTTAACTGATATATCACATAATCCCAGCTCAGAGGTATCGCTGAGCAGCGTAGAATAGGGGGCGTTGACCAAGCCGCGAAACACATATGAAACGTTTCCGGCAAACCAAACGCGCGATATGCGCCTATTTAAGTTGGAGGCAACTATGGGTCTGCTCGATTCGCTTAAGTCCACCTTCACCTCGGCCGGCGAGGCGTCCGTTCCGCCCGCAGCAAGCTTCGCCACCCGCGAAGGCGTCATCTATGCCCCCGTTAACGGCGTGCTCGTCAACCTGGACGAGGTTCCCGACGAGACGATCGCCTCGGGCATGCTTGGCCAGGGCTATGGCATCGAGCCCATTACCGGCACCATCTATGCGCCCGCCAACGGCCGCATCGGTGCCACCACTGTCACCAACCACTCCATTGGCATGATCACCGAGGACGGTCTTCGCGTGTTTATCCATGTTGGCCTGGGCACCGTGGAAATGAACGGCAAGGGTTTTGCCCGCTTTGTCGAGATGGGCGATGTGGTCAAGGCAGGCCAGCCGCTCATCAGCTTCGACCGCGAGGCCATTAAGGCCGCTGGTCACGAGGACATCGTGACCGTCATCGTCTCCGAACTCGATCGTCTTAAGAGCATCGACCATGTCGGCGAGTCTGGAACGCTTATCGGCGGCAACCCGCTCGTCAAGCTTGGCGACCCGCTGCTGGTTGCCAAGACCAAGTAGCCAGGCCCCGCGCCACACAGCCAAAAGGCACCTCGTCAAGCGCCCGCGACCATTTGGCCGCGGGCGCTTTTCGTTTGAAAAACCATCCCGCCAATGCTTTATCTGTATAGCCCAAATGAGCCGAGCTGCTAGAATATCGAACTGTATGGATAACTATCATTCAACCGTTATGGGAGGATACGTGAACCGCACCAAAATCGCGCAGCTCTATGCCGATGCCGAGTCGCTCGGCGGCCAGACCGTCACCGTCGCCGGCTGGGTCAAGTCCGTCCGCGACATGAAGAACTTTGGCTTTGTTACGCTCAACGACGGCAGCTGCTTCCGCGACCTGCAGGTCGTCATGAACCGCGAGGCACTCGACAACTACGACGAGATCGCCCATCAAAACGTCTCGGCCGCACTCATTTGCACCGGCACCGTCAAGCTGACCCCCGATGCGCCCCAGCCTTTCGAGCTTTCTGCCACCTCCATCGAGGTCGAGGGCGTCAGCGCCCCGGATTACCCGCTGCAGAAGAAGCGCGCAACCGTCGAGTTCCTGCGCACCCAGCAGCATCTGCGCCCGCGCACCAACCTGTTCCGCGCCGTGTTCCGCATCCGCTCTGTCGCGGCTGCCGCCATCCACCGCTTCTTCCAGGAGCAGGGCTTTGTCTACGTCAACACCCCCATCATCACCACGAGTGACTGCGAGGGCGCCGGCGAGATGTTCCGCGTGACCACGCTCGACCCCAAAAATCCGCCCCTCACCGAGTCCGGCGAGGTCGACTGGAGCCAGGACTTCTTTGGCAAGCATGCAAGCCTCACCGTGTCCGGCCAGCTCAATGCCGAGAACTTTGCCATGGCCTTTGGCGACGTGTACACCTTTGGTCCCACCTTCCGTGCCGAGAACTCCAACACCACGCGCCACGCCGCCGAGTTTTGGATGATCGAGCCCGAGATGGCCTTTGCCGACCTTAACGACTACATGGATAACGCCGAGGCCATGCTCAAGTATGTCCTTAAGGACGTCATGGCAACCTGCCCCGACGAGCTCAATATGCTCAACAAGTTTGTGGACAAGGGTCTGCTCGAGCGCCTGGACCATGTCGCCAACTCCGACTTTGCCCGCGTTACCTACACCGAGGCCGTCGAGATCCTGGAGCAGGCAGTCGCCGCCGGTCACAAGTTTGATTACCCCGTCAGCTGGGGCATCGACCTGCAGACCGAGCACGAGCGCTTCCTGACCGAGGAGCACTTTAAGCGCCCGACCTTCGTGACCGACTACCCGGCCGAGATCAAGGCGTTCTACATGCGCATGAACGAGGACGGCAAGACCGTCGCCGCCGCCGACTGCCTGGTTCCCGGTATCGGCGAGATTATCGGCGGCTCCCAGCGCGAGGAGCGCCTGGATCTGCTCGAGGCCCGCATCAAGGACCTGGGAATGAATCCCGAGCAGTACAAGTACTACCTTGACCTGCGCCGCTACGGTTCCTGCAAGCACGCCGGCTACGGTCTGGGCTTCGAGCGCTTGGTCATGTATCTGACCGGCGTGGGCAACATCCGCGACGTCCTGCCGCACCCGCGCACCGTGGGCAACGCCGACTTCTAATCGTCGGACGCTAGCTCGCGTCGCCACACGCCAACGCTCATCGCACAAGCGTCTCTCGACATCGGTCGAGAGACGCTTTTTTCAACAGCATCCGTCAAGCTTTTGGCAAGTTTTTGGTCAGTTGAGCAGGGCTGTTGAAAACTCAACCCGCCGTTTGCCGACGACTACCGACCGCCCAGAGCGCCCTGCGCCCCTGGGAAAGCCCCACGTCCTAGGCTCCATACCGTCGCCACCCAAAACGGAAAGGACGTGGGCACGATGACCGAAGCCGCTGTTGAAACCTACGACACCACGACGAGGGGCGCCGCCTCGATGGCAGCCTATCGCGCCGTTCGCATCCTGCAACTATTAAGCGAAAACACCGGCGAGGACAAGGCCATGCTTTCCGATGAGTTGATCCGGCGCCTCGCCCATCCCGACGACCCCGCCCGCATGCCCATCTCGGCGGCGCGGCGCAGCATCTACACCGCCATCTCGGCACTTCGCCATGCCGGATACGAAATTGAGTACAAACGCGGCGTGGGCTACAAACTTTTTACCCGTCCGCTCACCGACGAAGAGATCATCCGGCTCCACGGTATGGTCATGCGCAACCGTTCCACGCCTATCGCTATCCGCAAGAGCATGGCGCAGCACTTAGTTGCCATGGCGAGTGCCGACGTTCGCGGCTACCTCGATACACCCGAACCCGTTCCAGGCGCAGGCAGCAAGGCTACCAAGGCAACACGCACGCCCATCAAGCGCATCGACACGTGCGAGCTCGTCGAGCAGGCCATCGACCACGGAACCACGGTGAGTTTTGATATTTCGAGCGTCACGACACGTGGCGAAACCGAAGCAGCACGGATGACACTCCGTCCCTTTGCCATCAGGCAGCGCGATGGCATCTCGTATCTGCTGGGAACGGTCTACGACGCCCGAGGCGCCGATGACACGTTGCGTACTGTAGAGATTGGCCGAATGAGAAACGTCAGCACGCGCCTGCTCGACGGCAAGAAGCTCTTCGCCGCCTTGGACGAGGACGACGCCTCCTCCGCCGCATAAGACCCTCCGCCGCCCATTCGACTACCCGTACCGCCCATCCGATTCTGTATTAAAAAACCCGCCAGGCTGTTGTAAAAATGGACATCAGCGCTACTATAGTTCCACTTGCACTTTGTCCCAGTGCAGTGTTTCCAGCCATTTTTATACTGGGGGTAATGATATGAAGGACATCACCATCAGCCGCAGGAGCCTTCTGGTCTCCGCCGGCCTGCTCGCGCTCGCCCCGCTCGCCGGATGCGGCGGCAGCTCTGGTTCCGGCTCCGCTGCCGCCGGTTCCGACTACACCATCGGCGTTCTGCAGCTCACCGAGCACTCCGCGCTCGATGCCGCCAACGACGGCTTCGTCAAGGCCATCAAGAAGAGCGGCCTTAAGGTCAAGATCGACCAGAAGAACGCCCAGAACGACCAGTCCACGTGTAAGTCCATTGCCGACAAGTTTGTGGGCGACAACGTCAACCTGATTTATGCCATCGCCACGCCCGCCGCGCAGGCTGCCGCCGGCGCCACGGCCGATATCCCCATCGTGGGCTGTGCCATCACCGACTACGCCGCCTCCGGCCTGGTCCAGGACAACGACAAGCCGGGCACCAACGTCACGGGCGCTTCCGACCTCACCCCGGTCGCCGAGCAGCTCGAGATGATGCAGAAGGTCCTGCCCGACGTTAAAAAGGTCGGCCTGCTCTACTGCACCGCCGAGTCCAACTCCGACGTCCAGATCAAGGCCGCCAAGAAGGAACTCGACAAGCTGGGCCTGGAGTACACCGATTTCACCGTCTCGAGCTCCAACGAGATTCAGTCCGTCGTCGAGTCTGCCGTGGGCAAGGTCGACGCGCTGTACTCCCCCACCGACAACACCATCGCCGCGGGTGCCTCGCAGGTCGGCCAGATCTGCAAGGAGAACAAGCTTCCCTTCGTGACTGGCGAGGAGGGTATGTGCATGGCCGGCGGCCTGTTCACCCTCTCCATCAATTACGAGGACCTGGGCTACGCCGCGGGCGAGATGGCCGTTAAGATCCTGAAGGGCGAGGCCAAGCCCGAAGACATGCCGATCAAGCACCTCTCGAGCAAGGACCTGGTCGTCGTCAAGAACGACGAAATGGCCGAGGCCCTGGGCATCGACCTTTCCGCTCTGGACGCGTAATGCCATACGCGGCATGCGTCTAGAGCCCGTGCTCGCGCTTTAGCCGCGTTATTCAATATCTGAGCCACAGGGGCGGGCGCTGTAGACCGGCGTCCGCCCTGCTTGTTTCAGGTAAAACAAAACGTCTGTCCGCAGCTCTTCTATGCATTGTTACCGCTATTATGGTGAATCACGTGTCCACCCTATCCTAGGAGGTATGAAGCATGCTCATTGCATTGCAGGGCGCCGTTTCGCAGGGCGTCCTCTGGGGCATTATGGTGCTTGGCGTGTTTATCACGTTCCGCCTGCTCGACATTCCCGATATGACCTGCGACGGCAGCTTTGCCCTCGGCGGCTGCGTCTGCGCTGTGCTCATCGTCAATAACAACGTCGACCCGCTGCTCGCCGTGCTGGCCGGTATGTGCGCCGGCGCCATCGCGGGCGCCGTCACGGGCATTTTGACCACCGTCTTTGAGATTCCTGCGATCCTCGCCGGAATCCTCACCCAGATCAGCCTGTGGTCCATCAACCTGCGCATCATGGGCAAGTCCAATACGCCCATTCTTGCCAAGGGCACCGTGTTCTCCGCCGTCAGCAATATGACCGGTCTGCCGCAGTCCACCGTTGCCATCATCTTGGGCATCCTGCTCGCCGTGGCTATCGTTGCCATCCTGTATTGGTTCTTTGGCACCGAGATCGGCTCGGCGCTGCGAGCCACCGGCAACAACGAGTACATGATCCGCGCTCTGGGCGTCAACACCAACTCCACCAAGATGATCGCCCTCGTGCTCTCCAACGCCCTCATCGGCCTTTCGGGCGCGCTCATCTGCCAGAGCCAAAAGTATGCCGACATTGGTATGGGCACCGGTGCCATCGTTATCGGTCTTGCCGCCATTGTTATCGGCGAGGTGCTCGGCCGTCTGCTGCCCGGCGGCCTCACGCAGTTTAGCATCCGTCTTGCCTCCGCCGTCTTTGGCTCCGTGGTGTACTTCCTTATCCGCGCCATCGTGCTGCAGTTGGGCATGGACGCCAACGACATGAAGCTGCTCTCCGCCGTAATTGTCGCTGTGGCCCTGTGCGTGCCCGTGGTTTGGGAGCGCTATAAGCTCCGCAGCTCCTACACGAAGGGAGATGAGGCAGATGCTTAAGCTCTCGCATGTCAAGAAGACCTTTAACAAGGGCACCGTCACCGAGAAGCGCGCGCTCACCGGCGTCGACCTCACCCTGAATGACGGCGACTTTGTAACCGTGATCGGCGGCAACGGCGCCGGCAAGTCCACGCTGCTCAACATGATCGCCGGCGTGTACCCGCTCGATTCGGGCGTTATCGAGCTCGACGGCACCGACATCTCGCGCCTGAGCGAGTCGCAGCGCGCCAAGTACCTGGGCCGCGTGTTTCAGGACCCCATGCGCGGTACCGCTGCCGACATGCAGATTGCCGAGAACTTGGCCCTCGCCAAGCGTCGCGGCCAGCGTCGCGGCCTTTCGTGGGGCGTCACCAAGGCCGAGAAAGATGAGTACGTTGAGCTGCTCAAGCGCCTGGACCTTGGTCTGGACACGCGTCTCAACGCCAAGGTCGGCCTGCTCTCGGGTGGCCAGCGCCAGGCACTCACCCTGCTGATGGCCACGCTCACCAGGCCGCGCCTGCTGCTGCTCGACGAGCACACTGCGGCCCTCGACCCCAAGACGGCCTCTAAGGTGCTCAACCTGACCGAGGAGATCGTCGACGAGAACCACCTGACCACGCTCATGGTCACGCACAACATGAACGACGCCATCCGTCTGGGCAACCGTCTGATCATGATGCACGAGGGCCATGTGATCTACGACGTGGCCGGCGACGAGAAGAAGTCGCTCACCGTGGCCGACCTGCTGCAGAAGTTCGAGGAGGTCTCGGGCGGCGAGCTCGCCAACGACCGCATGCTGCTAAGCTAAAACCTGCCAAAAAGGGACAGGTTTATTTTGGTAGGTTTTATCTGCGCAAACGCCAAAACCGCCGCAAAGGGACAGAGGCCCTTGCGGCGGTTTTCGCATATTATGTCGATAATCCGATATTCAACCAGACATTCTGGCTAAGGACTAAGGAAACTGCCATGAAAAGACTCCCCCGCTTTGCGTTGGCCGCCGCGTTGTTTGCCGGCGCGCTCGCAGGCATCCCAAGCCTCGCTTTCGCGGGAAACCTGCCCGCCACTATTGACGGCTCCGTGGCCGTCATGCACACCAACGATATCCACGGCAGCTACAAGTAAAGCTACAACGCAAGCAAGGGCACCGGCACTGTGGGCTTTGACGGACTGGCGGTTCTCTATAGCGCCCAAAGCAGCGCCCCCGATCTTTTACTCGATGCGGGCGACACCTTCCACGGACAGTCCTTCGCCACCATGAGCGAGGGCAAGAGCATCGCCGAGCTCATGGACACCTTCTACGCCGACGGCTACGACGCAACCACGCCAGGCAACCACGACTGGAGCTACGGCGCGGACAAGCTCCGCACCATGACCGGCTACAGCACCACCGGCACGCCCTTCGCCATGCTCTGCGCGAATGCAACGTCCTCGAACGGCGTATGGAGCTCGAGCATCACGAAGACGCTCGATCGCACCTGGGAGGATAGCGAGGATCACTCCACATTCGACTACAAAATCAAGGTCGGCGTCGTCGGAGCCATGGATGAGTCGCTAGGTTCCTCGCTGCGCGCGGACCTGGTCGCGGGCACCAGCTTCTCGAGTGCCGCGAACGCCATCAATGCCGAGGCAGAGCAGCTGCGCAAGGAGGGCTGCGATGTTGTTGTGTGTATCGCGCACACGCTCGACGCAAAGACCTTTGCCACGCGGCTCCGTGGCGTCGATGCCCTTATCGCAGGCCACGAGCACATCAACCTTAACGAGAAGGTGACGGGAGCCGACGGCAAGACGATCCACGTTGTCGAGGCAGGCAGCGCCTTTGCCGAGGTGGGGCTGCTTTCCATTCCGTACAAATACGACACGAATGGCACCGAGACGACCGACGATGACACGGTCACGGTCCCTGCAGACGGCAGCGACGAGAAGCTCTACACCGCCAAGAACGTCAACGACCTTTTGACAGACCCCGACAAGGGCTCCGACTACCAAAGCCGCCTTGAAGCCGTCCGCAACAAGATCAAGCCGCTCGACGAGGACTTTGAAAACGAATCGAACAAGGTGCTCGGCACATCCACCACCAACTATTTCTACGGCGAGGACGCCGCAGGCACGCATGGTTGGGAAATGGTGCGCACCACCGATTTCCGCCCCGGCAACCCGGGCGACACCACCAAGGCCCAAACCATCGGACACGTGATCTGCGGCTCCTATCTTGACCTGACGGGCGCGGACCTCGCTATCGAAAACGCTGGCGGCATCCGCGGCGGCATCGCGGCGGGCAACGTGACCGCCGGCAACGTCATCGCCATCTCGCCCTACGGCAACACTGTGGAGACCTGGACCATGACCGGCGCGGACTTCCTCGCAGCACTCGAGCACTCGCTACAAATCAGCGACGATTGCAACGACAGCTACGAGCTTCAGCAGGCTTATGTGGCGGCCGGTCACAGCGAGCAGGAGGCGCAAGACAAGTACAAGTGGCGCGATGACTCTGGCAGCGTTCTCTCCTTTGGCGGCATCAACGTGACGATTGATTGGACGCAGCCCGAAGGCAAGCGCATTGTGAGCGCCACACTCACCAAAGACGGCAGCACGCTCGACCCCGCCAAGACCTATACCGTCGCCACCAACAACTACATCATCACCAACACGACCGACTTCCCCACCTTCGCAAACGCCACCAAGCACACCGAGTGGGGTACCTGCGAGTCAGCGCTAAGGGCGCTGATCGGGCAGGACAGCTGGGAGAGCAAGATGACCTCGCTCGCGGGCACCATCAGCTTTGGCTCCGCTGCCGTGGACCCCACGCCCACACCGGCCCCGACGCCTAAGCCCTCGCCTAAGACGGACACGACGACCACGAAGGTCATCACCAAGAAGACGACCGGTAAGCTCGCCGCAACGGGAGACCGCACGCTGGCAGTAGTTGGCGCGTGCCTTATCGGCGGCATCATCGTCATCATGCTCGGCATTATCTGGAAGCGTCGACGCTAAGCTACACCGCCGGGCCTTACAGCCCCGCCGCGTAAACCTTATATCGAGCACAGAAGCCCGTCCGAATTTGATCGGACGGGCTTCTTGGTGGGTATCATGGTTGAACGATCATTAGGAGGTTTTCCCTACATGGAATTGTTTGAGCCGATTCTTCATTTCTTTGAGCAACGGTGGGTCCACAACATCATCTGGGCCGTCATCTTGGCGATAGGCACCGCCGTCGCCGCCAAGGTCGTATCCAAGACCCTGAACCATCTGCTTAACCGAGACGATAACCCGCTTCCGGCATCGAGTATCTTCATCAACATCGCGCGCGCCGTCATCTGGATGATTGGCGGCAGCTTTATCCTCGACAACTGTTTTGGCATTAATGCAAACGCCCTCGTCGCCGCTCTTGGCGTCGGCGGCATCGCCATCTCGCTCGGCTTTCAGGACACGCTATCAAACCTTATCGGCGGCATGCAGGTGACCTTTATGGGCATCATCAAACCCGGCGACAATATCGAGGTCGGCGGCGTATCCGGCGTTGTCCAAGACATCACTTGGCGTCATACGACGATTGAGGATGCCTGTGGACAGACCATCATTGTGCCCAATTCCAACATCTCCAAGAACACGCTCGTGCATTTGATGCCCTTTGGGCGCGTGGCCGTGCCCGTTGCCGTAAAGGACACGTCTAAGTGGGCCTCCCTTGACGTGCTGGCAGACGAGCTCACGAGCGCAACCAAAACGGCCGTCTCGCCCATCTCGGGCTTTGACAAGGAGCCCTACGTACTCTTTAGCGAAATCGGCGACTTTGGCATCAAAGGAAAGATCATCTTTATCGTCAGCGACGACAGCACTACTTTCACGGCAGCCGACGCCTGCATCCGCGCCATCGCCCCCATCATCGCCTAAACCACCGCAAAGGGGACAGGCATCTTTGTAGTGGTTTTCATTCGTGGTACCATGGTTCATATCGTTGTTTAAACGACTAAGGGAGTAGACACCATGGAAGAGGCCTATCGTCAAGCACGCAAGCGCGGCGAGCAGGGACGCCGTCGCGCCATTAGCCAAAGCGAGCATCCATACCTTACGGACCTCGATAGCTTGGTTGCTCAGCTCCCCTTAGGTCAGCGAGTGAGCGTCGGCCTGCGGGATATTCCGCTCGAAATGGTCGTCGGCACGGTCACCAAAGGCCGTCAGTCCGCCTTTTCATGCAACTTTATGCCCCTGCTGCCGTTTAACACCGAGTTCGCCCGCAAGTGGTCCAACCTCTACGACATCCAGGTAACCGAGGGCTATCGCGACCCCATCATCGTCACCGAGTTCATGCATCGGTTCTATGTCCAGGAAGGCAACAAACGCGTCAGTGTCCTCAAATTCCTGGACGCTCCAACGGTTTCGGCCAGGGTTACCCGTCTCTACCCCGGCACATGGGATTCCGTCGAAAGCCGCCTGTACGGTGAATTCTGCGCGTTTTGGCGCGTCTGCCCCCTATACGAGATCGAGTTCTCGCGTGAGGGAAGCTACGAGACTCTCGCCAAGATGCTCGGTCAGAACCTTATCGAAAAATGGCCGCAGAAAAAGGTCGACTACCTGCGCCACACCTTCCTGCTCTTTAAGCGCGCCTACCTTCGCGCAGGCGGCGACCACCTGGACATTACGCCCGCCGACGCCATGCTCGTCTACCTCAATGTGTACAACCAGGACCGCCTGCTGGATACGCCGACGGATATCGTCGTAAACCGCCTGTGCAAGATTTGGCGCGAGCTGGTCATTGCCGGCAAAAATGACGAGGACAAGGTCGATCTTGTCGAAGCGCCGAGCGTCGATGAGGAGGAGTCGCCCACCAAGTCCACCTCCGGCGTGCTCAACTTCTTTATGGGCAAGACTGTCTATTCGGCGGCCAACCCCCTGTGTATCGCCTTTATCCATGAGTTCCCCTGTGCGGCGTCGAGCTGGGACAGTCTGCACGACCAAGGACGCCAGTATCTCGATGAGCACTTTGACGGTATCGTGCGCACCGAGGCGTTCGAGGACTGTCACGATCCGGACGTGTTCTACGCCGCCGTGGAAACGGCTGTCAAACATGGAGACAACGTCATCTTCTCGACCTCGCACCGCCTGATGGAATACACGCTCAGAGCTGCCGTTGAGTATCCCCAGGTTCGGTTCCTCAACTGCTCTATCGGCCTTCCCCACCAAAGCGTCCGTTCGTACTTTGGCAAGATGTACGAGGCCAAGTTCCTCCTGGGCGCCCTTGCCGCCAGCATGGCGGACAACCATCGCATCGGCTACCACGCGTCGGTCTTCGCATCCGGCGCGCTCAGCGAGATCAATGCCTTTGCCATCGGTGCCTCGCTGCTCGACCCCCGCGCGCAAATTATCCTCACCTGGGGCGATGTACCCGCCGGCGGTCTTGCCGAGGCCATGTGCCGCGAAGGCGTGAGCGTCATGACCGGCGCTGACATGTCAAAGTCGCTCGAAGACCCTACGGCCTACGGACTCCACCGCCTGGTCGATGGCAAGGTTTCCGGCATCGCCATGCCGGTATGGAACTGGGGCCGTTACTACGAGCTCATCGTTCGCAGCCTTCTGCACGGCACGTGGGACGAGACCAGCGATGACAACCAAGTGCGCGCCGTCAACTACTGGTACGGCATGAGCTCTGGCGTTATCGACATCCGTTACGCTCCGGGCCTACCCTACCAGACGCGCAAACTCGTGCAGTTGCTCCGTAACGGCATTGTTGAGGGATCCATCAACCCCTTTGGCGGCGAGCTCCACAGCCAGAACGGCGTGGTACAGATCGAAGGCTTCCCTCCGCTGCCGAGCACGCAGATTGTCGAGATGAATTGGCTGGCGGATAACGTGGTAGGCACCATTCCGCAGCTCGACGATGAGCCGAAAGTCCCTGCCCTATGAAAATCCTTGCCATAGCCGATACCGAAGAACGATGCCTTTGGGAGTGCTTTCGCAAGGAACGCTTTGAGGGCGTCGACCTGATTTTGTCCGCCGGCGATCTGGACCCGGACTATCTTGAGTTTTTGGTTACGGTCATCAACAAACCGCTCATCTACGTGCGTGGCAATCACGATGACCGCTACGCACGTCATGCACCGGGCGGATGTATCTGCGTAGAAGACAGCGTGTACACGTACCGAGGGATTCGCATTGCGGGCCTTGGCGGGTCCATGCGTTATCGCGACGGCGCCAACATGTACACCGAACGCGAGATGTCCAAGCGTATGCGTAAGCTGTCGCGTAAGGTTAGGATGGTCGGCGGGTGCGACATTCTGCTTACCCATGCGCCCGCCGCCGGTATGGGTGATCTGGACGATCTACCGCATCGAGGGTTTGAGTGCTTTAACACGGCGCTTGAGTCCTGGGGAGCCGACTACATGGTGCATGGGCATGTACACCAAAGCTACGGTTACGATTTTCAGCGCGAGCGGCAGCATGTGTGTGGAACGACGATCATCAACGCCTGCGGCTATACGCAGTTTGAGCTCGACCAGACGCGCTACCCTATCCGTGGCTGGCAGGCAGCCTGGCTCAACTCGCAAACCATGCGCCGCGAGCTCAAGCGCCACGAGGCCATTGAGTCCTCTACCGCAAGAACGCCCTGGTAAGCACCTTTAAGGCTTGACGCTGCGCCGGCCCCAAGCACCCCATCTCGCCCCTCAAACCGTCGCTCGCGTACCAAAGTACGCGTCGCTCCTCTTTCGGGGCGACCTGGGGCACTTGGAACCGGCTCGCTGCGATGCCATAACATTGACGCCAAAGTGCCAAAACCACCACAAAGGGGACAGGCACCTTTGTGGTGGTTTTGGCCCGAGATAGCAAGAAACCCGGTCCTGTACGAGGCAGAACCGGGTTTCTTTAGCAATGCTTGCTTTGCTCAGGCAGTAACTGTTAGTTACTCAGCCAGGAAGTCACGCTGGACAGCGGGATCGACCTTGACGCCAGGGCCCATGGTGGAAGACACGGAGATGGACTTGACATACTTGCCCTTAGCAGAAGAGGGCTTGACGCGCAGGATCTCGGTGTACAGGGCAGCGTAGTTCTCGACGAGCTGCTGCTCAGAGAAGGACTTCTTGCCCAGGGGCACGTGGCAGATGCCGTAGCGGTCGGCACGATACTCAACGCGGCCGGCCTTGAGCTCGGAGACCATCTTGGCGACGTCCATGGTCACGGTACCGAGCTTAGGGTTCGGCATGAGGCCACGGGGACCAAGGATCTTACCGATGCGGCCAACCTTGGCCATCATGTTCGGCGTAGCGATAGCGGCGTCGAAGTTGATCTCGCCCTTCTGGATCTGGGCGACGAGATCGTCGGAACCGATGATGTCGGCGCCGGCAGCCTCGGCCTCGCGGGCCTTCTCGCCCTCGGCGAAGACGGCAACACGAACGGTCTTGCCGGTGCCGTGGGGCAGGGAGATGGAACCACGGATGTTCTGGTCAGCCTTACGAGTATCGATGCCCAGACGGAAGTGGGCCTCGACGGTCTCGTCGAACTTGGCGGTGTCGAGCTCCTTGATGAGCTTGGCAGCCTGAAGGGGGGTGTAGAGCGTGGCGCGGTCGATCTTCTCGGCAGCGGCGTTATAGCTCTTACCATGCTTAGCCATGTGCATTACCTCCTGTGGTTAAACGGGCGTGAGCCCTCCCACATCGTATCGTGTGCCCTATTGCACACATTTAACGGGCGCCCCGGTCGGAGCACCCGTCGTTACCATAAGAAATCGCTACTCAGCGATGGTGACGCCCATGGAACGGGCGGTACCGGCGATGATCTTCTTGGCGGCGTCAATGTCGTTGGCATTGAGGTCCGGCATCTTGATCTCGGCGATCTTGGTGAGCTGCTCCTGGGAGAGCTGACCAACCTTGTCGGCCTGGGGCTTAGCGGAACCAGACTTGAGGTTCAGCTCCTTCTTGATGAGGTGAGCCGCCGGCGGGGTCTTGGTGATGAAGGAGAAGGACTTATCCTCGTAGACAGAGATCTCAACGGGGATGATGTCGCCCTTCTTGTCCTGCGTCTCGGCGTTAAAGGCCTGGCAGAACTGCATGATGTTCACGCCAGCAGCGCCCAGGGCGGGGCCGACGGGAGGAGCGGGGTTTGCTGCACCAGCAGGAATCTGGAGCTTAATGACGTTGGCAACCTTCTTCTCAGCCATGGTCATTCCTTTCGAATCACGAGTGTGAAGTACTTGCTATATCGTAAGCACGCACGTGTTAGAAGCACTCCTGAGATGAGCAGTCACAGAAGAAGCACGCTCGCGCGAACGGACGAAAACTTAAGCGATGACAGCGACCTGGTTAAAGTCGAGCTCGACCGGCGTCTCGCGGCCAAAGATCATCAGCGTGACCTTGAGCTTGCCAGCCTCGGTGTTAACCTCGGAGACCTTGCCATCAAAGTCGGTAAGCGGGCCATCGGTGACGCGGACGGACGTACCGACCTCAATATCAACCGAGGTCGGCTTGGGCGAATCGCCCTTACCGGGACGACGAGTCATCTTGTTGTACTCGTCGCGGGAAAGCGGAGCGGGCTTGCCGTTGCCGCCTAGGAAACCGGTGACGCCAGGCGTGTTACGAACACACGTCCAAGCATCGTCATCCATCTCCATGCGGACCAGGACATAACCCGGGAAGATCTTGGAATCCTTGGTCTCACGCTTGCCACCCTCTTTAATCTCGGTGACGCGCTCCATAGGAATCTCGATATCAAAGATACGGTCCTGCATGCCCATAGTCTCGATGCGATGCTCGAGATCGGACTTAACGCGGTTCTCGTATCCAGAGTAAGTGTGAACGACGTACCAACGCTTAGACATGGTTTAGCCCCTCAATCCAGAGAACAGAGCAAGAGCCTCGCCAAAGCCAGCATCGAGCAGAGCGATGACGACGCCGACGACGATCAGAGAAGCGCAAACGACAACCGAGTAGTTCACGAGCTCCTTCTTATCGGGCCACGTGACACGCTTCATCTCGGACTTGACCGAAGCGAAATACTTCTTGGTGCGGGCGAAGAAACCAGGCTTCTCGTTCTTCTTGGACTTCGCAGCCTTCTCGTTCTTCTTGGCAACGGCCTTCTTGGCCTCAACCTTGGAGTTGGCGGCAGCTTTGTTGGCAGGTGCCGGCTGCTGAGCCTTCTTCTTGTTCTTCTTGTTGGCCATTTGGGTTACCTCCGCGCAATGCGCTTATACATGAGTAAACCGTAAGCCCCCAAGTGGGAGCTTACGGAATAATGACTGGCACGCCAGGAAGGACTCGAACCCTCAACACTCGGTTTTGGAGACCGATGCTCTACCAATTGAACTACTGGCGTATGTGACTAGAGACTAGCGAGTCTCTTTGTGCAGCGTGTGGTGACGGCACCAGGGGCAATACTTCTTGATCTCCATACGATCAGGCATGGTCGACTTGTTCTTGGTGGTCGTATAGTTGCGGCGCTTGCACTCAGTGCACGCAAGAGTAACTAGAGTACGCATGTATCCTGAACCTTTCATTTCCGCCCCGTACGGGCACGAGTTGTTACTTTATCAGCTCCACGTAAGTGCTGTCAATGAAAACCTCGAGTCAATTGGTTCTCGGTGGATCCATTCATATTTGGAACACATCAATGAAGCCATCGAGAGCTAATCGACGGTGCATCCAGGACCATTATCGATCCTCTCGACACCAGCAACGGCTCAATATCCATTGCAGAAAAGAACCCGGCACCCATATAAGTGCCGGGTTCTCTAAGTCAGCTATATCAAAGAGCTAATTTACTCAATGATCGTGGAGACGATGCCCGAACCGACGGTGTGGCCACCCTCGCGGATAGCGAAGCGCAGGCCCTCCTCCATGGCGATCGGGTGGATGAGGTCGCCCTCGATGGTGATGTGGTCACCAGGCATAGCCATCTCGGTGCCCTCGGGGAGCTTGACTGTACCGGTAACGTCGGTGGTACGGAAGTAGAACTGAGGACGATAACCATCGAAGAACGGGGTGTGACGGCCGCCCTCCTCCTTGGTCAGAACGTAGATCTCACCGGTGAACTTGGTGTGAGGGGTAACGGAACCGGGCTTGCAGAGAACCTGGCCGCGCTCGATGTCCTCGCGCTTAACACCACGGAGCAGGATGCCGACGTTGTCGCCAGCCTCGCAGAAGTCCATGGACTTGCGGAACATCTCAATGCCGGTAGCAACGGAGGAAGAGGTCTCCTTGATGCCGACGATCTCGACGGGCTCGTTGAGCTTGAGCTCACCGCGCTCGACACGGCCAGTAGCAACGGTACCACGGCCGGAGATGGTCATAACGTCCTCAACGGCCATCAGGAACGGGAGGTCGTTGTTACGAGCAGGCGTCGGGATGTACTCGTCGACGGCCTTCATGAGCTCGCGAATGGCGTCCATCCACTTGGCGTCGCCCTCGAGAGCGCCCAGAGCGGAGCCACGGATGACGGGGATGTCGTCGCCGGGGAAATCGTACTCGGAGAGGAGCTCACGGGTCTCCATCTCGACGAGGTCGATGAGCTCGTCATCGTCGACCATGTCGCACTTGTTCAGGAAGACGACGATGTAGGGAACGCCGACCTGACGGGCGAGCAGGATGTGCTCGCGGGTCTGAGCCATGGGGCCGTCGGTAGCAGCGATAACCAGGATAGCGCCGTCCATCTGGGCAGCACCGGAGATCATGTTCTTGACGTAGTCGGCGTGGCCGGGGCAGTCAACATGAGCGTAGTGACGAGAAGCGGTCTCGTACTCAACGTGGGAGACAGAGATCGTGATGCCGCGCTCGCGCTCCTCGGGAGCCTTGTCGATGTTCTCGAACGCGGTGAAGTCAGCCTTGCAGCCCTCGGTCTCGGAGAGAACCTTGGTGATGGCTGCCGTCAGCGTGGTCTTGCCGTGGTCGACGTGGCCGATGGTGCCGATGTTAACATGCGGCTTAGTACGCTCAAACTTTTCCTTGGCCATAAAGCCTCCTCCTTAAAGGTGGTCCCCGGATGGGACTATGCCTTCTTAACTCTAAGTGGCCCGCTCGGTTTCCCGAATGAGCCACTCTAGTTACCTGGTAGCGGTGACTGGATTCGAACCAGTGACGCCACGGGTATGAACCGTGTGCTC
>CABVAY010000028.1 GCA_902496455.1 uncultured Collinsella sp.
GGGCGAGCAGGATGTGCTCGCGGGTCTGAGCCATGGGGCCGTCGGTAGCAGCGATGACCAGGATAGCGCCGTCCATCTGAGCAGCGCCGGAGATCATGTTCTTGACGTAGTCAGCGTGGCCCGGGCAGTCAACGTGAGCGTAGTGACGGGCAGCGGTCTCGTACTCAACGTGGGAGACGGAAATCGTAATGCCGCGCTCGCGCTCCTCGGGAGCCTTGTCGATGTTCTCGAACGCAGTGAAGTCAGCCTTGCAGCCCTCGGTCTCGGAGAGAACCTTGGTGATGGCAGCGGTCAGCGTGGTCTTGCCGTGGTCGACGTGACCAATGGTGCCGATGTTAACATGCGGCTTAGTGCGCTCAAACTTCTCTTTGGCCATAAAGCCCTCCTCTTAACAGGTCGTCCCCGGACGGGACTTTGCCTTTATACCATAGTGGCCTCTCAACATACTATTGAGAAGCCACCGTGTTACCTATGGTAGCGGTGACTGGATTCGAACCAGTGACGCCACGGGTATGAACCGTGTGCTCTAACCAACTGAGCTACACCGCCGGATGGAGCCTGCAACCAGACTTGAACTGGTGACCTCTTCGTTACCAACGAAGTGCTCTACCGACTGAGCTATACAGGCACTTGACGGGTGGGAGCTATAGGATTCGAACCTATGTAGGCAGAGCCAACGGGTTTACAGCCCGTCCCCATTAACCACTCGGGCAAACTCCCAATCGTTCAAGTATCCGCAGGTCCTTTGGTCTTTTGGACCGCCGCCCCCGCGAACGAAGAAGATAATACGATGCCACCTTGGGGGCTGTCAACGAAAACCTCTAGATACACGGTGCCGGGCGTATCTATATAGCCGTGACCTGCGGTTTTATTGAGTTTGGATATGAAGGACAGTGGTTTTGGATACTGAGGTGACGTTTCCCGAGGTAACACTTTTGTGTAGTGGAGTAAGCCTGCAGAATATTACTTCGATAACGACTCATTTGCACCTATATATAGGTCGAGACCGGGCTTCCCAAACAGAATCGAGCGTGGATAATCTCCCACTTTTGGCGTGGCTTCGAGTCCAAAGTGGGAGATTATCCACCCTCGTATGTCCGGAAATCCTCACTCGACCAGGATGACTGGGGCCGGTCCGGCCTTTGTCTCGATCTGTAACAGTAAGAGGGTTATTCCTCCCCCATCTGTTACAGATCGAGGTATTACGCAGAGACACCAGCTTACGTCTCATTCTGTAACAGTAAGAACGGTTTTCAGCCTCTTCGTGTTACAGATCGAGATATTATCGGCCAACCCTTGGCATTGTCTCAATCTGTAACTATAAGGAGGGTTTTCAGCCCACCCGTGTTACAGATCGAGACAAACCTGAAGCTTGGTGGGAGTCAAACCCACTTACATGTCGACATAAATAGAAACGGGCCCTGTCCCACAAGGAACAGAGCCCGAAACTCTCATGGAGCCAGTGACAGGAATCGAACCTGCAACCCACTGATTACAAATCAGTTGCGCTACCGTTGCGCCACACTGGCACACTTGGCGCTTTCACGCGAAGCCAGTTAAGAATAAAGGAATTGCGGACGGGGCGCAACAGGCCGCACGGCGTTATACAAATATGCAAAATCCAGCAACAACGCGTACCAGGCCCGTTCATTTCTGTCAGTGCGCCCTCAATCTTAAAACCATTCGCCAGAACGAATAGTTTTAATTACAATTGCTATATATAAAACTATTCGTTCTGGCGAAGGGTTTCGCGATGCTTACTACCAAGGAAGCAGCCGAACTGCTCGGCATCACTCCGCGCAGGGTGCAGGAGCTCATAAAAAACGGAGCACTTGAGGCCCGCAAGGCTTCTGGTGTATGGCTCATCGACAAAGACAGCGTCGATACGCGACTCCGCTCCGTGACCAAAACGGGGGGACGTCCCCGCCGCGGCTACGGTAAGAGCGAGATCGCGTTCACCCTCATGAACCGCACGTATGAAGTCGCTCAGCTGGTCTACAACACATCGCGAAAAGACTTCACCCACATCGGTGCCGACGTCGATTACGCCCACGCCCCTATTGGGGTATTTGGCCCTAATAGCCCCGTATCGCTCGACTCTTTCCGCACTTGGTGGCGCGGCCGCGGTATCCCGCTCGCACGCATTGGGCTAGCCTCCCTGCTTGCAGAAGCCGCAGTCGATGTTCCCGATGAACTCGTACAGCGAAATCTTGGCCTCTCCTTATCCGACCAGTATTGGATAAGGCCCCAAAGTTCCGGTCTCGCCTGGGAGGACATTAACTTCTTCAATAACGCCTTTGATGACGTCTCACTGTCCATTGCGCCCTTTGCCCCAGAGGGAAAAGCGGCTGCCGCAAAGCCCGATAACACGTCGGACGGCAATCTTCAAAAGTACTGGACATGCGAGGGCGGGCGTCGAATTCTGCATAAAGCAGGAGCGCATCTAAACCAGGAACCCTATAACGAGATGGTGGCGACTGCACTTCACCGTCGCATCCTGAACACTTACGATTATGTACCCTATTCGCTCGAAGGCGCGGGCACTTCCGCCTTGAGCACATGCAGTGTCTTCTTAACTGACGAAGAAGAATATGTCCCTGCGTTCTATGTAAACCAGCATGCAAATGCAGACGAGCGACTAACCGATTACGAACGGTATGTAGCAAACTGCGAGGAGCTTGGAGCGACAGATATAAAAGACGCCCTTGGCCGCATGATCGTATGCGATGACATCATTGCCAACTACGATCGTCATTGGCGCAACTTCGGCCTCGTGCGAAACGTCAACTCACTGGCCTGCAGACCAGCCCCCATCTTCGATTCGGGCTCATCACTCTGGTGCAACATATCACTAGAGGAGCTTAGGGCGGGAGAGCACAGTTTTACCAGTGCGCAATTTCATTCAAGCCCCGCCAAACAAATGTTGCTCGTCGAGGACATGAGCTGGTTTGACGGCGACAAACTCGAAGGCTTCGTTGACGAGGCAATCGAGATTCTGTCCAGAAACGACGCGCTCGCGGCAAGGCTGCCATATCTAAAAGAGGCGCTTACATGGCGCCTCCGTAGAATGATCGACATCGCTGAATGGAGTTAGCGAGACAGCGTCGCGCCGTCAGCTCACCTACCTCCCGCGAAGGGCCTTGAGCTTGGCCAGGGCATCGGGGCTCAGGCGACTGCCCAGAGTCATCTTGATTTGCGGGGCTTCCTCGGCCTCGTGAACGTCGTTGTCGATCTGTTTGATCTCGTCCACCAGCATGCGGCTCGAGATGCGCGTGACGCCCTTGCCCATGACGACGGCCTGGATTGTGCCGTCACTCGAAACCACGGAGCACGCGCGGCCTTCTTCGCGCGCCTCGATGCAGAGCTTCTGCACCACGGTATCGGCCGAAACACCCGTCGGCGAAAACTCAATGCGCACGCCGCGGGCCGGTAGGTTGGGGCGCTCGCTGGAAATATTGCCCGCGCCGTCAAATACGATCACGGCCTCGTAGCGGCCCTGGACAAACGCAGCTACGTCATTAATGAGCGCCGTGCGCGCCATATCGTGAACGTCGCTGGAATACGGATCGTCGGAATGGTCGTAGACGAGCTTTTCGTAGCGCGGCGTGCAGTGAATCACGTTGTAACCGTCGACCACCAGCAGCTCGGGCTTATTGGAGTGCACCGTCGAGACCGGATCGGCGATGGCCTGCGCAAACGCATTGCCGCCCACGCCATAGGTCGCGGCCGAAACAATCGGCTTGGCCGAGCCCTCGCCAAAGCGCTTGGCCTTGGACTTGGCACGGTTCTTCTTGGACATGCGCTACTCCTCCCCCATGAGCTCGCCGGCATTGCGGCGCAGCCACTCAAAGCACAGCGCGGTGGTCGCCTGGGCAACGTTGAGACTCTCGGTCATGCCACGCTGGGGAAGCTTGGTCAAGAAGTCGCATTTCTCGAGCACCAGACGCGAGATGCCGTCGCCCTCGGAACCCATGACGAGCGCCACGCGGCCCTCGAAGGGAGCATCCCAGCAGCTGCCCTCGGCGTGCTCGGAAGCACCGCCCACCCAAAAGCCAGCGGCCTTGAGGTCATCGAGTGCACGGGCGATATTGGGCACCTGCGCGATGGGCAGATGCATGACGGCGCCGGCAGAAGTCTTGTAGCTGCCGACGGTTACACCGGCGGCGCGCTTGTTGGCAATGATGACGCCCGCCGCGCCCACGACCTCGGCGGAGCGCACGATGGCGCCAAAGTTGCCGTCGTCGGTCACATGGTCGAGCACGACGACGAGCGCCGGACCGTCGCCCGCACGGTCGAGGATATCGGCAACATCGGCATAGGGGAAGTTGCCAACCTCGAGCGCAATGCCCTGGTGAGCGCCATGGCTCGACAGCGCGTCGAGCTGCGCGCGCGGCACATACTTAATGCGGACACCTGCGGCGTTGAGGTCGTCGACCAGGTGCGACAAGGCGGCATCGCGCTCCCCGCCCTCAGCGATGAGCGCGCACTTGACGGGAAAGCCGGTACGCAGCGCCTCGGCGGCAGCACGGCGACCTTCGATAAACTCGCCCTTGGGAACCTGGACGTTATCGCGGCTACGCTCGCGCTGCGGGCGAGCAGCCTGTGAGCGCTCGCGCTGGCCCTTGGGAGCGGCAGCGCGGTCGTTGCGGCGAATCGGACGCGAGCCAGAAGCAGCCTGCTTGCCTCCACGCGGTGCACGCTTGCGATTGTCGGCCATAAAGCGACCTCCTAAATACAACTATCAAACGAAACAAATAGACCGACCGCCCGAGGTGCGGCAGATTGCCTTGAAAGAGGAGGGCATAGACCTTGAGGTCATGCCCGACGATTGAAAGGCAAGATGCCGTGGCTCGGGCGGTCGGGTGCTTGGGAAACCCGCGGGGATTAGAGAGATTTGATACGGGTGCCGGCGGCAGTATCCTCGATCGTCAGCCCGAGGTCCTTGAGCTGGTCGCGGATGGCGTCAGCCAGATCCCAGTTCTTGGCGGCGCGGGCCTCGGCGCGGGCCTCGAGAATCTTGGCAGCGGCCTCGTCCACGTCGTCGCCCGTGTAGGCGACCAGGCCGGCGGCAACGCCTAGCAGACCCAGCGGCAGCTCAACCTTGGGCTCGGGAAGCTCGACGCCAAGCGTATCGAGCAGCTCGGCCAGCGTGTCGGCGGCGGCAAGCGCGGTGGCCTTGTCGGCAGCGTCGCCCGCCTGCTCCAGGTACTGGTTGCACTCGGTCACAAAGCCAAAGACGGCACCCATGGCACCAGCGGTGTTAAAGTCGTCGTCCATGCACTCCTTAAAGGTGGCACGGGTCTCGGCGGCCTTGGCGGCAAACGCCTCGGCGGCAGCCGCATCGGCATCGGCCGTCGCATGGTTCGCGGCCCAGCGCAGGTTCTCGACCGTACCGGCGATACGCGTGAGCGAGTTCTCGGCACCCTCCAGGCGCTCCCAAGAAAAATCGAGCGGCGAGCGATAGCTCGTCTGCAGCATCAGCAGGCGCAGGGCGGCAGCGGAGTGCTGCTCGAGGACCTCGGCCAGCGTAAAGAAGTTGCCGAGCGACTTGGACATCTTCTCGCCGTCTACCAGCAGCATGCCCGTGTGCATCCAAGTGTTGGAGAAGCCCTGGTGCCAGGCGCAGGTGGCCTGGGCGCACTCGTTCTCGTGATGCGGGAAGGCAAGGTCGGAGCCGCCGCCGTGGATGTCGATCGGAGTGCCCAGGTAGCGATGCACCATGGCGGCGCACTCGGTGTGCCAACCGGGACGGCCCTCGCCCCAGGGGCTCGGCCAGCTGGGCTCGCCGGGCTTAGCGGCCTTCCACAGGGCAAAGTCGAGTGGGTCGTTCTTGTCCTCGTTCTCCTCGATGCGCGCGCCAACCATAAGGTCGTCGATGTTGCGGCCCGAGACCTGACCATAGTTGGGATCGCTGCGCACAGCAAAGTACACATCGCCGTTATCGGCTGCGTAAGCGTGGCCCTGCTCGATAAGCGTCTTGATCATGGCGATCATGGGGCCGATCTCCTTGGTGGCGCGGGGGCGCACATCGGGATCGAGCACGTTGGCGGCGCGCATGACGCCGATGAACTTGTCGGAAAACTCCGTCGCGACCTCGGCAGCCGTACGGCCCTGCTCGTTGGCGCGCTTGATGATCTTGTCATCGACATCGGTAAGGTTCTGGGCAAACGTGACCTCGTAGCCGCTCGCGATGAGCCAGCGACGAATCACGTCAAAGCTGATGAACGTGCGGGCATTGCCGATGTGGATGTTGTCGTAGACCGTAGGGCCGCACACGTACATGCGGACCTTGCCGGACTCGATGGGCTGGAACTCTTCCTTTTTATGGGTAGCGCTGTTGTAGATACGCATTCGTTACTCCTTAACGGTTTTCTGTAGCAGGCAGACGGCCCAAGCGCCGATTCCCTCGCCTTGGCCTTCCCAACCGAGCTTTTCGGTCGTGGTGGCGGCGACGCCCACGTTTTCGACGTCAACGCCCAGGGCATGGGCAAGGTTGGCGCGCATGGCATCGCGGTGCGGAGTGATCTTGGGTTGCTGACAGGCAATGGTGCAATCGGCATCAACAAACTCAAAGCCCAGCTCGCGCGCATAGTCCATCACGCGAGCGAGCAGCACCATCGAATCGGCACCCTCGTAGGCGGGATCGGTGTCAGGGAATAGCTTGCCGATGTCTCCCCCGCGGCAGGCGCCCAGAATGGCGTCGGCCAAGGCGTGCGCGAGCACATCGGCATCCGAGTGGCCCAGCAGGCCGCGCTCGTAGGGAATGTCGACCCCGCCGATGATACATCGACGCCCCTCCACCAAACGGTGGACGTCGTAGCCGTGGCCAATGCGCAGGTTACTGAACATGGGGAAGGTCCTCTCCCTCGGCCATGCGGCCAAGCAGAATCGCGGTTACGGGACGCAGGTCCTCGGGCAGCGTCACCTTAAGGTTATCGCGCGGGCTCTGGACACAGCGGACGCGCCCGCCCATGCGCTCGACCAGCGATGAATCGTCGGTACCGATAAAGCCCTCGGCGATAGCTGCGGTGTGGGCGCGCTTCATGGCGTCGACACTAAAGATCTGCGGCGTCTGCGCAGCCCAATAGAGCTCGCGCGGCGGCGTCTCGACGATATTATCGCCGTCGACGATTTTGAGCGTGTCGATCGCGGGCTGACCGCACACGACACCGTCGAGCGAGCGGTCGCCCACAAGCACGTCGATAGCGTGATCGATGGCCTCGGTGGTAATGAGCGGACGAGCGCCGTCGTGAATGGCGACATATTCGAAACCCGCCGGAACCGCATGCACGCCGGCACGGGTGGAATCCTGACGGGTATCGCCGGCATCGGCAAAGCTGATGGGCGTGTCATAGTCAAACGGGTCGATGGCCAGGCGGCGCATCTCGGCACGGCGCTCGGCAGGGCAAACCACGACGATGTGGCCGACCTTGTCGCTCCGATCGAACGCGCGGATGGACCAGCTCATGAGCGGACGGCCCGCCACGTTAACGAGCTGCTTGCCGCCGGGATTTCCAAAGCGCTGGCCGCTGCCGCCGGCAACGACCACGGCGCATACGGGCGCCATTATGCGTTCCCCTGTTTGGTGCCCTTCATGCGGTACAGGGAGTCCGCAAGAATGGCAGGGTTGTTAACGCCAAAGTCGCCCAGGCGCTCCGGATCCTCGCTGATGTCGTCCATGAGCTCCTGCAGCGAGCCATACTCGTCGACGATCATCTCGGCCACGCCGTCGCGCACGACGGACACGCGCGAAAGCGTGCGCAGGCCCAGCGGCGTCATGACGGAGTCCTCGTCCAGGTCGTCGTAACCCAGAACCGCCGCCACATGCTGTGGGTCGGACAAGTCCTTAGGCGTCATGCGAGCAAGCTCGGCGCGAATCTTCTCGGCGTTTGCCTCGGAGGAATCGCTCGCGTAGTCGCGGATCATCAGGTCATACTCGGTATCCATGCTGGAGCCGGCGAGCTGCTCGAGCTGCATCTGCACGAGCTTGCCCTGGTTGCCCAGCTTGACGATGCAATCCTTAAGCTCAGTCTTTGCCTGCTGCATGATCTCGAAGCTCGAGAAAATACCGGTAATGTCGGCGAGCGTAACGTAGTCGTCGAGCTCGAGGGCCGTCAGGCGCAGCAGGGAGCGATCGAGCGACTGACGGGTAGTCTGGAGCGTGGCAACGAGCTGGTTGACCGAGCTCATGATGGTGGTGACAGGCTGAATCTCGTAGCTCTTGCCGTGAACGTACACGTTAACGACGGCACGACGGGCCGAGACCGAGATCACGATGGCATCGGTGAGCACCGACATGCGAGCGGCGGTGCGGTGACGCATGCCCGTCTCGCTCGTGGCAAGCGAGGGGTCGGGATTGAGGTGGAAGTTGGCGCGCAGGATCTGGGTGAGGTCGCCGTCGATGACGATGGCACCGTCCATCTTGGAGAGCTCGAACAGACGGTTCGAGGTGAACGAAATGTTGAGCGGGAAGCCGTCGTTACCGGCAGCAAGCACGTTTTCGGTGTCGCCGACGCAGATAAGGGCGCCCAGGTGACCGGCGATGATCATGTCGAGGGCGGTGCGGATCGGCTGACCAGGTGCCGTCAGGCGGATGGCCTGTTCCATACGCTTTTGCAGCTCGTTCTTATCCAAGGCATCGCTCCCATCGTATACGCTCCATAAACGCTAATTAGTTTCTCACGGTTTGTCCCCGCGGCGCTTGCGAAATCCGATGCTTACAGAATGAGCGAACACAGCTGAGAGCCCAACCCAAATGGGCTGCTTATGTGGTAGCATCGGGATTCGCATAAATGAGGGAGTAGTCGCGCGGCCGGATTCGCCTCCGGTGGCGCGGTAAGTCAACACACTGGCCGATGCGGCCTGGCTTGCCTTAATGAACGAGACTCGTGGTTGTGCGCGCAACGCGTACGCCACGGGTCTTTTTTGTTATTCCCCCAAGAGGTACACGCGGGCTCGCCCGCAGAGAGGGAGCCAGACTATGGGACTCGCAGAGCTCGTGTTGCTCGCCGTTGGCCTTTCGATGGACGCCTTCGCCGTTTCCATCTGCAAGGGCCTTGGCATGAAGAAAATCAACCTTAAAGTCGCCGTAGTGCTCGGCCTGTTCTTTGGCGGCTTTCAGGCCGGCATGCCCGTAATCGGATGGGCGCTCGGCAGTCAATTCATGGGCATCATCGGACCCATCGACCATTGGATCGCCTTTATCCTTCTGGCCTTCATCGGCGGCAAAATGCTGTGGGAAGCCTTTACCGAGGACGAGGATGAAGGCGACGACAAGGATGCCGAAAAAATCGACCTGGGCGAGTACCTGATCCTCGCCATCGCCACCTCAATCGACGCCCTGGCCGTGGGCATCTCATTCGCCGCGCTTTCGGTCGACATCGTTCCCGCCGTGTCGCTCATTGGCATCACGACCTTTATCTTCTCCATCGCTGGCGTGGCGATCGGCCACACCTTTGGCGCGCGCTACGAAAAACCCGCCACCATCGTGGGTGGCGTCGTACTCATCCTCATCGGGCTTAAGATCCTGCTTGAGCATCTGGGGATCCTCGCACTGTAACGAATAACGGCCGCCCGGCATTACGCCAGGCGGCCGTTTTCATAGCCAGCCGTTTTAGAGCGGCTTAACCAAGGCAACCTTTACGCAGCGAGACGCTTGAGGACGTCGATGAGCAGCTCGTAGAAGCGCTCGGCAGAAGCGAGCTCCATGCTCTCGTCCGGGGTGTGGACATCGGAGAGCGTCGGGCCCACGGCGATGGCGTCCAGGCCGTGCAGGGCCTCGGCAAACAGGCCGCACTCAAGGCCGGCGTGAATGGACTCGATGCGCAGCTCGGAGCCAAAGAGCTCGCGATAGCTCTCGACAAAGACGTCGCGGACCGGCGAATGCTCGGCATAGCTCCAGCCGGGATACTCAAACTCAAACTTGGCGTCGAAGCCCAAGACATCGGCCAGCGTCTGCAGGCGGTCCTTGAACTCGTTCTGCAGCGAGGTGATCGAGGAGCGCGGGGACAGCATGATCTTGACCTCGTCGTCAGAAGTGGCAACCACACCGATGTTGGAGGAAACCTCGACGGAGCCGTCGGTGGCGACGTTGCGGCGAATCACGCCGTTAGGGGCAAGACGCAGGGCGCGGATGAGGGCAAGCGCGGACTTCTGGTCCATGGCCTCGACCTCGGCGTCGTCGGCAATCTCGACGGTGCAGGTAAAGCCGGGGTCGAAGACCTCGAGCTCGGCAGTGACGTCGGCGATGATGCCCTTTGCGATCTGGGCCGCGGCCTCGGCGGCAGCGTGGTCGGCGTAGACCAGAACAGCTTTGCACTCACGGTTGATGGCGTTGTCCTTGGTGCCGCCGTTAAAGCTAACGATGGCGGGCTCGCCGGCGACCATCAGGCGGTCGATGATGCGGGCCATGATGAGGTTGCCGTTGCCGCGCTCCAGGTGGATGTCGGCGCCGGAGTGACCGCCCAACAGGCCAGAAATCTCGAGCGTGAGGGTGCTACCGGTCTTGTGCTCGCGCGCGATCGGGCAGGTGTAGGTAACGACGACGCCGCCGGCGCAGCTGACGGTGGCAACGCCCTCTTCCTCGGAGTCAAGGTTAATCATGGTGCGGGCGCTAATCTGGGACTTGTCGAGCGTCTCGGCGCCGACCAGGCCAGTCTCCTCGTCGGTGGTGAATACGCACTCGAGGGCCGGATGGGCAATCGAATCGTCGTTGAGCACAGTAAGCATAAGCGCGACGGCGATGCCGTTGTCAGCGCCCAGCGTAGTACCGTTAGCGGTGAGGACGCCGTCCTTGACGACCAGGTCGATACCATCGGTCGTAAAGTCGTGCTCAACGGAGCCCAGTTTGTCGCACACCATGTCGATGTGACCCTGCAGCATCACGGTCGGGGCATTCTCGGCGCCGGCAGATGCGGGCTTGCGAATGATGACGTTGTAGACCTCGTCCTGGTACACATCGAGGCCGCGCTCCTTGGCAAACGCAACCAGGAAATCGCTGATGCCCTTCTCGTTGCCAGACCCACGGGGGATCGCGCTGACCTCCTCAAAGAAATGGAACAGCTGGGCGGGCTCGTAGCCGGTAATCTTGTAGTCCATGGTGCCTCCTTGGCGCAACTGGTTAGACAGTAAGACATGCGACTTGTATATTCCCAGACTTTGCGTGCATAAACCAGTCGAAAACGCCGAGCGCCCTTGCATCATCGGCTAACGGTGGACCGTATAGCGTAACGGTCACAACTTCCGCAGCTCTACAAATCGAGGCGCCCTTTTCGGAGCGCCTCGATTGCGCGTATCAAATTGTCGCCACGCCCTACAGCGCGCCGGAACCGGCTTGCATCATGCCGCCGGGGCCCGAACTCACGCCGCCTCCTACAGGAGCAGCGTTTCCGGTATGCGGCGCCGCCGGAGCGGTATCGCCCCCGAGTGCACCCGCCGGACGCGGCGCCGGAATCTCACCCGTGCCGTGGCTAAAGACAAACTTGCCGTCGGCCACGTCGCACAGGACGGTATCGCCCTCGCCCCACTCGCCAGCCAGCAGTTCCTCGGACAGCGGATCCTCGATGAGCTTTTGGATGGCACGACGCAGCGGACGTGCGCCGTTGGTGAGGTCGGTACCCTCCGCCACAATCTTGTCGTAGGCCGCATCGGTAAGCTTGATGTTCATGCCGTTTGCGATCAGGCGCTGGCGCAGATCATCCACCAGCAGGTGCGCAATCTTGGTCAGGTTCTCGCCCGAGAGCTTCTGGAACACCACAATGTCGTCGATACGGTTGAGCAACTCGGGGCGGAACAGGCGCTTGAGCTCACCCATCGCACGACCCTTGATCTCGCTCGACGTAAGACCCTGCTCACCGGTGGTGCCAAAACCGACGCTCGCATCCTGCGCGATCTCGCGGGCGCCCACGTTGGACGTCATGATGATCACGGTATTGCGGAAGTCGACCGTCTTGCCCTGGCTATCGGTCAGGCGGCCCTCCTCCAGCACCTGCAACAAAATGTTGAAGATGTCGGGGTGCGCCTTCTCGATCTCGTCGAACAGCACGACCGAGTACGGGTGACGACGAACGGCCTTGGTAAGCTGACCGCCCTCGTCGTGGCCCACGTAACCCGGAGGGCTACCGATGAGCTTGGAGACCTCGAACTCGCTGCCGAACTCCGACATATCGAAGCTGATGAGTGCATCCTTGCTGCCAAAAAGGTACTCGGCAAGCGTCTTGGCGAGCTCGGTCTTGCCCGTGCCGGTGGGACCCAGGAAGATAAAGCTGCCGCCGGGGCGACGCGGATCCTTGAGCGGCGAGCGGCTGCGGCGCACGGCCTTGGCAACTGCCTCGACAGCCTCATCCTGACCGATGATGCGCGTCTTGAGCACGCTTTCGGTTTGCAGCAGGCGACGGCTCTCGCTCTCGGTGAGCGAGGAAACCGGCACGCCCGAGGTCACGGACACGATGTCGGCAATCTGACTCACGTCGATGGTGAGCGGGCTGGCGTCGAGCTCGGCGGTCCAAGCGGCCTTGGCCTCGGCGAGCTCAATCTCGGCGGCCTTCTGCTGCTCGGTGATCTCGGCGGCCTTGTTCATGTCGTCGCTCTCGGTGGCCTCCTGCGCGGCGGCCTTGAGCTCCTCTATACGATGCTCGGCCTCGCGCACCGGCTCGGGCGCGCGGTTGGCGGCGATGCGGGCGCGGGCGCCGGCCTCGTCAATGAGGTCGATGGCCTTATCAGGCAGGAAGCGGTCCTGAATGTAGCGGTTGGAAAGGTTCGCGGCGGCCTCGATAGCACCCTGCGTATAGCGCACATGGTGGTGCTCCTCGTAGCGCGGCTTGAGCGCGGTCAGGATCTTGACCGTGTCCTCGACGCTCGGCTCCTCGACATCGATGGTCTGGAAGCGACGCTCAAAGGCCGGATCCTTGGTGAGGTACTTGCGGAATTCCTCGGCCGTGGTGGCGCCAATAATCTGGAAGGCACCGCGCGCAAGCACGGGCTTGAGCATGGAGCTCGCGTCGATGGAGCCCTCGGCAGAACCGGCACCGATGATGGTGTGCATCTCGTCAATAAACAGGATGACGTCGTCAGCCTCGGTGGCCTCCTGGATCACGCTCTTGAGGCGCTCCTCAAACTCACCGCGATACTTGGCGCCCGCAACGAGGCCCGGCAGGTCGAGCGTCCAGATGTTCTGGTTCATGAGGTTCTCGGGCACGTTGCCGGCAGCGATCTGCTGCGCCAGGCCCTCGACGATAGCCGTCTTGCCCACGCCGGGATCGCCCAGGATAAGCGGATTGTTCTTGGTGCGGCGCGAAAGGATCTCCATCATGCGCTGGACTTCCTTTTCGCGGCCAATCACGGGATCGAGCTCGCCGTCGCGCGCCTTTTGCGTGAGGTTGGTGGCGAACTGCTTGAGCGTGTCGGTGCCGCTCCCCTTTTGCTGAGAGGTATCCGAGCCGCTGAAGAACGGCAGGCCCGCACCGGGACGACCAGCACCAGCGCCAGCGAGCGGACGCTTCTTGTCCTGATCCTTGGCAGTGAGCTTTTCGATGGCCTTTTTAATGGAAGCAGACGACACGCCCAGGCGCATGAGGATGTCCATGGCCATACCGTTGCCCTCTTCGACGATGCCGATCAGCAGGTGCTCGGTCGACACGTAGGTCTGGTTGTTCTCGCGTGCTACACGGAATGAACGCTCCATCACGCTAATGACGAGCGGCGTAAAAGCGAGCTTGGCGGCCTCGGTCTCCTCGCTGGGCTCGGGAACCGTGGTCTGGACCTCTTTGAGGGTATCCATGATGTCATCGTAGGAGATGTCGAGCGAGCGCAGCGCCTCGGCGGCAATGCCCTCGTCCTCCTTAGCGAGCGCGAGCAGCAGATGCTCGGTACCCACCTTATTTGAATGAAGATCGAGCGCCTCTTGCTTGGCCATGGACATGACCTTGCGCGCACGATCGGTAAAACGGTCTAACATGCTAGTTCCTCTTAGACGAGCTAGTTTTTTTCAAACGCAAAGCGCCGCCCCGCGGCAGCGCTTTGGTCTCTTTACCCATATGGAGTATATGTTAACCGTTGGGACCTTTCCCACTCGTAGCCGCGCGACAACGTCTACAAAAAAGGAATTGCTCGGGTCCGTTTGGCGGTTTGGTTTTGAGCTACTGTCTAGCAGGCAGGCTCGGCGTCCATGCTCTCGGCAACGTCGTTGACGGCATCGGCAACGGGAGCGCCAGGCATTCGCACGAGCTCCATATGCTGCTCTTCAAAGACGGTTCCCATGGGGAAGGCGCGGCGGAAGACAAAGCGAGCAACCGGACCAGCCACCAGTAGGTTCCAGGGCAGGGCCATGATAAAGTTGCGCGGGATGTTGATGAGCCACATCATCGGCAGCATCTGCAGGTTTGCGAGCGGGCCGCCGGGCATATGGAACAGGCCTTCGCACGCACCGTACAGCGACATGATGATGACCATGGGAACGACCATGCAGGAGCTGACGGCGAGCGTCATGGCAAGTGGCGAGCTCTTGCCCGGCGTGACCAAGTACTTAAAGGCGAAACCCTTGGCGAGCGGGCTGGCGACGAACCAGTCGCAGCACATGGCAAAAATGTAGGCAACGGGGAAGCCGAGCCACGCAGTGGCAACGACCTCGCCGTTGATGGCCCCGTGCTGCAGGGCAACGTTGTAGATGCTCATCCAGAGCACCATGCAAAAGCACATGATAAAGGTGAACAGCAGGCTCTCTCGTTTGTTGATAGGCATAAAGGGCAGATTCCTCTCTGTGTTGTACCGCGGCGCCACGCAACAAAAACGGGCGGGCAAGATGAAGCTGTTGGAACTTCATCTCGCCCGCCCGCGATACGCGCGTCTGCGACTACTTATGTGGTGGAACCAGCCTAGCACGAAACGCATGCGCTTCGTAAGCGTTGAGTTTATGAAGATGCAGGGCACCGATAATCCCCCGACCCCATAAGTTGCGGTGGAATACGGACTGTTTTGACCCTTTAAGCAGCAATTCAGTCCCTATTTCACCGCAACTCATTTGGTGCAAAGTAACCTGTCCCCCTTGTACCAATTAGCTGGTGTGGCGCCAGCGAGGGTCGGTGAGCGTACGCGCCACACCCAGTCCAACGGGCAGAAACGCTACGATGAGCACTGCGCGCACAAACCAGCCGAGCATATTGACCGTGTCGAAGGTGCACATGTAATACATCGAGCGATACAGATACAAGCCCGGCACCATAATGACAATCGAAGGCACCGTGAGGGCGATGCGCGGGTAGGTGAGCTTGACTTCAGCCAAGCTTGCGAGCAGCCCCGATACCAGCGCGCCGATAAACGCTGCTGCCTCGGGAGGCATTCCCGTGCTGAGGCCCAGGAAGGGAATCATCGTCGGCGCATCGACAAGGGTCAGACGCAGGGTATTGGACACGGCGCCGATCAACCCAGCTGCCGCGGCCATCTTTACCGGGCTGTTGAACATCACCGAGAAGCCGAATACGCCAACGAAGCTCATCACCACGCGCAGGAGCGTAAGGGCAAGCGGCGAGAGGCCGAGCGGGGCGAAGTCATCCGGCGCCAGCCCCACACATTCGGCAACCATCCAGCCTACGAGGGTCGCCATCACAATAATCGACACAGCATACGAAAGACGCTCAATGCCGCTTCGCATGTCGAGCTTAGCGATGTCGAGGCCTGCCGTAATGAGGGGAAAGCCGGGAATCACAAAGAGCATGGCGCCGATATAGCCTTCTTGGTGCGACATTGCCCCCGGTACGACCTGGCCAAGGCCGAGCAATGCCAGCAGATACGAAACGCAAGCGAGCGCAACACCGGTCGTCAGCGCGCTGAACTGACCAAGGCCTTGCTTGAGAATATGGGAGCGGGCAAAGTTGCCGACACCCGCGCCCACAAACGCGCAGGCCATCTCGATAGGGCCGCCGCCGAGCAAAAAGACGAAGGCGCCGCAAGCACAGGCTGCCGCAAGGCCCTGTTGCCAGGGAGAGTAATCGGGCTTTGAGCTCTCAACGGTCCTGAGCATCTCGTGGTATTCGTGCACGGTAAACCGGCGCCCATACGTCTCGATTTCCTTTAAGAAGCTCTCCATCATCCAAATGCGATGGGTATTGACTCCCGTTGTGGGCAGGCTGACAACCTCGTTAAAGCAGTGGCCATCTTCGATGCAAGTGCACTCAAACGACAGAAGACTCAGGTCGACGTGAATCGTGACGCCGAGTACGGCAGCAACACGATTCATGGTATCGCGCACGCGCCAGGCACCTGTTCCGCTTGCCAGCATAAGCATGCCGGTGCGGCAGATGATGGATGACTTGTCGGTGAGCGGCGCATCGACGGCAAGCTCATCGCCTGCCGTCACGATCTGGTGCCAATCAGTTTTCATATGGAGCGCGCCGGCACGAACGCCGTGGTGCATGGGGGCTCTCGAAAGCAGCGAGTTAAGGCGCGAAGACTGTGGGAACTCCGTTGATTCGTCCTCAACCTCATCAGTCTCTTCATCGACCAGATCAAAGGAATCAAGCGGCGCTGGCTCGCGACGGTCGATCAGCTCCTCGTCCTCATCATCAAAGTAATTGAACTGATCGAGCATGTCCTCTTCGATTGAACGCTCGCTCGCGTCGTCCATATAGACGCTCCCTTCCTACCGACTAACCCCCATCCTAGGCAGCAACGGCTAAAGGAAACATAAAAGAGACGACTGTCATGCGAGCCATGTGCTCAACAGCCGTTGGGCAGTCGTTTAAGAACGTCCCCAATGACTACATCGATGTTCTAAGTGTCAACCAAGTCAACGCCGCAGGTAGAGGACGGACAGCGAGCGACGTCCAGGGCGAACAAGTTGGCATGAAAAAGGCAAGGCATAGACCTTCTGGTCATGCCTTGCCTTTTGAATGACAAATTGTCGCTCTGGGCGGCGCGCAGCGTCGAGCGGTTACGGCGTTTGGTAAAACGCCGTAACCCCCTAGTACATCTTTGCGCCGGCGGGGATGGAAGCGTCGAGCTGGATCAGGTTGAGGCGCTCCTCGCCCTCCTCCTCGTGGACAGCGCTGATCAGCATGCCGCAGCTGGGAATACCCATCATCTTGCGCGGAGGCAGGTTAGTGATGGCGAGCAAGGTCTTGCCGACCAGGTCCTCGGGCTCGTAATAAGCGTGAATACCGGAGAGGATGGTGCGGTCGGTGCCGGTGCCGTCGTCGAGCGTAAAGTTCAGCAGCTTCTTGGACTTCTTGACGGCCTCGCATGCCTTGACCTTCACAGCGCGGAAATCGCTCTTGGAGAAGGTATCAAAGTCGACGAACTCCTCGAACAGCGGCTCAACGGCGATCTTGGAGTAATCGAGCGTGGGCTTAAGCGACGTAACGAACGGGCTCGCGGCGTTGCCGGCCTCGGCAGCCTTGGCGGCAGCGGCACCGGACTGGAAACCCTTCTCGGGCTTCATGTGCGGGAACAGCAGCACGTCGCGGATGGAAGCCTGGTTAGTGAGCAGCATGACCACGCGGTCGATACCGATGCCGATACCGCCCGCAGGAGGCATACCGTACTCGAGGGCGCGCACGTAGTCCTCGTCATACTCCATGGCCTCATCGTCGCCGCCGGCCTTCTCGGCCATTTGGGCAGCAAAGCGCTCAGCCTGGTCGACCGGGTCGTTGAGCTCGGAAAATGCGTTGGCGTACTCGTGGCCGGCAATAACCAGCTCAAAACGGTGGGTCAGACGCGGATCGTCCTCAAAACGCTTGGCAAGCGGGCTGACCTCGATGGGGTAATCACACACGAACGTGGGGTTGACGATGGTGTCCTCGCCCAGCTCATCATAAATCTCGGCGATGATCTTGCCAGCAGTCCACTCGGGCTTGATCTCCAGGCCCTTCTCGCGCGCGGCGGCAGCAAGCTCCTCGACCGGCGTGTCAATGGTGACCTGCTTGCCGAGCACGTCGGAGACGATGTCGGTCATGGGACGGCTGGCCCACTCACCAGAAAGGTCGATGGTCTGGCCCTGATACTCGATGACCTCGGGGTTGCCGATGGCCTTGTTAGCCGCCTTAATGACACCCTGGGCGAGCGCCTTCATGCCCTCGAGGTCGGAGAAGGCACGGTAGGCCTCCATCGTGGTGAACTCGGGGTTGTGGGTAAGGTCCATGCCCTCGTTACGGAAGATGCGGCCGATCTCGAACACGCGCTCAAAACCACCGACAATGCAGCGCTTAAGGTGCAGCTCGGTGGCAATACGCAGGTAGCACTCCTGATCGAGCGCGTTGAAGTGGGTAATGAACGGCTTGGCAGTAGCACCGCCCTGGATGGTCTGCAGGATGGGGGTCTCGACCTCCATGTAGCCGTCGGACTCCATAAAGCGACGGAAGGTGGAGAGAATCTGCGAACGCTTACGGAAGGTCTCGCGAACGTCGTCGTTGGCGATCAGGTCGACATAGCGCTGGCGATAGCGGGTCTCCTTATCGGAAAGACCGTGGAACTTCTCGGGCAGCGGACGAACGGCCTTGGCAAGCAGGGTCGCGCTCTTAGGGGCAACGGAAAGCTGGCCACGCTGGGTGCGCACGACCACGCCGGTCACGCCCAGGATGTCGCCCAGGTCGAGGGCCTTGAGCGTACTCCAGGCAGCCTCGTCCATGTCGTTGATGCGGCAGAACAGCTGAATCTCGGCAGTCGCATCGCGCACGACGATAAACATGATCTTGCCCTGACCGCGCTTGGCGACCACGCGGCCGGCGATCTTCACGACATCCTCGGTGTCCTCACCATCGGCAAGATCGGCGTACTTAGTCTCGATATCGGCGACGTAGTCCTCAAGCTCAGAGTGCTCAGGATAGGGGTTCTGGCCCGCCTCGAACAGGGCGGCGCGCTTGGCCAGGCGGGTGGCGCGCTCGTCGTTGAGCGTCGATGCCTGATCGGCGGCGTTCTGGTTCTCTGCCATAAGTTAGCTCCTCAAACTAAAACGCTCCCCAGGATTCGGTCCCAGGGAGCGAAAACATACCTTTACGCGGGACCGTGGTCTAGCGTGCGATCTTGGCGATGGTGTAGACGCGAGTCTTGCCGGAAGGCGTAACGACCTCGACGGAGTCGCCCTCGCCGTGACCGATGATGGCGTGACCGACCGGAGACTCGTTGGAAATCTTGTGCTCGAGCGAGTTGGTCTCGGTGGTACCGACGAGCGTGACTTCCATGACCTCGCCGTTGGGATCAATCAGCGAAACGGTGGAACCGATGGAGACGGTCAGGTCGCCCGTGGTGGCAGCAACCTGAGCGTTGGCGAGGATGGCCTGGATCTCGGCAATACGAGCGGCGTTCTGGGCCTGCTTGTCCTTAGCGGCGTCGTACTCGGAGTTCTCCGAAAGGTCGCCGAACGCGCGGGCTTCCTTGATGTCCTCGACGATCTCCTTGGCGTAATCGCCCTCACGCCAGGCGAGCTCCTCGACGAGCTTCTGGCGGCCCTCAGCGGTCAGTACGATCTGGCTTGCGTCCATACGGATATCTCCCCAACTCTGATCAAACAATCAACTGTCAACAAAACGAAAAAGACCGGCTAGCCTGCGGGCAAGCCGGTCAGGTGCTCACCCCAAAGGGATGGGACTACTCTGCGTCCGCGTCGCTGTCCTCTGCCTGCTTCTTCTTGGCAGCAGCGAGCTTGGCCTCGAGCTCAGCGATCTCCTTGTCCTCCTCGGACTGCTCGACCACGACCTCCTCGGCCTGCTTGGTCTCGGCCTTATCGTCGCCCTCCATACCCTCACGGATATTCTTGACGGTAGAGCCGAGGGACTTGCCGAGCTTCGGCAGGTTCTTGGGCCCGAAGATAATCAGGACAACGACGAGAATAATGATGAGCTCAGGAGCCCTCAGTCCAAACATGTAGACCTCCACAATACAGCGAGACAAGCTCGAATGAGTATACCGCGGGTATCGCGGTATCACAACAATAGCTAAAAAAAGGGACCGCAAGAAGCGGTCCCTCCTCATGCTCTGGTCGGGTTGACTGGATTTGAACCAGCGACCCCTGCGTCCCGAACGCAGTGCTCTACCAAACTGAGCCACAACCCGTTAGCTCGACTATAGTAACAAAGATTTCCGTCGTGTGCTAGAGAAATTTTTACTTCTTTGGCACTTCGACGCGAACCGTGTTGGAAATGAGCTCCGTCGCGCAGGACCACCAGCCGTTTTGCTGGGCAGCGTCGGCAAGCCTTTCGGCCGTGGCGGCGGTGTCGCAAATGGCAAACGAGCAGGCACCCGATCCGCACACATCTACAGCAACGGTGCCGTCCTGTTTACGCAGCCAGTCGAGGACCGTTTGAATCTGCGGCTCCATCTGTGCGGAAATGACACCCAGGTTGTTATGGATGAGCGCATATGCCGTCTCGGCATCACCAGCACGCAAGGCAGAAGCCATCGCGCCGGGCTTGTCCGCAGGCACCGGGGCCTCGTCAAAACGTCGATAGGCTTCAATTGTCGAAACACTTGCCTCGCGCGGCTTGACCAACACGACGGGCGTTGCGGGCAGCGCGGGGTACTCAGTTGCCAGCACGTCTCCCCCACCTACGTAGAACGCAGGGCTCGCGTGCAAAAAGAACGGAACGTCAGCACCAATGCCGCGCGCGATGTCGTCGAGCGCGGGGTCGGTGCGATCAATGCCCCAGAGCTCCGCCAAGGCGACAATGACCGCGGCCGCATCCGTCGAGGGGCCGCCCAAGCCGGCGCACAATGGAATGCGCTTCTCAATCGTCACGCAGATGTTTGCCTCGCGACCATAATGCTCGGCCATAGCAACCGCAGCCCGATACGCCGTATTCTTTTTCATGGGAAAATCTGATGCTGGAACCGTCTGGACAGTCAGCGCCTGCGCCGGCGTGACCGTCACGGTATCGGAAAGACCGACGGCTGCCATCAGGGAATCGACCCTGTGGTAGCCGCGGTCATCGCGCTCGGTATGAACCCCTAGGTAGAGGTTAATCTTTGCCGGCGCGGAAAGAGTCAGGGACCGATCGGTCACCGTTAGTGCTCCTCGAGCTGATTGCCGAGCGGGGTAAAGATATGCTCGCCGCTCTCGGGGTCGAACAGCTCGACCTGACCGGTGAGGACATCGATATACTGGTAGGACTGACGCGACTTGCGGCCGCGACGCTCGTCGACCTCGACGATAAAGACGGCGGGGTGAACGCTCTTGATGGTGCCCATGCGCTCGACAACGCGGGTGCGGCCCATGTTGGCCTTAACCTTGACGCGATCGCCCACCATATCGGTCAGCTTCTCGTGGATGTCGTCGACGTGATTGACTTCCATCTCTTCCATGAACAGGGCCTCCAGAAGGTGCAATTCAAAAAGGGGATAATACCCCTAAGATAGACAAAACTCTAATACTATAGCACCCTGTTGTGGCCATACGCAAGTAGCTAAATAAGCCCCGTCCCAAATACGTACCAGACGACAACCTCGCACGACCAGTTGTTACGCGGTTTGGTAAAACCGCGTAACCTAAAGGTTGTCCGTGTCCAAGACGATGGTGAACGGGCCGTCGTTGACCAAGTCGACTTTCATATCGGCGCCAAAGATACCGTGCGCCACATGCTCAACGTCCTCGCGCACAAGCGTCAAGAAGTACTCGTAGAGCTCGTTGGCGACATCGGGGGCGCCGGCATCCGTAAACGACGGACGGCGGCCGTGGCGGCAGTCGGCAAATAGCGTGAACTGCGACACCACGAGTACCTCGCCGTCGACATCGGCAAGTGCCAAGTTGGTCTTGCCGTTCTCGTCCTCGTTGATACGCAGCCCGCGGAGCTTGCCCCACAGCTTGTCGGCCTCGGCACGCGTATCGCCATGGCCCACACCAAGCAGCACCAGGTAGCCGCGTCCAATGCGACCCACGCACTCGCCGTCGACCGTCACGCCGGCGTTGAGCACGCGCTGCACCACCGCACGCACGGCCTACTCCTCGCCCGTCAGTTTGGCGGATAGGTGCTCGAGCGCATGGAATCGATGGCTGATGGCGTTCTTCTCGTCCGCCGTCAGCTCGGCCATGGTCTTGCCCGGCGTGTCGACCGGCAGGAACAGCGGGTCGTAGCCAAAGCCGTGATCGCCGCGGCCCTCGTGCGCGATAACGCCCTCGCAGGCGCCCTCACCATAGGTGACCAGACCATCCGTGTCGATGAGCGCGACGACACTCATAAAACGCGCGGTGCGATCCTCGTCTGCCACGCCTTCCAAGTTAACGAGCAGCTTGGCGTTGTTGGCGGCATCGTCGCCGTGAATGCCCGCGTAGCGCGCGCTATACACACCGGGCTCACCGTCCAGCGCGTCGACGACCAAGCCCGAATCATCGGCAATGGCCATAAGGCCCGTCTCCTCGACCGCAGCCTGTGCCTTGATGATGGCGTTCTCCAAAAACGTCGTGCCGTTTTCCTCGGGGTCCTCAAAATCGCCCAGCTGGCCGAGCGCCACAAAGCGCACCTCGGGCATGACCTTGCCCAAAATGGCCTCGATCTCGGTGAGCTTATGGGCGTTGCCCGTTGCTACGACGATGGTCGCCGCCGGGTCGAGGGTGTCGATGTCGATCTTCTCAAGTGCCATGAGTGGTCTCCTTGTCTCTATAGCAATGCCGCGCCGAGGGCGACGAGGGCCTCTGCCTCTCCCCTCTCAATCAACGGCTGTCTTGTGCCTAGACGTCTCCGCAGATAAAACCTACCAAAATAAACCTGTCCCTTTTTGGCAGGTTAGGCGATGGCTTGGCGCTGAAGCTCGATGAGCTCGGCGATACCCTTGTCGCCCAGGTCGAGCAGGGCGTTGAGGCGCTTGCGGTCAAAGGGCGCCTGCTCGCCGGTGCCCTGGAGCTCGATCATCTCGCCGGTGTCGGTGGCGACGAGGTTCATGTCGACCTCGGCGTGACTGTCCTCGGAATAATCCAAGTCGAGCAGAGTGTTGCCGTCGACAACGCCCATGGAGATGGCAGCCACCTGGCCGATAAGCGGGATGCGCTCGATCTTGCCCGCCTCGACCCACATGGCGAGGGCGTCGTGCAGCGCCACCCAGGCGCCGGTGATGCTCGCTGTACGCGTGCCGCCATCGGCCTGAATCACATCGCAGTCGACGGTGACGGTGTACTCGCCGAGCGCCTTCATGTTGACGACGGTACGCAGGCTGCGGCCAATGAGGCGCTCGATCTCCATGGAGCGACCCTTGCGGTTGGCGTGCTCGCGCTTGCAGCGTTTGCCGGTCGACGCCGGCAGCATGGCGTATTCCGCGGTCACCCAGCCGGCCTTAGCTCCCTTTCGCCAGCCCGGCACGCCCTCCTCGATAGTGGCGGCGCACAGCACGCGCGTGTCACCGAACTCGGCCAGACACGAGCCGTGGGCGTGCTTCATGACGCCACGGGTGAGCTTAACGGGGCGCAACTCGTTGGCGGCGCGATCGTTGGCGCGGTTGACCTGCATGTACTCCATAGAAATTTCCTTTCGGCAAAAGATGTGGCGAAGGCCTTGGCGGCTGCCTTACATCTATTTCAGCTCATCGATATCGATATGTTCGATGCTCTTGAGCGGCTGACCAAAGATAAAGCTGCCCGCCACCGCAAACTCGGCAATGTTATCGGCCGTCGTGGCAAAACGATGCTGCGGCTCGGCGGCGTCGCCCGCCAGCTGCTCGCGGCGCGTGAGGATATCGGTCAGCTCGCGCGTGGTCTCCTCGGCGGAACTCACGACGCGCACCCCAGGCCCCAGCGCATGGCGGATAGGTCCCACCAACAGCGGGAAATGCGTACAGCCGAGCACCACGGTATCGATACCGTGGTCGCGCAGCGGCTCAACCGTGGCACCCACCAGCGCACGCACGGCAGGCGTATCGAAGATGTCCTCGTTCTCAAGCCACTGTTCCTGCAGATGTGCACCCGAGGCGAGCTCGTGTTCGACAACCTCGACAAAGCTCGAGGCAGGACAGCCGTATACATCGACGCCGGCATCCAGGTCCTGAATGGCGCGCGTGTAGGCGCCCGAGCGAATGGTGAGGTTGGTGGCGAGCACGCCCACGCGACGCGTACGCGTGCTGTTGATTGCCGCACGGGCACCCGGCGCGATCACACCGATCACGGGAACGTCGAGCACCTGCTGGGCCAGACGCAAGGCCGCAGCGGTCGCCGTGTTGCAGGCGATGACCATAATCTTGACGTCGTGCTTCGAAAGCCAACGACCCGCCTGCAACGCAAACGAGCGCACCTCATCCTCGGTACGGGTGCCGTAGGGGCAGCGCTTGGTGTCGCCAAAGTAGTAGACGGACTCGTGCGGCAACGCCGTCGCAATCGCGCGCGCAACCGTCAGACCGCCCAACCCAGAATCGAACACGCCAATCGGGCGCGTGTCACCTGCCGAATTCTCGATATCGGACATTACCTCACCAGTCTCTCTCGAAAAGACATGTCCAAGTGCGGCGACGCCGCGCTACGAACGCGCCGCGACCAGCAGCTCTGCCGTCGCCGCCCAACCGTCGACAATTTTGCCGCGCGTAACGAAAGCGTTCTCGCAAGCAGCCAGGAACTCGGGCGCGCCGGCGCTCGTCAGGCCATTCTCGACCAGGCAGAACGTGCCCACGTGATCGGCCATGTAGAAGTCGGACTCGGAATCGCCGAGCGCGAGCGTCTCCTCGCGCTCGATCCCCAGGCGCTCGCAGAAGTGCGCAATGGCGACGCCTTTGTTGAGGCCCGCGGGGTTGATGTTGAATGCGCGACCGTCCTCGACGCGATCGAGCTCGAGCGTCGTCGGCTTGGACAGGTGAGTCAGATGGCCGTTGCAAGCCCAGATCAGACCGCAGCCGGCCTCGTCCAGGATGGCCTGGGCCTCATCGTCGGGCACATCGCCGCGCATGCCGACGGTGACCTCACGATATTTGTAGCCGGTCGACATGTCGTTGTGATACTCGATCTTGTGCGGCCAGCGGGCAAGGATCTTCTCGCACACGCCGGTCTGCTCGATCACCTGGTGCGGAGTAAGGCCGCAGGCGGGGTCGTAAGGCATGTCGCCGGTCAGATACTCCCAATCGTTGGCTTTGAGGTCGTACATGACCAGGCCGCCCATCTCACCAATGTAGGAGTTGAGGCCGAGCACGCGCGCGTCCTCGTGGATCATGGTACGGTTGCGGCCCGAGGTGGGAACCACCTGAATACCAGCGCGAGCGAGCGCCACGACAGCCTCGACGAGTTTGGTCGAGGGGTTGCCGTCGTTGTCGCGCAGCACGCACGAGCCGGGCGCGAGCATCGTGGCATCCAGGTCGGTAAAGACGTACTTGACCTTGGCCAAGCGCTCGCGCATCTCGCCCGAAAGCTCGGCAACGGTCGGCAGGGTGTTGTGGGACATGGTTACTCCGTTTACGTAGAAGGGTTTGGACTTGGACGGCATGTTTTGATTGGGGGAACACGCTTATGGCGACAGCGTACTCAGGGCGCCGCCGCCATCATGGTTCATTAGTCAAACTGGGTAACATCGATCAGGCGATTGGCCAGCGAAAGGTCGCTCTCGATGGGCACGAACTCGTCGCCCACGTGCATGAGCTCCTCGTCACCCTTTGCCAGCAGCAAGACAATGGTGGGAGCATCGGGGTTGACGTACTCCTCGCGCGCCGCCTTGAACGCCGCATGCACAGCGGCTTCGCGATCGAGGATGATCTTGTTCGGCGTATCGTCGGGAACATGTTCGGCAAGCTCGCGACAGACCTTCATCGGGTCCTCGTGAGCTGGATCCTCGTTCGTAAAGATCATCAGGTCGGAATACGGTGCGGCCTCGCGTGGCAATTGCTCGCGGCGCTCCTGAGCCTTGCCGCCGGCGGCGCCAAACAGCGCAATGACGGGGCTAGCGGGAAACGCGCGCTTCACCGACGAGAAAAGCGAACGGAACGAAAGCTGGTTGTGCGCGTAGTCGACGACGCAGATCACGCGGCCGTCCTTCGACTCCACGACCTCCATACGGCCCGGCACGCGCAGTTTGGAGAGGCCCTTCTTGATGGCATCGATACCGATGCCGATCTCGCGCGCGGCGGCGGTAGCGACCAGCGCGTTCTCCACGTTAAAGTCTCCCGCGATACCCAGCAGGATCTTCTCCCCCGCCTCGGACTCGTCGGCACACAGGCCATGCAAGTTGAACTCGATGCTAAAGCCGACCATGCGTACGTCGCTCGCCCACAGGCTTGCCTCGGGATGCTCGACGCCAACGGTCACCAAGCGCTCGGCCGTCGACGCTGCCTCTAGCACACGGTCAACCTCATCGGTGCCCAGATTCACCACGGCGGTCTTTGCCTGGTCAAAGATCCTAAGCTTGCTCTCAAAATAATCCTCAAACGTGGGGTGTTCGATCGGCGAGATGTGGTCGCGGCCGATGTTGAGGAAGCACGCCACGTCAAACGGCAGATTCTCGACGCGTTGGTACTTGAGCGCCTGGCTCGAGACCTCCATGACCATGGACTGGCGACCGGACGTGCGGCAGTTGGCGATATGGCGCCAAACCTCGGGGGCCTCGGGCGTGGTGTTGGTGCTCTCGTAGCACTCGATACCATCGTCGGTACTCACCGAGCCGATCATGCCGCAGGACTCGCCCGCCGCCTTGATGATGGACTGGAGCATAAAAGCGGCCGTGGTCTTTCCCTTGGTGCCGGTGATGCCCACGATCTTGACGTCGTGGTCGGGACGGTCGTAGACCTCCGGCGGCAACAGGGCCATGGCCGTGCGAACACTATCAACAACCAGCATCGCAGCACCGCTCTCCTGCGCCAGCGGCTCCAGAGACTCGACCAGCGACTCCTCGCACACAAATGCGACGGCGCCCGCATCGAGCGCCATGCTCAAAAACGCGGGCTTAAAGGCAGCACCTTTGCAAAAGAATACGTCATCTGCCGAGACCGCGCGCGAATCAAACGAGCAGCCGGTCACGGCACGCTCGTCAACCTGCTCTGATGCGCGCAGCTCGCCGCACACATCGAGAAGCTTGGCAAGCGTATCGACCGTGGTCACGGTCGCGGAATCCGAATGGTGCATCTTTCACCTTTCTCAGCCATTTGGCAGGGACGGTTTTATAGTAACTGAAACGCACCCACGCAAAAACGGCTCCCGGAGGAGCCGTTACGCGCAGGCATTCGTAGGCCGAGACTAGGCAGCCTGAACAGAAGGCTGGCCCTCGTCGATAAAGAAGCGCTTGTACCACACTAGGAACACGAGCGGCGTATAGATCTTGCGCTGGAAATCGCCCTTGCCCGCAAAGTGCAGATCGAGCAGGTGCATGAGCTCGTCGGTATTGAAGAACTCGCTTGCCCACGGCGCGGTGAAGTACTCCTTGACATAGTCGTACCACTTTTGCTCGCGCAGCCAGTAGACAATCGGCACCGGGAAGCCCACCTTGGGACGGGTGGCCCACTCATCGGGCAGCGACTTGTTGGCAGCGTGGCGGAGTACCTGTTTGTTGCCGTTCTCGTTGATGCGGTAGCGGTCGGGAATGTGCTCGGCGAACTCCATGACTTTGCGGTCCAGGAAGGGCACGCGCAGCTCCAGTGAGTGTGCCATGCACATCTTGTCGGCCTTGAGCAGAATGTCGCCCGGGAGCCACATGTTCATGTCCAGGTACTGCTTCTTGACCAGCTCGGGCTGACCCTTCACGCGCGCATAGATGGGAGCGGCAAGCTCGAAGGCGCCATCGCCGGTGTTGTACTCGGGCTTGAGCACGCCGTCGACCTCGCGCTCCGGCCATACCAGAGCCTGTCCCAGGAACGACTTCTCGGGGATCTCGGCACCCTTGACCAGGAAGTTATGTCCCTTGAAGTACGGCATATGCAGCGCCAGGTTACCGAGCGCGCGACGGATGGGCAGCGGCACCATCTTTTTGTACTTGCGCACCGGGACCGTGTCCTCGTAGTAGGCGTAGCCGCCAAAGAGCTCGTCGGCGCCTTCGCCCGAAAGCACGACGGTAACGTCCTTGCGGGCCATCTCGGCCAAGAACCACAGCGGCACGGAAGACAGGTTGGACTGCGGCTCGTCCATGTGATACTGGATGTCCTCGAGCGCACCGAAGAACTCGTCGGCGGTAATCATCTTGCGAACGTTCTCGACGCCGAGCTTATCGGAAAGTTCCTTGGCGTAGTTGGTCTCGTTGAAGTTCTTGTAGTCAAAGCCCACCGAGAAGGTCTTGTCGGGCATGAGGCAAGCGGCGATGTAGCTGGAGTCGACGCCACCGGAGAGGAACGACGCGACCTTGACGTCGGCGATGCGATGGGCCTCGACACTCTCGTGCACGACCTCGTCCAGCTCATCGACATACTCTTCGAACGGCTTCTCGACGGCAGAGTAATCGCAATCCCAGTAGCGCTCGGTGTTCATCTTGCCGGTCGGGATATCGACGGTAAAGTAGTGCGCCGGCGGCAGCTTGTAGACACCCTCGAAGAAGGTCTCCTCGGTTGCCGAATACTGCAGCGTCATGTACGGACGCAGAGCCTTTTTGTTGACCGCCTTGTGGAAGTGCGGGTAGTCCAGGAAGCTCTTGATCTCGGAACCAAAGAGCACGCCCGGAGCGCCGTCGCCCGCATCGGCCATGGGATAGTAGTAGAGCGGCTTGATGCCAAAGATGTCGCGGGCGCCAAAAAGCTTGTTCTTCTTTTTGTCCCAGATGACGAAGGCGTACATACCGCGCAGGCGATCGAGAACGGCCTCGCCCCACTCCTCGTAGCCGTGCAGGAGGCTCTCGGTGTCGGCGCCGCAGTGGAACTTGTAGCCCTTGGCCTCGAGCTCGGAACGGAGTTCTTGGAAGTTGTAGATCTCGCCGTTGAAGACAATGACGACGCTACCGTCCTCGTTGGCCATGGGTTGGGCGCCAGCCTCGGTCAGGTCGAGGATCGACAGGCGGCGGAAGCCGAGGGCAACGCGGCCGTCGATAAACTGACCGCCCATGTCGGGACCGCGATGGACGATGCGGTCCATCATCTTGGTGAGCACCTCGGATTGGTTATCCGTCCCACCGACAAAACCGACAAAACCGCACATATACTATCCCCTCTGCTGTTGCTGGGCATTAAATCGAATCAGTAGCTTTTGAGTATACCCGAGGGCGTAAAGAGGGGCGGAATGTTCAGGCAATCTCAACTGAATCAGCTCCGCTGTGACACGCGCCGGTTACCTTTAATGGATATGAGGTGAATGAGGCGATTGTTTTGCTATACTCTCTCCGCACGGGCGATTGGCGCAACGGTTAGCGCAGGTGCTTTACACGCACAAGGCTGGGGGTTCGAATCCCTCATCGCCCACCA